>JBDRAM010000065.1:0-9702 GCA_043823785.1 Candidatus Omnitrophota bacterium
AGCCTCTGTATTATCTGCTGGGCTTCAAACACAGCAATAGGGTCTATACCGCTAAAAGGTTCATCCAGCAAAAGAAAGGAAGGTTCAGTAACAAGCGCCCTTGTGATCTCAAGCCTTCTTCTTTCTCCTCCGCTTAGCGTGTATGCCTTATTTTCTGCCAAATGCGCTATTCCAAGCTCGTTAAGAAGTTTATCGAGCTTCTTTCTTCTCTCTATTCTTGAGAGGCCAAGTGTCTCAAGAATAGACATTATATTCTCCTTAACAGTAAGTTTACGAAATACGGAATCTTCCTGGCACAGATAACCTATACCTTTGCGCGCCCTGCGATACATGGGCATCTTCGTAATCTCTTCATCGTCAAATAATATCTTGCCATTATCTGGTTCTATAAGCCCTACCACCATATAGAAAGTAGTGGTCTTACCCGCGCCGTTTGGCCCCAAAAGCCCCACTATTTCACCGCGTTTTATTTCAATGTCAACTCTGTTTACAACATTTCGGCCATTGTAAGCCTTGGCAAGGCCTTGTACTTTAAGCTTATTCACTTTACCTCTTCTATCATCTTATCCGCGGAGTTTATTATTATCCGCGGGCGTCCATCAAGGACAACTCTTCCTTCGCCCGGAAAGTAAGTCAATTTTTCCGAGTTGGTAATGTCATCTCCGCGTGTAATATATACATTGCCTTCGCATAAAACCTTGGTCAGCAAACGCTTATCCGGGTCAAAATACGCCGTTGCCTTGTCTGTTCTGATCTGAGCCTTACTATCATCCAGTTTTACATTATTATTGAAAAAAGTTATGTTATTGCCGTAGTCTATCTCCATGGGCCCGTCACAAGTGATCAGAGCGATCGGTTTCTTTATATTCACCTTCACGTCTTCATTCAGTTGAGCTTTTTTAAGACTGGGCAAAGCCCTGGCCCCAAGGCCAACCGCATTCATATCTTCACGCTCTATGTAAACACGCTCTTGAGTAGTAATCAACTCTTTGGCAGCATCCCAGTTCAGGCTATCGGTAGTCAATCTACTGCCATCACTGGTTATAACTACTACATTTTCATAAAGCTTTAGATCATTGCTCTTCCTGTTAAACACTCCTTTGTCTGATTTTAGATTAACAGTTATATCCTTATTATGCGAATCAGCACTTATATCTGTAAGGTTTATAACATCCGCATATATGTCCGCGCTTTTACCGTTTATCTGCCATATAAGCTCCCCAGACTCAGAAAACCCCTGCAAAGAAAAGGATTGCACTTTTTCTGTAATTGCGTCCGCATTTTTATCGCTAGTGACATTTTTACTCTTTTCCTCATTAAATAGAAGTGATTTCAAAGACCAGGCTATTAATAAAATCAATATGACTATTAAAGAAGGCTTAAAATATTTCATCGTTTTAGCATTTAGCGGCTAGCGTATAAGCTATAAGCTATAGGGTGTAGGGCGAAGGGTGTAGGGTGTAGGAATTTTATATTATATTACCCTAGACCCTAGACCCTAGACCCTAGACCCTAGACCCTAGACCCTAGACCCTAGACCCTAGACCCTAGACCCTAGACCCTAGACCCTAGACCCTAGACCCTAGACCCTAGACCCTAGACCCTAGACCATGCACGTTCTACGCTAATCATTAACTCCCAGGCCTGGTTTTCCAGCGCCTATGCATCCATACCCACTGTCCTGGATATTTTCTGATATAGGATTCTACTATATCAGACCATTTCTGCGTATATTTCAATACTGCAGACTCCTTATCGCTATCTCTCTCAACCATGAAAGGTTCATCAACATAGATAGTATGTTTTCCGTTATCACGAACTATGAAAAGTGGTATTATCGTAGTATCAGCCGCTATCGCCAGCTTGACCGGAGCCGAAGGCGTATATGTTTTCTTTCCAAAAAAGTCTACAAATATACCATCTATGCTATCGACATCCTGATCAGGCACGATCCCCACGAGTTCATTATTCTTAAGCAAGTTAAGCAGCCGTTTAGGAGAGTCACTCCTATATATTACATTTACCCCCATATTGCTTCTTAAATATGATGTCCATTCATCATATTTCTCGTAATAGACCCGCCGAGCCACCACATTCGCGGCATAACCCATGCTGGCAAAATACATAGGTATAAGCTCCCAGTTGCCTAGGTGTGCGGTAATAGCAATGACTCCCTTCCCCTTTTTAAGTACATCGTCAAACTTTTCAAGGCCTTTTACGCCTATGATCTTATTAAGCCTCCCCTTTATTTTAGGCAGGCTTAATATCTCAGCAAAGCTCATTCCAAGATTGATAAAAACAGATCTTGCTATATCCGATATTTCGTTTTCGCTCTTTTCATCAGCAAAAGCAAATCTCAAATGCTTCTTAGTAATCCTACGGTTTTTGCCCAGCAGTATATAACATAATATGCCGAATGATCTGCCTATCCTTAAAGCAAGGCTATAAGGTATGAGTAAAAAAAGGCTGTCTAAAAATAAAAGTAAAGTATAAAGCAGCCGCCTTCTAAAACGATACTTCATCCAAACTCCCGTTAAAATAATCAGATGTTACCTTATCCCAGAGGCCTTTTGCTTTTAATATAATATCGATTATCTCCCTTACCGCGCCTCTGCCGCCTTTATTTCTGCTTACATAATGCGCAAAGGGGAGCGCGTCTTTGTGCGCGTTGGAAACGCAGCAGGAGAATCCAGCCTTTTTCAATACTGGCAGGTCTATTAAGTCATCCCCTATAAAACATATCTGCTCATCACCAAGCGCGAACTCTTCTTTTAATATGTTATAGGTCTTAAGCTTGTTACTCGCGTTCTGGCATACCTTATCTACCTTAAGATATTCGGCTCTTTTCATAACAGCCTTAGTATTGCCGGCTGTTATTATAGCTGTCTTTAAACCAGCTTTTTTCCATAAGGCAAGCCCAAACCCATCATGCACATCAAAAAACTTCATCTCCGCGCCTGATTCATCAAGAACAATATACCCTGGGGTAAGAACGCCATCAACATCCATAATAAGCAGTTCTATATTTTTAGCTTTCTTTTTTAAGCTTGGTGTAAGTTTGGTTCTTTTAGCCATATTTATACTGTTTTCCTGCAGGTGTTACTGTTTATTGTTAGCCTGTTAGCTGGTTGGCGGGTTAACACGCTAACCCGAGCACCCGCTAACTAAACAGGGACAGTCCCTGTACTGTTCTCATAGTTGGTACTGAATTTATATGGTTTTGGATAAACGCGCTAAACGAGGCCTGCCCGAAGCAGGTCCTGAACATCTATTAGCCCTATAGGCCTTCTATTCTTATCTACAACAGGTATCTCATCTATCTTCTTATCTTGCAATATACGCAATGCCTCAACAGCCATCTTTCCCTTCATTATGGCTGTCGGGTTCTTGGTCATTACATCTTTGACCTTTTTACTCACTACGGCTGTGTCTCTCTCTAAATTCCTTCTTAAATCTCCATCGGTAAATATACCTGCCAATTTTCCATTTTTGTCTACTATTGTAGCGCTGCCCGCCCGGGCCTTTGTAATAGCATAAAGCACTCTTTTTACCATATCATCTTCGCGCGCTATAGTATAGGCAACTCCCTTTCTCATAACATCTTCTACCCTAAGCCACAGCTTTTTCCCAAGCACGCCTCCCGGATGGTAAAAAGCGAAATCTTCCACTTTAAAACCCTTGGATTTAAGAAGAGCGATGCTCAATGCGTCACCTATAGCAAGCATAGCCGTTGTGCTGGCAGTAGGAGCAAGCCCAAGCGGACAAGCTTCCTTTTCTACACCCGCATATAGGGCTATATCGCTGTTTTTGGCAAGAGTAGAACTCATATTGCCTGTAAAACTTATCAATTTAGAGCCTATCTTCTTTATCACAGGCAGAAGCCTCTTGATCTCATCTGTTTCTCCACTATTAGACAGGGCTATTATCACATCATCTTTTCGTACACGCCCCAGATCACCATGTATCGCTTCCGCTGGATGAAGAAAAATACTTGCTGTACCTGTTGAAGATAATGTCGCGGATATCTTCTGCCCTATTATGCCGGGCTTTCCCATGCCTGTAATCACCACTATGCCGCGGCAGGAAAATATCGTATCAACGGCTTTTTTAAAATCTGGCCCGATGGTGCAAATCAGATTTTTGATAGCATCGCTTTCTATCTTCAAGACCTCTTTAGCGGTCTTTATGCAAGCGTTGCCTCTGGCCTTAACAGCTTTATCTTTTTTCTTTGTCATTTGAATTTTGTCATTTGTAATTATAATATAATGGCCCTTACTTCGTCCCTCTCTTTATCTTTTATATTGAAGAGAAGCTCGTCCTTGTCTATCATATTTTTCTTGTAGAGCGATATGAGGGCCTGGTCCATAGACTGCATGCCATATTTAGCATTTGTCTCAACTACACTTTGCAGTTGATGCGCGCTTCCCTCGCGTATAAGATTTTTGACAGCTGTTGTCCCAAGCATAACCTCACAGGCAACTATCAACCCTTTGCCATGAGCTCTGGGAAGCAGCCTTTGAGATACAACCCCCCTTAAGGTAGAAGCCAGCTGTACTCTTACCTGCTGCTGCTGTCTCCACGGAAAAACATCTATTATTCTATTCACAGTTTCAACAGCGTCTATTGTATGCAGGGTAGCGAATACAAGCTGTCCTGTCTCAGAAGCTGTTATAGCGGTAGTAATAGTTTCTAAATCTCTCATCTCACCTACAAGTATAACATCGGGGGTCTGCCTCATGGCATTACGTAAAGCAGTACCAAAAGAAACAGAATCAATGCCTACCTCTCTCTGTTCTACAATGGCTTTTCTGTGTGAATGTACGAATTCTATAGGATCTTCTATAGTAATAATATGGCACGGCCTCTCTGAATTTATAACATCTATCATTGAGGCCTGAGTAGTTGTCTTTCCGCTTCCGCTTTGCCCGGTTACCAAGACAAGCCCGCCGCGAAGCCTGCAAAGCTCAAGCACCACACTCTTGGGAAGATGAAGTTCATCGATAGACGGTATATCAAGAGGTATTCTTCTTATTGCCGCCGCGGTTGAACCCCTCTGCTTATGGACATTTATTCTGAATCTCGCTACCCCGCTCAATGTATACGCGGCATCAAGCTCACTCTCTTCATTGTATTTGGCGATATCTTTTTCAGATAAGAGGGGAAAGACTAATCTCTCGATATCGTTTGGTGTGAGAGCCTGCAGGTCTGTCATAATTATAGATCCATCCACCCTGAATCCCGGAGGTATGCCCGCGACTAATATTATATCCGATGACTTAGCATCATTTGCCATCTGCAGAAGGTCTATTATTTCCATTTTATGACTCCTTGTTCTCGCGTTCTGTATATAGCATATCGGATTTCGCATATAGCATATCGTATATAGCTTTTAAACGACATGCGACATACGAAATACGAAATACGACATACGATATACGATATGCGACATACGACATACGAAATTATACGAAAACTATCCTTCATATATAGTAACCCTATTTCTTCCTTCTCTCTTAGCCTTATAGAGCGCCTCATCTGCCTGCTCTATTAGTGAATTCTTTTTTGTATCTTCATTTAGCGCGGGATTAAAAGCAGACACACCCGCACTTACAGTCACATTCAGGTCCTTACCTTCAAAATCAAATCTTCTCTTCTCGAATACCTTGCGTATCCTTTCAGCTATATCGTAAGACTGCTGAGCGTTTCTGCTCGGCAGTACCGCTACAAACTCTTCACCGCCATAACGGGCTGTTATATCGCTGCCCCTTAATTCCGATGTTAGTATCTCTGCTGTCTTTTTAAGAACAAAATCTCCGGCGAGGTGCCCATAATTATCATTAAACTCTTTAAAATGATCGAGGTCAAGTATAACAAAACCGAGGCATTCTCTTCTCCTCTTTGCCTCTATTAGAAACTCGTCCATCTTGCTCTGAAAATATTGATGGTTATATAGCCATGTAAGGCTGTCCCTTACAGACTGCTCCCTGATCTTATCTACAAGCATTGTATTCGTAAACGCGACCGCGCCAAAATTGGACAATATAGATAGGAGGCGCATAGCCTGTTCATGAGTAAAATCCTTGCTGACATCACTTACACATAAAACCGCAAGAGTGCCTAAACCATGGACTATTGGTTGACAAAATTCTATATCAAAGCTGTCATTATCTAATATATGTTTTTTGGAATAATCCTGGCTTAGGATCCTTCTTGAAACAAATCTTCCGTTTTCTGCCGCCATGCCGAGCATGCCCGATTCTTCATCCGCCTTTAACTCAAGTTTTTTCAACATCTCCTTCTTATATCCGACCGAATCTATGAACTCTAATTTTTTTTCACCTTCAATATTTACGCTGAATATCGCGCATTTTTCTGATCCTAAAAGATCTATCGCTTTCCTTAAAAGAACTCTCAATAACTGCTTGACATCCAGGACAGAGCTTATCTGTGTAGCCATATCAGATATAGTCACAATAAAAGATTCTAAGCGAAGAAGCTCAGCGTTAGAGTCCGATTTTAATTCCTTTAACGCTTCTCTCTCAATATCTACCTCCTGTTGTAAGCGCTGTAAATATTTTTTCAGCACCTCATTCTGGCTTTTATAATCCAGGGTAGACTGCAAAAGAAAAAATAATACAATGCTTAATATAAAAAATATTCCGTATTGGGCTACTGTAGAAGTATCAAATTCAAATCTTCCATTTAAAATATTAAGTATGGTATCCTCATTTGTAAAGTATATCCATGCCAAAAGAATGCATAGCGCTAAAATGACCACCGTCTTGTAGACCCAGCTTTCTTCAAACATATTGCTTAACCGCCTCTCTTATATCTTTTAGCTGGCTGATAAGAGATCCGAGATCCTTTAACCTCAACATATTAGGCCCATCAGACTTAGCCTTGCCAGGGCTGCGATGAGTTTCTATAAATATACCATCAACACCCATAGCAACCGCTGCCCTCGCAAGCCCGGAGACAAACTCCCTCTGCCCGCCCGAAGCGGTTCCTAATCCTCCCGGAAGCTGCGCGCTATGAGTAGCATCGTAGATTACAGGGTACCCCATATCTCTCATTATCGGTAATGAACGCATATCACTTACAAGATTGTTATAACCGAAACTCGTTCCACGCTCTGTAACAATTATATTATAATTCCCGGCTCTCTCTATTTTCTCTATCGCATACCTTATATCCCAGGGAGCCATAAACTGGCCTTTTTTAATATTTACAGGCTTCTCTGTCTCTGCCGCAGCCAATATAAGGTCTGTCTGGCGCGAAAGAAAAGCCGGTATCTGTATGATATCCAAGACATGGTAAGCTTGCTCTAGGTCACTGCGGCAGTGGATATCGCTTAATATAGGAATATTAAACTCTCTCTTGATAGCACCTAAAACCTTCAGGCCCTCTTTAAGGCCAGGGCCCCTGAAAGAATCTATGGATGTGCGGTTGGCCTTATCATAGCTGCTCTTGTATATAAAAGGTATCTTAAGCCGCGAGGTAATTTTAACCAGCTCCTGGGCATGGTAAAGAGCGCTCTTTTCACTCTCTATGACGCACGGGCCGGCTACAAGAACCAGCGGTTCACCTCTTCCTATACTTATATTCTTGACCTTTACAATATGTTTCTTCATAATATTAACGGATTAGTCGCACATTTCTAAAATCTTCTCTTTGACTTTCTCAAGATCTTCAGGAGTATCTACGCCGATTGTGTCGTATTTTGTTTCTACCATCTTTATCTTATAGCCGTTTTCTATGGCACGCAGCTGCTCAAGCCTTTCGCATTTCTCCAGAGAAGATTCCGGAAGATTCGCAAAGGTAAATAAAAAATCTTTGGTATAGGCATACAGCCCTATATGTTTATAATACGGGCTATGGCTGCCGGTCATCAAATTATTCCTATCCCTTATAAAAGGTATGGGATTTCTAGAAAAATATAAGGCAAAATTGTTTTTATCGACCACTACCTTTACCACATTTCTATCCTCTATCTCAGAGGGGTCCTCTATCTTTCTCATGAGGCTTGCCATTACAATATCTTTATCATCATTTAAAGCAGCAACAAGGCTATCAATCATGGAGTGATGAAGCAGCGGCTCATCAGCCTGTATGTTTACTACAATATCCACATCCATTGGGTTGACTATCTCCCTAAGGCGGTCTGTGCCTGAAGGATGCGCTTTAGCCGTAAAAATAGCCTTACCGCCAAAACCCTCCACCGCTTTTATTATGCGGTCATCATCTGCAGCGACAATAAGCTCATCCAATGTGTGGGCCTTTTTTGCCCGATTCCATACATGCTGTATCATGGGCTTGCCGCCTATCTCCGCCAATACCTTACCGTTAAACCTACTTGCTTCATACCTAGCAGGTATAATCCCTACGCTTGCCATATCTCAATACTCCTGTTTTTTAAATTAGTTTTCTTCGCTCATTTATCGCACAGATTAGCACAGATATTATCTGGGCTCATCTGTGGCATCATTTTGTCATTTAGTCACAAATATCGAATCCAGAGAATGGAGTTTTTTGTTTGGCCTTATCCCTCGCTTTGCTATCTGTTTAAAATTGGATCGTAACTCATCGTCAGTGCAGACCGCAATGCCAAGCTTAGCAACAACTATACCTGCCGCGATATTCGATATATACGCCGCTTCTTCCATATCCGCGCCTGATGACTTTGCCAACGCAAAAGCGGCAATTACAGTATCCCCAGCGCCTGAGACATCATATACTTCACGCGCCACTGTGGGTATGTGTGTCCATTTACCATTTTTTCTAAACAGAGCCATGCCGTCTTCGCCCAGCGTTATCAAAACCGCGTCTGAACGTAAATACTGTATAACCTTTCTGCCGGCCTTGATCAATGAAACCTTATCTTTTATCTTAATGCCTGATATTGTCTCAGCCTCTTTCCTATTGGGGGTTATAATCGTAACATTCTTATAAAGTTGGAAATGTTCCTGCTTCGGATCTACCAAAACTATTTTTTTCTTTCTTTTCGCGACAGATATTAATTCTTTTATCAGCCGCGGTATTATTAGGCCCTTACCGTAATCCTCTATAATTACAGCGTCAACATCAGGAATATTATTCTTCGCATAAGAGAGTATTTTTGCTATCACCTTACTGTTCACAACGTCGTCTGATTCCTTATCTATCCTGACGACCTGCTGATGGTGGGCTATTATCCTTGTCTTGCTGGCAGTAGGGCGAGTCTTATCAATTATTATACCTTCACTGTTTATACCGTTTCTGGTAAGCTCTTCTACAAGGGTCCTGCCAGGCTCATCATCTCCTATAACACCGCATATATGGACTTTCGCGCCAAGGGCGCATATATTATTGGCAACGTTTGACGCGCCGCCAGGCATAAAAGACTCAGATTTTGTCCATACTACGGGAACAGGGGCTTCGGGCGATATCCTTGAAACAGTACCCCATATAAACCTGTCAAGCATAACATCACCTACCACCAGGATCCTGGCATCCTTAAAATGGGATATTATCTTATCTATCTTCTTAAGTCCGTGCTTCTGCATCTCTTGATTACCCCTTATTACTTTTAGTATACACTATTAGATATATTATATTGTAAGACTTATAATTATAACAAGTACTAATATAAATTGTCAATGCTTATTACTTCAGGAGCTTCTCTGCTGCCTGAAAAACCTCATCTACGCTTATAGCTTTTAGGCA
>JBDRAM010000066.1:0-7708 GCA_043823785.1 Candidatus Omnitrophota bacterium
GAGCCGCCTCCCCCGAACCATTCGCTACGCTCAGGTACGGGGCAGGCTG
Organism: Candidatus Omnitrophota bacterium; assembly: GCA_043823785.1. Taxonomy (GTDB): domain Bacteria; phylum Omnitrophota; class Gorgyraeia; order JABMRG01; family JABMRG01; genus JBDRAM01. The sequence goes on from JBDRAM010000066.1 coordinate 50, forward strand.
GCGGCGAAATGAAGGATATAATAAAAAGTTTGAGTGGAATAAAAAAGAGACTGTTTCCAGCGTTGAATATGCATAGAGCTGGAAGTAGTCTCTCTGTTTTTAAATTCTTTTATGGCGAGGCTATTCCAATTCTTTACACAAAGGCCTGAGGTGTCTTTTTAGCTCTCTGTAAACTTTGTTAAATCGACAATGGCGCGATAAGTGGCGTCAGGTCAATATGCCCCGATGTTTTCTTTACAGACATTTTCTATCTGCTTTATGTAGATTACAGGATACTATCCTGGTTTTTACATAAAATACATCGCTTTGTCAAACATTTTTTGGTCTATGGAAAGTTAATCGATCTGGAGTGGATACTTCCATATTGCATAGATTTTTCGAGTTATTAATAAAATTTTTTGCAGCCTGCTAAAACTCCTCTCCCCGAAAGGCGAAGAAGGCTAAGGTGCGGGGCAATGCCGCAGATTAATTGTATTCTCTTAAAAATCTTTCCGAATAAGAAACGGCATTGAAGACCAGCCCTGCGTCATCTTCCTTAAACAGAAAGGGTTTAACCTGGTTTGCCAGAAATTTTAATTCCTTTTCTGATAAATTCTTCAAGTGTTTTGAAATAACCGCGGCAGGCGGATCTTCAATATTATTAGCCTTGAGTACGCCATTATCAAAAGGGAACTTCTTTTTCAATAAGAAAAGCACATCATAGATATCCCTGCCTCGCCTTCTATTTAAAAGGGCAGAGAGTTTTTCGGAAAACAAGCATCCTTTTTCCAGCAAAATGGACGATACATTATAACCATACAGACTTAACACGCCATGTTCAGACCGCATATCCCATAAAGGCTTATAAACCTCGATCTTCACCATTAAATCCAATCCTCTCGCATCGGTAATTTTGTATAATCTCATCAGATCCTCAAAAAGCAACTCAGCAACATATAGATTGCCTCTTTCCTCAGAGGAGATATCGACAGGAATTCCTTCTTTAAGCAGGCCTTTTTTTACCCATTCCAGCATTTTCATAAAATCTTCGTATGCTAAACCTGGAGTATTGAAATCTAAATCTTCTGAAAAGCGGGGCATATTATAAAAGAATCTTAAGGCCGTCCCTCCTGTAAAAAACATGGCCTCCCCATAGCGGTGCTTATAGATATTACTTAAAATTATAACCTGCAGATATTCTCTCAAGATCCCTCTTTTTTTCAAAATAGGCAGCCCGTTACTCTCCGCCTCTTCCAAAAGATATTCTAAGCTTAGCATCTTACATACTCCTTGCATTCTTTTAACGCTTTGAAAGTCTTTTTATTAAAAAGCTTTGCGTAATATAAGGCCTTTTCCCAGTCCAGTTTTTTTAAGAGCCTCTTATTCAATCGTTCTTCGCCAAAATCTATAGAAAATCCAGTACGAAAGCGGTAATATATAAAGTCAACTAGCGCCTTCTCCTTATCTGCAATGTTAACTTTGAAACCGTCGTACATAATCAGCTTGTACCCTGTAAAGGCCTTTCCTTTACAGCTCCTATAAAAAAAAGAACCGTATCTATTTTTAAACATACGGGTAGCCTGCGCAGTTACCGAAGTAACGCCTGCGGCAATATCAGGAATAATACTATAAATTGAAAGTGCTGTCTCCAGGGAAACATAAGACGGCTCATATAATCTATTGGCGATAAATAAATCAGGAATTTTGACTGCTGAGCCCTGCTCAATGAACTCATATACATTTTTCCTCAGTTTATTAAAGTAACCTTTGGAGATCCATCTAAGCAGGCTATTTTTTATAGTCTTTTCCTTCTCCATAGGAAACAGATTCTTTATATCGCGTAATGTAAAAAGGTAGAGTTTGTTCTTCCTTAAAATAGCGCTTAATTCTATATATTTCATTTCAGCAAGTCCTCATTTTTAGGGCTATCCTGATATAAAATACACTAAAACCATCTAAATGTCAAGTGGGATGGCAAAAATTTGCAGGATATGTAGGAGCCGCCTCCCGGCGGCGAACAAAAGCAGAGAAAGAGACAGTTTCCGGCATTGAACTGAAAACTGTCTCTGTGTTCCAAGGGAGAGTAGTGAGGGATAGTATAGTATTCCCCATGCGGCAGCCATCTCAATAGTTAGAATCCTATTGTATTCTCAAGGTTTCTTTGTACTTTCTGCAGATCCCGCGTTGAAAGTGACCCTAATTTGCGAGCTATCATACTACTTTTTATTGTCCGAATAATTCCTGTAACCAAAGATGGATACAGCAAACCTGCCTCTTTCCATTCGTCTATTTTGGTATCCCCGAATAAGGCCCTTTCTATATTACTCGTGATAGCTGCGATGACTACTTCTTTTCGGTTCTTGTTATAGTTGTCGGTGCTTATTATTAGCGCGGGCCGCTTTTTCGTTCCCGTTCCTTCAGAAAAGACAAAACAAACGAGAACTACATCTGCCTGTTTATAATTTGTCATAATCGCTATCCTTTTTGTCGTTCCATAACTCCTTTAATACAGGATCTTGTTTTAAATGCATTGCCATAGCAGCTAATTCTGTCTCTTCTTTCTCGTGGCTCAAACGCGTCCTTACACTTTCAATGACATATTCACGAATTGTCTCACCGTGAAGAGCCGCATATACTTTTATTTGCCTATGCTCTTTCGGAAGCACGTCAATACTTAACCTATCCCGTGCTCCATTTTTTTCTGCCATGTTTATCACCTCCTATTGTAGGTATACCACATTTGATTAAATGTGTCAAGACACAAATATAACTTTGAATATCTACTCACGCGGTTTCCATATCGCTGGCCAGGGCAATATACTCATCCAAGAGCTGCTTTGAGGAGACCCATGTAAATTCAAGGCCGCATTTGTATAGCCTGCAAGATTCTGGTAATACCCATTTTACTCTTGCCAGCGTCGCAAGGCATTCCTCGGGCAGCAAGGATAATTTTACAACCAGCTCATCGCCCTCGCGTATTATCTCACTCATAGCCGCACAGATGCCGCCTAAGCTTACATTTATAGTGGATGTTAGCGACTTAATGGATGCCAGCCCGTCGGCTTTCATATATTCGGCCCTTATGGAAGCCTCGTATCTTTTAAACCTTCTCCTCTCCCACATGCTGCTTCACCTTCTTTCTTCACTACTGCCGTAAGAGCCGCCTCCCGGCGGCGAACCCTTACGCCGATTGCCTTACAAAGTCTAAAATCTCAAGTAATTTTTCGCTGCCTCCTGAAACCGGCTTTATAATTGTTATACCAGCTGAGCCGTCAAACCTACCGAAAAGCGCATCTCTCTCTGCATCTGATGAGATTCCCCTATCGAGACAATATGCGGAGATGAGTTCTTTTATATCATCTATATTATCTGCTAATATCGCGATAATTATGCTTGCAGAAGATGCTCTATCGCCTTCAACCATAATATATCTTGTATAGCCTATTTCTCTGTATCCTGCAGGCATAACTCCGTTCTTTGATATAACAGTCATGCTGCGGGTATTATCAGACGGCGCTTCTATAAAATGCTTTCTAAGTTTAGAGAGATTGCTAAGGGCTATATTCTCATCTATTTCATCGCCATAGACAGCCAGCTTTATATTATCTTTTCCTTCCACCAATCCTGCTAAGTCATCCGCCAGTCCTTCTGTATTATTTACAATATCCGCCTCAAGCAATATTACATCATACTGTGTAATATTCGCTCCAGGCGTTCTAAACATATCATGTACATGCTCTATCAGGGACGATGTCTTCAGGCCTGCTGAGGCGGCCTTAGGTGTCTCTAAGATCCCTAATGCCGGCGCAAGCGCAAACATAAGTACTCTTGCCGCTGAATCAGCGGTTGCTTTAATAAGCGATGTCGGGCTGAACTTCTCTAACAGCGCGTTCTCGAACATGCTTCTCATCTTCTCCGCATTATGTAATATAGGAGAGTTCTCTATGGTGTGGGCAACATCAAATAAAATATTGGTAAGCTCTGTCTTTCTGGCTTCGGTCAAGGTGCCTCTTATCTCGCTGACCTGCCTTACAAGGTTTGCCATATCCGTAAGCATCAGATCAAGCTCTTGGACATATATACCGCGTGCCTGAAGCTCTTCATCGAATATAAGCTCAAATGGCTTACCCGCTGTCTCAAGCCTACGGTGCGTATCTATCAATGCCGCGAGTATCTCCTTGCCGCGCTCATTAAGGCATGCCATGGTTTCAACCAACTGCTTAGGCATCATTATTCTTCCATTGATATAGGCGCCTAATGATAACGATGAGTCTATCCTGTCCAAGAAACCGTCAGGCATATCAAGTACCATAACATTGTTGCTCTCAAGCAGCGCTACTATCGCGAGTCTATATGCTTCAGGCACGTCTCTAAGCGCTGTGTTTATAAGTTCCATAGGTATCTCATTAATGCCATACTGCGGCGCCTTCTCTTTAAGCCATTCGCTTAAGCTAATATCAAAGTTCTTTCTTATCCACTCATCGGCTCTTCTTATCCACTCGTATGAGTAGCCTACATCACCGATAGCCGCGGGCAGCTTATCTAGCTCACCCGTTGTCACGGTCTCGGATACATCAGTTACGAGTACGCCGGATGAGGAAGTCTTTGTGGCATCACGGCGCTTGCCAAGCGCTTTCTTGAATTGAATCTTGATCAGCTCTGCTTTTACATCTCTTAACTCCTTGTATATATTTTCAACATCTGATTGACCTGCTACACCTTTCTCTACTCTACCTGTTATTCCTGAAAGCTTTTCCAGAAGCGTACCAAATCCAACGCCATCTTTATTTTCTGTTACAGATGCGGCCTTTTCTATAGCACCCTTATATGTTTCGATAAGCTTAGAAAGCACGGTTTTTGTTATTAAGCTAGATAGCTTTTCTCTCTTTACCGTTGCTTCAAGGTCCTTGTTAGTTAATATCTTCTTGGCATCTTCCACTATCTCGGGTGAGCTATTAAGGACCCGCAGGCCTTCCTTATATTCTTCTGAAGCCTCAGCGCGGCGCTCACTCTCATCAAGCGCCTGACTCATAGAGCTAATATATGCCGCTTCCGCGATCTCATCATCTGATTTTATCTCAATGCCTGATTCTACCTGATTGCAGAATATGCCATTCAGATAGCCTACGTAACCGCGCACTCCTTCGGGCAGGTTTTTATAGTCCTTCACTATGCTTAAGAAGGCTTTTCTTAAGCTTGGATCCTCGAATATCATCTTCATCAGGGCGCCATCCGCATCGTTCCTGTTCACAGCTTCCTCAGTAACCTCTTTAGCAACTCCGTATCCATTGAATGGATTGGCTATATCGGTATGGCCCATCTCATGGACAAGAAACATGAATGCAAGCAACCCTGATTTAATCTTATCCTCAGGGCCATCTTTATCCTTACTCTTCTTTACGAAATCTGCAAGCTTCTTGGAGAGCGCGAATGTTGAAAGCTTCAAGCCCTTATTATCTGTCAGCGTAATACCTGCCTCTTTCTCAGCTGCAGCTCCGCCAAGTGTATCTGCTACCCATGCCAGGATACCATCTGGCGAGCCCTGTTTCATAAGCTCAATAGCTCTATCTAGCAACGTGCGTGCCGGCGTCCCGGGCTCCAATAGCTTCTGCATCTCAGGAACCATGTCTATAGTAGATTTTATAACATCGTAAGCTACTTTTTCAGATACATCCATACCGCTGGTATCTATCTTTTCAAGCTCCGGTACGCCTTGGGTATTCCAAGATATCCTAAGGGGTCTTGTTGTAGCTTTTGAAAGCTGCCTGAACATCTCATACTCATCTATAGTCAGGTCGTTGCTATTTTCCTTGCCATAGAACTTACTCGCTAGATCATAAATTGCACCGTATGCAAACTTACCCTCATGTACCATATCGCTAAGCTGCTCTATTATCTTCTTTTCCTTATCAGTTAATTCTCTATTAAGCACGCCGGCCGCGTCTTCAATCATCTTCGACGCTTTTTCTTTCCTTATCTCAGGAATACGTTTTAACACATAATCTTCTACGGACTTGAGCTCTGCTGGGTTTTGTTCTAAGCGTCTTATAATCTCTTCTTTGCTATCTTCTATGCTGCGGGCGATATCTTCGAAGCTTGAACCCTTATTCTGTCTCACCAGCCTTGTAACAGTCTCTTCCCATAAGGCCTCGTCGATCTTGTCTACAGATATAAGCTTGCCGTCTTTCTTTATTGTATCTCTGTAGAAGTGCGCTGAGTCAAATCCCTTTATATCTGAATATTTTTCCAGCATATCATCTATATGTCCCTGCAGATCAGTATAGATTTCGAGCACCTGCATTAACGGATAATCGAAATGGCGCTTATTTCTGAATTCTTCTATGATGTGCATCAAGTCGCCAGGGAGATCGGTATGGCAAAGCTCATGCCCTACGCGTTCAAGCAGGACCCATGCCGCAGCTTCTTTATGTGTCTCCATGGCCCTGACGAGGAAGTCAACAAATGCCATGTCCAGGACAATCAGACCTCTTCCATCCTCGTCTCTATGGCTGACTGACATATTCGCCGCATTATATCCAATATCAGGAACGACCTCGAAGAACATGGGGCCGTTGGCTTTTTCTATCTCTTTTATCTTCCTGAGCTTCTTGGCTAATGCAGAGTTTGATTTGCTCAACTCATCTATCTTTTCATCCAGCATCTTGAGCGCGGTCCCCAGTACTTCGGCGAGCTGGCGTGCATGGACTGATGAAGAATTAGACCGAATCGGCTCGTCTGATTTAGGATCATAGATTACGCCATGATAAGAGAAAGATCTCTTAGCTGTATTGATTATTATCTCAAGGACTCTTCCCCCTTCTAGCTTTTGCGCCATGCCGTCGAATGCGGTCCTTTCGTCAGGCATTCTACCGGCAAAGAACGCCTGCCTTTGATCTGCCTTAACAGTGTAGAAGTAATCACCGTAAGAATAAGCTAAAAGCACAACGCCTCTACCTCCTGCTTGTGCCTCGGCTTTTTTCTTAAGTTTGCTGGCAAATAGCTGGCTGGCATTTGGATCACCTTTTCTGCCAGCGGCAAAAAGCTTATCAAGTTCATCATCCTTAGCTATAGCTATAACAGCTCCGTATTCTCCCTTCTTACCATTAGGAATATATATAGTCCCGGATGCGACATCAATAGGTGTGGCTTTTATAATCTTAGCCAAGTCTTCATCATCTACTACCAGGTCTGCTATTATGTCTCTCTGCGCTTTCTTTTCTTTTTCTATATTTGCTTTTATGGTATCTATGCTGGATTTTACATCTTTTATCTCCTTGCTATCAGGTTCTTCGGCCTTCTTATCCTTTGTTAGCTCGTTAAGCTTCGAATTTGCCTCACTTAATCTGTCTGAATCATCCTGCTTCGCTTTCTCATGCTTTAAATATTTATTAAGTTCTTCTGCCGTTATACCGTTACGCCATAACAATATTATTCTGCCAAAGAGATCGGTATTATCGCTATTGAGAGCGTATCCTGCTACCATCGATAATACCTCTCCAGCGTTCTCATCATTTACATCGCCTATGCTTAACTCATTGAATTTCTTGACATCCTTAAGTTTTAGGCTTTCAACAAATATCTTCTCCGCCATGTATATAACATTAGAATAATCCTTTCCTTCTGTCGACATATAGCTCGAACTTACCTTATCGGCTGCCAAGGCAAATCCTGATATAAACA
>JBDRAM010000067.1:0-22954 GCA_043823785.1 Candidatus Omnitrophota bacterium
GATTGAACACCGCCATATTATCCTGACTGTCCCAGGCTCTCTCTGGAGATATTTTCACACAAAAGATATACTTAAACTCCTTGCTGACTGTGGCGCAAAACTGATAGAAGAAGTTGTCTCTGTCTGCCTAAAGGGAAAGAGAATAGAGTTAGGCATTATGTCAGTTACCCAGACCGCAGGAAAAAAATCCACCTGGAATCCGCACCTACATCTTTTAGTTACAGAAGGCGGGCTTGATAAGAATAATCGCTTTCATAAGTTCTATTACTTTGATTATAAGATACTCCGCAAAAAATGGATGTATATACTCCTGGCCGCCCTAAAGAAAGCCTTATCTTATGACCCCGAAGCCATTAAGCTCATTGACGAGGCCTTTCGAAGAAGAAACTCCACGGGCCTTATTGCCAGAGCCAAAAAGGAGAAGGTAAGAAAGGCAGATATTATAGGCTATCTCATAAAATATGTCACATCCCCTCCAATAGCCTTATATCGTATTACAGACTATGATGGTAAATATGTAAGATATTGGTATAGAGAACATCCTACAGACAGAAAAGTCTTTACCAAAGTGAGCGTCTATGAATTCATAGCAACCCTTATCCAGCATATCCCGCCCAAAGGCCTAAAACTCATACGCCACTATGGCCTATATGCAAGGTCTAAATTTAACAAAACCAAAGAAATAATAGATAAGATATTCAAACGCGTAAGATCAGCTTCCCGACAATTCCTCTCATTCCTAAGTACACCTTCACACACAAACTACAGAGAAAGACTGATAAACTCCTTTGGCATAGACCCTCTTAAATGTCCTAACTGTGGCGAACAACTTATTCTTTATGAAATCTGGCACCCTAAACACGGTGTTGTTTATGATATCTTTAGAGATGAAAATTGGAGAGATTATGTGGTGGAAGAAGAAAAACCCGAAGGCCAAAGGCCAATCCGGGAAAATAATCAATTATTCTTGCTTGAAATGCAACCGGCAGATTAAAATCCCTAAAGACTATATTGACCAATTTAAGCCCGGAGGTAAAGAATATCATCCTGGCGGCCAAAGCTATTTGCATTGTCCTAATTGCGGTGAGATGATTGAAATAAAATAATTATTCTTGTGAAGCTTCCGAACGAAGTGAGGATTTTCCTTGACATAAAAGACAAAACTATGTATCATATGCGCATTCGTGAAAAATAGTACAAAGTCTGTGAATATTATTACGAAAGATAATGCAATAGAAAAAAACTATGAACTCCAAGAAGATCCCCGTAAGCACTATATCGCGCATGTTTGTTTATTTTCGAGAACTTACTGAGCTGATAAAGATAAATATAAATACGATATCATCTTCCGAGTTAGGTGACAGGACAAACTTAAGTGACGCGCAGGTAAGAAAAGACTTAGGGCATTTTGGACAGTTCGGAGTAAGCGGTTCAGGTTATAATACGCGCGAACTTAAAGCAGCGCTTGAAAAGATCTTAGGAAAAGACAAGACCTGGAATGTAGCGGTAGTAGGAGCAGGGCATTTAGGATCAGCTCTTTTGACATACCCCGGTTTTAAAGAGCACGGCTTGATCATAGTAGCTGTTTTTGATTCAGATATTAAGAAGATAGGCAAAAAGCTGGGTGAGGTAACTGTTCAGTCTATTGATGAGATAGATAAGGAAATAAAGAGCAGAAAGATATCAATAGCAATAATAGCTACCCCGGCAAAAAACGCGCAGGATGCTGCAGATAGGCTGATAGGCGCCGGAGTAGGGTGTATATTGAATTTTGCGCCAGCCGCCTTAAATGTTCCTGATAATGTAAAGGTAAAGGATGTAGATCTTTCGAGAGAGTTAGAGACTCTCTCGTATTTTTGCAGCCAATGATTTATGGTATGGAATTTCAAAGCACAGATGAGCACAGATATATGCGGCAATCTGCGAAAACGCAAGTTCAACACGAAATCTGCGACAATCTGTGCAATAAATGAGCGAAGCGTATTAATATGAATTATATAACTACTAATAATTTCTATAAATTTCTTGAAAAGCTTAAAAAAGACTACCAGGTCTATATCCCTATAAAAAAAGATAAACAGCGGTTTTATGAGAGATATGATTCACGTCGCGATGATATTGTTATAGGTGAGGTAAGGGCCTTTGAGCCGCTTAAATCTTTCTTTACCCGCGCCAGAGAAAAGGTTTCCGAAGGTTTTAAGCCGGATCTGCCTCATTCCCAGGATAAGCCGCTGTGTATAGTAGGAGCAAAGTCTTGCGACCTGAAAGGTTTTAAGGTCCAGGACCATGTATTTAAAGATAAAGATAACGAAGACCCCTTTTATGCGAAACTTCGCGAAGAAAACCTCATAATATCGGCTGATTGCACCTGTTCTATTGATACATGTTTTTGCCTGGCAGCGGATATAGAGCCATATCCAAAAGAGAACTTTGATATTAATCTTTCTCAGGTCGAAGGTGGATTCATAGTAGAATCAGGCTCTAAAAAGGGAGAGCTTCTTATTAATAAGCACCTTGCCATGTTTGAAAATGCCAAGAAGGAACTGGTTTCTGAGAGAGACGCGCAGCGGGAGAGAGCAGCCAAAGGGGTAGAAGAAAACATAAAGTCAAATAATATACCAAGCCAGGATTCCTTGGAAGGAGTTATTGAGAAGAAATTAGAATCCGGCATATGGGAAGATGAAGCCAAGGCCTGCGTAGAATGCGGCGCATGCACTATAATATGTCCGACGTGCCACTGTTTTTTACTTTATGACCAGAAGAATGAGGATAATATGGCACGGCTGCGCGTATGGGATTCATGCATGATAAAAGATTACGCGAGGGTTGCGGGTGGCGCTAATCCCAGGCCTAGGCTCTGGATGAGATTAAGAAACAGGTTCGAGAAGAAGTTCGATTTTTTCCCCAAGGTAGCTGGTATTTACGCCTGCACAGGATGCGGGCGCTGCATATCAGCATGCCCAGCTAAGATAGATATAAGAAAGGTCTTAAGGAAACTGGTCTCTTAAAATGCACAGATGAGCGTAGATAATATCTGTGCTCATCTGTGTATCAAATCTGCGCAATAAATAAGCGAAGAGATAATAAGATGCATCATAAAAATAATCCATATAGGTCTATAGAAGCAGAGGTCACAGAAGCGATACCTGAGACACCTACGATAAAGACCATAAGATTTAGGCCAAAAGAGCCCATTACTTTTAAGACAGGCCAGTTTGTCGAGATAACAGTACCCGGCTCAGGCGAGGCACCTTTTACGCCTTCGTCAAGGCCGGCTGTTAAGGATATTATGGAAGTAACTGTTATGAAGGTGGGCAAGGTCACTGGAAAGATCCATGAGCTTAAAAAAGGTGATATTATCGGAGTCAGAGGGCCCATGGGAAAAGGTTATCCGGTCGATGAATTTAAAGGTAAAGAGATAATAGTTGTAGGCGGCGGATGCGGTTTTGCTCCATTAAGAAGCCTCATGTATGAGCTCTTCGACAGAAGCGGTGAGTTTAAGAAGGTATATTTTAGGGGAGGGTGCAAGACTCCGGGCGAGCTGGTATATAGGAGTGAGACAGATGAGTGGGCAAAGAGAAAAGACCTTGATTTAAGGCTTACGGTTGATAAGGGTGATTCAAGCTGGAAGGGCCCAGTAGGCGTGGTTACCACTATATTAAATGATGTAGAGATGGATTTTAAGCAGGCTATCGCGATAGTCTGCGGCCCTCCCATAATGATGAAGTTCGCGACTATGAAACTTCTTGATATGGGTTTTAAGGAAGAGAACCTGTATCTTTCCATGGAGAAGAACATGTCATGCGGGGTAGGAAAATGCGGCCATTGCCGCTTAGGTATATATTATGCCTGCAAAGACGGGCCTGTATTTACATATGATAAGATAAAGGAATCCCCGCACATCTGGGATTAGCAGAAGACCGGATTTTTAAAACGACATACGATATACGATATGCGACATACGAGATACGAAATATGAGCACAAGCGCAGAACAGATACACCAAGGTGACATTAATATAAAACCGCAGGCAGGTAAAGAGAAGAGATTATATATAGATCTCGATCTTTGTGCCGGGGGTGAATGCAAAGACTGTGTCATAAAGTGCAGTTATTATTATCATACACAGGGCCCTGGGAACAATGGTATTATTTCTGTGGCTGAACTTGCCGCATATGCTCTTGTCTGCCGCAGGTGTGAGGAGCCGCATTGCGTAAACGCGTGCCCGTTTGAGGCTATAGAACAGCAGAAGGAAAAAGATAATATGCTTATAAGGCATAATATGCGCTGCGTAAGCTGTAAATCCTGTTCGCACGCGTGCCCTTATGGCGCTATCTATCCTGAAAATGTCCCATACCTTATACATAACTGCGATTTTTGTCTTGATAGAAGAGATGATAAGGTTGAGCCGCTTTGTATAAAAAGCTGCCCGCATGGAGCTTTAAGCTTAAAAGTCGGCGAGCCTAAACCGGATGAGAATACATTTCTAGTGGGTGATAATATTGTTGTGCACTCAACACACTGGGACAGGGATAAGGCGTAGTCTTAGGACTTGAACCTATGCAAGGTGTAGGGTCTAGGTCCTAGGGCATAGAGAATAAATATGATATATATAGTATACCTTATAGTATTTGGTTTTTTCGCGACCGCTGTAATAGGCCTTCTGGCAAGTTGGATAGATAGAAAGGTCACAGCAAGGGTGCAATATCGGGTAGGGCCTCCGCTGCTTCAGCCGCTTATAGATTTTGTAAAGCTTTTAGGAAAAGAGACGCTTATTCCCGCAGGCGCGTCAAAGACAGTTTTTTTAGCAGCTCCGGTAATAGGCATCTCAAGTGTGATCTTAGTATCTACGCTTTTATGGCTGACAAATATGAACCCCGCGGAGACTTTTTTTGGTGACCTTATAGCGGTAATATATCTTTTGACTATTCCTTCAATAGCTATTATTATGGGCGGTTTCGCGTCTAAAAATCCTCTTGCAAGCATAGGTTCATCAAGAGAGATGAAGTTGATATTAAGCTATGAGCTGCCATTTGTGCTTGCCATACTTGTTCCTGTAATAAAGTCGGGTTTTTCTATAAAGCTCGGTGAGATATTAAATCACCAGATACAAAGCGGGGTTGTTGTTGGAAGCTTATCAGGGACGCTAGCTTTAATAGTAGTAATAATGTGTGTGCAGGCAAAGCTTGCGCTTGTCCCCTTTGATATACCTGAAGCAGAGACAGAGATCATAGGCGGCCCATTGATAGAATATTCAGGAACTCCTTTGGCAGTATATAAGCTGATGAAAAACATGCTATTGTTCACGCTTCCATTTTTTATGATGATATTATTTATGGGTGGTTTAAGAATCGATGGTATACATCTTTTATATGGTGTGTTAAAATATGTGGGCATTGTGGCATTGATAACAGTTATAAGAAATACAAACCCTCGCGTAAGGATAGACCAGGCCATGAGATTTTTCTGGGGGCCAATGACAGTAATTGCCATAATTGCCGTGGCATTGGCATTTAAAGGGTTATAATTAATAGTAGGAGCCGCCTCCTGGCGGCGAACAGGATTTGATTATGAGTTTAAAACTGAAAGCGTTATTAAAGTCACCGTGGGTATTTCACTTATCCACCGGCAGCTGCAATAACTGCGATATAGAGATACTAGATTGCCTTACGCCCAGATTTGATATTGAAAGATTCGGTATGATCTTGGCCGGAAGCATAAAGCACGCGGATGTACTTTTAATAACAGGCTCATGCAATAGGAAATCCGCGGGAAAATTAAAAAGTCTATATGAGCAGGCTCCCAAGCCTTGCCTGGTAGTAGCAATAGGCGAATGCTCGTTATCGCGCGGTATGTTTATAAATAGTTATAACTGTCCATTGCCTTTGGATAAGATAATACCGGTTGATGTATATATACCGGGCTGCCCGCCAAAACCGGAAGCTATTATCGCGGGCGCGGTTAAGTTGATAGAGAAGATTAAGAAAGGGCTGTAGGGTATAGGCTCTAGGGTGTAGGGAAACTTAATATGAAGAGAGAAGAGATTTTAAAGAATTTTAAGGAGAAGTTTAAGGAAGATATTATAGATATCTTTGATAAGTCTTCTGCGAGGGTATATATCGAGATAAAGCCCGAATCTATAATTCAAACCAGCCGTTATATCTTTGAGGAATTAGGCGCGAGGTTTAATATAGCTTCCGGTGTGGACATGCGAGAGGGCATGGAGATCTTGTATCACTTTACTGTCGAGACTATCAACCTTGTGATATCTCTCAGGGTAAAGCTTAAAAAGGACAAGCTTGAGATAGATTCTTTGGCGCCATATATTGAAGCCACAAACTGGGTCGAGAGAGAGATAAGCGAATTACTTGGCATAAATTTTAAAGGCCACCCTGATATGAGGAGATTACTTTTATCTGATGAGTGGCCTAAAGGCGTTTATCCGCTGAGACGTGATTATAAAGAGTGGGATAAGAACGCTGTTAGGGATAGAGGAGTATAATGGGAAAGACGATAGTACCTATAGGGCCGTATCATCCGCTTCAGGAAGAACCGGAATTCTTTACCCTTACAGTAGAGGGTGAGAAGGTTGTAGATATAGATGTAAGGGTAGGCTATAACCACAGAGGTATTGAGAAGCTTGCTGAAGCCAGGACATTTGATCAGGTTCCGTTTCTTGTTGAGAGGATATGCGGTATATGCTCGACAAGCCATCCATTTGCCTGCGTAAGGGCTATCGAGGATATCATTCCTATGGAGGTCCCTGAAAGGGCTAAGTTTATAAGGACTATAATAGCGGAAGGTGAAAGAATACACTCACATCTTCTATGGTTAGGCCTTGCCGGACATTTCTTAGGATATAATACCGTATATATGTGGGCATGGAAGCTAAGGGAAGAGATACTTGATGCTATGGAGATATTATCGGGCAACAGAAATAATTACGCCATGTTCAAAGCTGGTGGCGTAAGAAGAGATATTAAAGCAGGAGATATACCTGGTGTATTAAAAAAGATAGATTCTATTGTGCCTACATTAACAATGCTCAAAAAAGCTGTTATTGATGATCCTGTGCTTCATGCCAGGACTAAGGGTATAGGAATACTTACAAAAGAAGATTCCATAAGATATTCTGCCCTAGGCCCGACATCGAGAGCATCCGGAGTGGCCAGAGATCTGAGAAAGGACTCTCCCTACGGAGCTTATGATAAGCTGGATTGGGATATGATCGTAACCCAGAACGGCGATGTATTTGATAAGGCGGTTGTAAGGATACTTGAGACTTTTGAATCTATAAAGATAATAAAATATTGTTTACAGAATCTGCCGGCAGGTGAAATAGACGCTAATATAAAGGATATACCGCCGGGAGAGGGTATAGGACATATCGAGGCCCCGAGAGGCGAGACCTTTCATTATATAAAAAGCGATGGGACTAACAGGCCTGCCCGGCACAAGGTAAGAGCACCTACTTTTATGAATCTACCTACCTACAAATCAACAGTAGTGGGTGAGACCATATCAGACGCTACCATTATACTGGCCGCGATAGACCCGTGTTATTGCTGTACAGAGAGGGTAGCTGTGAGAAATACAAAAGGCAAGAAGCTGTTTACAGGTGAAGACCTGATTAAACTTTCTCAGGCAAAGACTGAGAAGATAAGGCAAAAATACAGAAGATGAATTTCAACACCCAGCTTTTTAGATTAGACAGCTTATCCAGCTTCGTAGGAATATTTATATGTTTCTTCTCTTTACTGACCGTTATCTATTCTATCGGCTTCATGAAGGGAAGAGAAAACCTTTTTCGCTATTACGCATATATAATCCTTACGTCTTTAGCTTCACTTGGTGCTGTCTTCTCTAATGATCTTATTCTGTTTATAGTATGCTGGGGGTTTTCAGGGCTTACCTTATATCTTTTGATAAATTTCGGAAGAAAGAAGAGCACGCCCGATACGGCAAAAAAGGCCTTTATAATAGTCGGAGGAGCAGATGCGCTTATGCTTCTGGGCTTAGGTCTGTTATTGAAGATTGCAGGAACGTCGCAGATGGATAAGATAAGCATAGCTTTAAATAGCAAACCTGCTGTATTAGCATATCTTTGCCTTGCATGCGGCGCATTTGCCAAAGCCGGAGCAATGCCGTTTCATACATGGGTTCCTGATACAGCCGAGGATGCACCGACACCTGTTACTGCATTTTTACCCGCCTCTTTAGATAAGCTTTTAGGTATATATTTACTTGCGAGGATATCGCTCGATATTTTTCAGCTGGATACCGCCATGAGAACATTCCTGATGGCTGTAGGCAGTTTTACGATTGTAGCCGCTGTTATGATGGCGCTCATACAGCATGATATGAAGAAGCTCTTGGGTTATCACGCGGTCAGCCAGGTAGGTTATATGGTCCTTGGCAT
This sequence comes from Candidatus Omnitrophota bacterium, assembly GCA_043823785.1. Taxonomy (GTDB): domain Bacteria; phylum Omnitrophota; class Gorgyraeia; order JABMRG01; family JABMRG01; genus JBDRAM01. The sequence goes on from JBDRAM010000067.1 coordinate 8,419, forward strand.
AGGAACCGGTGTGCCCATAGGTATTGCAGGAGGCCTTTTCCACATGCTGAATAACGCAATATATAAATCATGCCTCTTCTTTTCAGCCGGCTCTGTCGAGAAGAAAGCAGGGACGACAGATCTGGATAAGCTCGGCAGCCTCGCTAAATTTATGCCCATAACTTTTATATGTTTTCTTATAGCATCCTTTGCTATATCAGGTGTTCCGCCATTTAACGGTTTTGTTTCAAAGTGGATGATTTATCAGGGGATAATAGAAACAGCAAAAGGCGGCGGATGGTTATGGGTATTATGGCTTGTGGCAGCTTTATTCGGCAGTGCTCTTACGCTTGCGAGTTTTATGAAGCTGATACATGCTGTATTTTTAGGCCAGCCTTCTAAAGAAGAACAGGTCAAATCTGTCAAGACCAAAGAAGTAGGCCCATCCATGTGGATACCTACTATTATTCTCGCGTCTCTTTGTATTGTTTTTGGTGTATTTGCTTATAAGATTCCGATAACCTATTATATCGCTCCCAGCGTGCCTGGAAATCTCACCTTTACCGGTATATGGGATAGCGGCCTCGCAGCCGGGCTCATGCTTTTAGCAATGGTTATAGGCTTCATAATATATCTCATAGGCACTGTTTCTAAGTCAAGAGAGACAGAGATATTTATGGGCGGAGAGACCCTTAAGGAGTGCCCGCATATGAGGGTTTCAGGCACAGAGTTTTACAAGACAGTACAGGATATAGGGATTCTAAAGCTTATATACAGCATGGCAAAGAAGAAAATGTTTGATATATATGAAGTAGGCGCAAAGATAGCATTCGCCTTTAATGCTATGCTTAAGTTTATACACAACGGAGTATTGCCTACATATCTGTCATGGTGTCTTTTGGGCATGATCGTACTCTTTTATATATTATTGAAATAGGAGAAAAATGTTAGAGCTATATATACTTATAATCCTGATGATAGCCGGCGCTATTATAGCGGTAGAAGTAAAACATCTGCTGTCTTCAGTAGTAACAGTAGGCGCTGTCGGACTTATGCTTTCTATGGTATTTCTTATATTAAAAGCTCCTGATGTGGCTATTACCCAGCTTGTTGTTGAGATATTATGTCTTATTATATTGATACGTGCCACTCTAAAGAAGGATCTGCCTTTTTCTACTACAGGCAGATGGTTCTTGAATACAGTTATTACCTTAAGTTTTATCGCGGTTTTTCTTTTTATATCCTTTAAGGCGCTATTAGAGCTTCCCGCTTTTGGATATCCGACCATGAGGATAGCCCAGAATTATATTAGGGATGGAAAGGCGTTGACAGGCGCGACAAACTTGGTATCTTCGGTTATACTTGATTTCAGGGCTTATGATACGCTGGGAGAGGCGACTGTATTGTTTACCGCGGTTATAGGTGTCCTTGCCGTAGCTAGGCGTATCGGCAGGAAAAAAATAGATGAGAAGGTAAAGGAAGAAGATGAGTAGAGAACACGGCAAAGGAATGTCTCTGATAGTAAAGACGATAACCCGTCTTACGGTAGGAGCTATCTTTCTCTATGGCGTATATATAGTGCTTCATGGACATGTATCTCCCGGAGGCGGCTTCGCGGGCGGCGTTATAATAGCGCTTTCTTTTATTCATCTTATGCTGGCTTACGGAAAAGATATGGCATTCAGCAAGCTTTCTAAGTCGGCAGCATCAATATTTGAGAGCATGGGAGCTATATTATTTTTAACTGTAGCAGTACTTGGTTTCGCGGGAGGTTATTTCTTTCTTAATTTTATGCCTAAGGGTGAGCCGTTTAAGCTTTTTAGCGCAGGTATCATACCTCTTTGTAATATTGCCATAAGCCTGAAAGTAGGAGCAGGGCTTTTCGCGATATTCGTAGCATTAATACTTCTTAAACTTGATTCAGATCCGGAGCAGGAGAAGGAAGAAGAAGCATGATAGCGTATTTTCTATGTCTCATACTTTTCTGTGTAGGCCTATATTGCATATTGAGAAAACGCAATATAATAAAGATAATAGTCGGTATAATTATAGCTGAGTACGCGGTAAACCTCTTTTTTATACTTGTATCCTACAAAGTTGGCGGCCGCTCACCTATATTTTCTCAGAATGAGGCTATAACGAATATGGTGGATCCGCTTCCGCAGGCTCTTGTGCTTACCTCTATTGTTATAGGGCTTGCGACAACAGCATTATTGGTAGGCATTGCTATGAGGATATATGAAAAGTATGGTACTTTTGATATTACAAAGATAAGGGAGCTTAGAGGATGAGCGGGTCTTATCATATAATACCGTTTTTTGTTATATTACCTCTTGCCGGGGCGTTCATCATATCGCTCCTTGGCAGAAAGATAAAGATTTTGCCGGATGCGTTAGGAAGCATAGTCTCATTTTGTCTATTTTGCCTTTCTCTGGCAGCTGTAAAAGCAGTATATACGCATTCTGTAATTGTTTATAGCGTGGGTTCCTGGAAACCGCCTGTAGGCATATCTATGGTTCTTGATGGATTCAGCGCTTTTATGCTTGTTACGGTAAATCTGGCCGCGTTTGCTATAGCTCTTTACGCTATAAATTACATGGAGAAGTTTACTGCCAAATGGAAATTCTATACTTTATTTCTTCTTATGATTGCCGGCATGAACGGTGTGATAATAACAGGAGACCTGTTTAATCTTTTTGTATTCTTAGAAATAGCCTCAGTGGCAAGCTATGCGCTTGTTGCCTTTGGTACGGAAAAGCATGAGCTTGAAGCTGCGTTTAAATACGCGGTTATGGGCGCAGTCGGCTCTCTATTTATTCTTGTAGGTATTGTATTCTTATATAGTTATACATCGACTTTGAATATGGCAGATATGGCAAATGTATTATCTAAAAAAGGCATGGGTAATATCTGGCCAATGGTAAGTGTTCTTTTTATTATGGGGTTTGGGTTAAAGGCTGCCTTAGTTCCGTTCCACGCATGGCTGCCGGATGCGCATCCTTCTGCCCCAGCGCCTATATCAGCGATGTTATCCGGTGTATTGATTAAATCTCTGGGTATATATACTATTTGCAGGTTATTCTTTAATGTGATAGGAGTGAACCCGGCATTATCATCAATACTCCTTTTCTTAGGTGCCCTCTCCATGGTTGCGGGAGGCCTATTAGCACTCGGGCAATGGGATTTTAAAAGGCTCCTTGCCTATTCATCCATAAGTCAGATAGGATATATTGTTTTGGGCATTGGCCTGGGTACACCTTTGGGCATACTGGGCGGGCTGTTTCATCTATTCAACCACTCTATATTTAAATCGCTTTTGTTCTTAAATTCGGGGGCTGTTGAGTATTCTACAGGCACGCGCGACCTGAAACAGATGGGAGGCCTTTCAAAAAAGATGCCGGTAACAGGTGCAACAAGTTTCATAGCTTCTATGTCAATAGCAGGCATACCGCCCTTTAACGGTTTCTGGAGTAAGTTGTTCATTATTGTAGCAGCTGTCCAGGCAGGACGTCATGGCTATGCATTCCTGGCAGTGCTGGTAAGTGTGTTGACTTTGGCTATGTATATCAAGGTCTTAAAATACGCATTTCTCGGAAGCCTTAAGGAGGGATGTGAGCATATAAAGGAAGTCCCTATTTTTATGAAGATATCCATGATATTACTTGCGTTTGTATGTATTTTTGGCGGAGCAATAGCTTTTTCTGGATTGGATACGGCCTTTCTTCAGGCCGCGACAGATGTCTTATATAAGGGTCTGGATTATTCAGCCATGGCTTTAAGGAGTGTACAGTAGATGAAGGGTAAAGTAGCGCTTTTTTTTGTTGCTTTCGCATTATGGTGCCTGCTGAGCTGGGTTCCGGATATACAACATATAGTAGTCGGCCTGTTTGTATCTTTGCTTGTAGCGTTTCTTGTGGGTGACCTTTTTGTTGAAAAGACAGCCATACTGAAGCACCCTCATAGGTATTTCTACTTTTTATTTCATTACATCCCTGTATTTTTATGGGAATGCATTAAGGCAAATGTCGATGTTGCTTACAGGATCATTCATCCAGCGCTGCCCATAAAGCCCGGTATTGTGAGAGTAAAGACAAAATTAAGGAGCGATACGGGGCTTACCTTTTTAGCAAATTCTATAACATTGACACCCGGGACCATGACCGTTGACATAGATAGGGATAAAGGCATCCTTTATATACACTGGATAAATGTCGATGCTAATGATATTGAAGAAGCGGAATCTATTGTAAGAAGATTTGAGAAGATATTAGAGAAGATTTTTGAATAGGGCCAAAGAGACTATGAAGACTATAAGATGGATAATCGGAGCGGTAGTTTTAGTTGCTGTTGTAGCGCTTATTATTATAAGGCCTTTACCATTTTTGTCATATAAGGATATGCCGCATGTATCATTTTTTGGCAGAGCCCTTTATATACTTATATTGGCCTGCGTATTATGTTTTTTCCGTATATGGAAAGGGCCTACGGGAGCTGACAGGATAGTAGCCATAGATATACTCGGTATTATGATCGTAGGGTTATGCGCTATTTTGACAATATCAACTCAGAGGAGCTGGTATATAGACATAGGAATAGCCTGGGCGCTTCAGAGTTTTATAAGCACGCTTGCGCTTTCAAAATACTTAGAAGGAAGAGGTTTTGATGAGTGATTTTATAGGTTTAGTATTTATAGTTATAGGTTTAGCCTTTGATCTGTTTGGATGCTTAGGATTGGTTAGGCTTCCGGATGTATATAATAGGCTTCAGGCAGCTACCAAGTGTGTAACGCTTGGCACATGCAGCATACTTTTTGGAACTTTTCTTGTAGTAGGGCCTGTGGCAGCGGGCTTTAAAGCGCTTTTATGTATAGTATTTCTTATTCTGACTTCTCCTGTTTCCGCGCATGCCATTGCCAGAGGAGCGCACAGGGCAGGCGTGAAGTTATGGGAAGGAAGCGTTGTCGATAAGTACGAAGAGGATAAGGAAGGCGAGAATTAGTCTATAGAAAAATGTAGGAGCCGCCTCCTGGCGGCGAAAATAGAAATGAAATTACCGAAGATAAGAGAGCTGATAGAGGCGATAAAGGCGCTAATAAAGGGGCCTTATACTTCAAAATTTCCTGTAGAGCCTCATGTGCCTCACCCGAATTTTAGAGGACAGCCAAAGTTTAATGACCAGAAGTGTGTAGGTTGCCTTAGTTGTGAAGAGATATGCCCTGCAGAAGCAATCGGACACAAAGATGTTGTCGACCAAGACAGCGATGCAAAACGTACCATGATACATTATACAGATACATGTATATTCTGTGGGCAATGCGAAGCAGCATGCATATCCGATCACCAAGGAATAAAGTTATCAAATGATTGGGAGCTCTCATTCTTTGACAGAAAGAACGAATCATATGAGACCATTGAAAAAGAACTTCAGCTTTGCGAGATATGCAAAGATGTGATAGCCTGCAAAGACCACCTTAAATGGATAGCAGAGAGAATAGGAGAACTATCTTATTCTAATCCCACCTTATATCTATCCCGACTTAAAAAACTAGGGATCATAGATGAGAATATTGTATCCGCGCTAAAAGACAACGGCCGCTCAGACAGGGTCAAGATACTTTGCGCGCGCTGTCGAAGAGAGACGACCCTCACTACGAAATAGTTCATAGGTTCATCTGTTCATCTGTTCAACAGTTTTAGGGAAAAAGTTTTTAGGGACGTTGCTTTTAGCCCAACTACTCCTGCCTGCCCGCCCGGCGAACAGGTGTCAGGCGGGCTCAAACAACGTCCCTGATACATTTAAATGAAGAATAAACTTATAGATATACTAAAGGGGAAGATTGTCATTGTCGGCATGGGAAATATTATGCGCGGTGATGACGGTTTTGGCCCTTTATTGATCGAGAATCTCACAGGACGCATAGATGCGGTCTGCATTGATGCCGGTACTGCCCCTGAAAATTATCTGGGCAAGATCGCGAAAGAGAAACCGGATACTATATTATTCATTGATGCCGTTGATCTAGGCCTTGATCCGGGTGCATATGATATTCTTGTGAAATCCGAGATATTAAACCATGGCATGACTACGCATGATATATCACCCAATATGCTTATAGATTTTTTAGAAAAAGAGACAGAAGCAAACATATATATGCTGGGTGTTCAACCTAAGAGTATATCTTTTGGGGACGAGGTGAGCATGTGTGTAAAAAAGGCTATTTCAGAAGTAGCTGATATGATAAAGATGTCCTGCAGCAGAATAGATATGACATATGATTACAAAGATTAAAAAAGATTACGAGATTAACGCTCTAATCTTTGTAATCCAAATTAATCACTGTAATCAGGTATAATATATGATTATACCTGATTATTATACCAGGAGACAGCAAATGCATGAGTCACATTTAATAGAACCTATAATAAAAGGCATCTCTGATCATGCGCAGAAAGAAGGGGCAAAGGTTGTTACCAGGGTAAGGCTTAAGATCGGACAGCTTACAGGTGTTAAAGAAGACTCTTTTAGGGAGACATTTTCTCTCCTGGCAAAAGAGACCATGCTTTCCGGGGCGGAGCTTGAAATTAATTTTTTTCCCGGGACGAGAATAGAGGTCCTATCCTTTGATGTCGAATAAGACAATTCTGGCTTTGGGCGCGGATATAAAAAGCAGATTTCTCGTGGCCAAAAACGGCCGTATCTATCTTGGCCCTGAGATCGGTGATCTGAGCCTGGTAGAAAACTATGAGGTCTTCAAAAGAGAAGCATCAAAGGCCATAAAAAGATTTAAACCAAATATAATAGCCTACGACCTACACCCCGGTTACTTCTCATCCAGGTTTGCAAAATCCCTACACCCTGCACCCTACACCCTGCACCCTGCACAACACCACCACGCCCATATAGCAAGCGTGCTCCAAGAGCATAAGATCAAAGGTCCCGTAATAGGTGTCTCTTTTGATGGAACAGGCTATGGCAGCGACGGAAATATGTGGGGCGGTGAATTTCTTCTTGTCCAAGGAGCTGGCTTTAAACGTCTCGCGCATTTAAAATACAGGATGATGCCGGGGGGAGAAAGAGTAGTTCATGAACCCTGGCGCATGGTATTAAGTATTTTAGGAGATAAGGGTGTTGATATAATAAGAAAGGTTCCCAAGGAAGATAAGGCGCTTGTTCTTTCTATGATGTTAAAAAATATAAATTCACCCTTAAGCTCAAGCGCGGGAAGGCTCTTTGACGCGGCAGCAGCGCTGCTTGGTATATGCACATATGCTTCATATGAAGCAGAAGGCCCTATTAAGCTCGAAGCATTATGTGATGAGAATATCTCTGATACATACATAAAGAGTGAGGTTAAGGTACCTATGATAGATACCGACATTATCTTTAATGGAATGTTGAAAGATATAAAAAAGAAGAGGCCTAAAGAGGTTATAGCGACAAAGTTTCACAATTCTATATCTGATATTATCGTTATGGCGGTTGATAAGTTATCAAGGCGCCTTGGTATTAAAAGAATAGCCTTAAGCGGCGGAGTGTTTCAGAATCAATTCCTTAAGAAGAAGGTGATAAAAAGCTTGATAAGTGATGATAAGAAAGTGTATATTAATAGCGCATTACCTGTAAACGATTCAAACATAGCATTGGGGCAGTATTATGTGTCTCGCGACACCGGCAAAAATTAAAAGTATTGATAAAAAAACAGCTATTGTGGATTTTGGGGGCGTATCCAAGAAGATCTCACTTGGTATATTGGATGGTGTAAAAGAGGGGGATTACGTCCTTATCCACGCGGGATTCGCGATAGGTAAAGTAGAGAAGCAGGAAGCCGAGGATACGCTTAAACTTTTGCAGGAGCTTAGAGATGCGGTTAAGGAGTAAGAATCCAGGGACAGTCCCTGTGAGAGGCAACATGAAGCGCAAAATAAAACTGATGGAGGTATGCGGAACGCATACCATGGCTATCGCAAGGTCCGGCATAAAAAGATTATTGCCCGAGGAGATAGAGCTCATATCAGGTCCGGGTTGCCCTGTCTGCGTAACGCCACAGGGAGAGATTGATAAAGCTATATCGATATCCAGGCTTCACGGCGTGATAATGGTTACATTTGGCGATATGATGCGCGTGCCGGGAAGCCACGGAAGCCTTCAGGATGCAAAGAGAGAAGGCGCTGATGTGCGCGTTGTATATTCATGCATGGACGCGCTTGATATTGCCGAACGTAACTCTGATAAGCAGGCCGTGTTTATGGGGGTGGGTTTTGAGACTACATCTCCGACAATAGCATCTACAATAATAGAGGCAAAAAAGAGAAGAATAAAAAATTTCTTTATTCTTTCAAATTTCAAGCTTGTCTTCCCGGCGCTTTCTGCTATTTCTTCGTCAAAGAAGGTGAAAGTAGATGGTTTCATATGCCCGGGCCATGTAAGTGTGATCACAGGAACACTACCTTATGAGAAGATAGCAAAGCGCTATAAAAAACCCTGCGTTATTATGGGTTTTGACGATATAGATATTCTTAAAGGTATTAAGCGCCTAGTCGAAAAGATAAGAAGCAGGTCATATGGGGTTGAGATAGAGTATAGCAGGGCAGTCAGAAAAAACGGCAATGCCAAAGCGATGCAGGTTTTGCGTTCAGTCTTTGATGTCAAGGATTCTCAATGGCGTGGCCTGGGGGAAATAAAGTTAAGCGGACTTAAACTGAAAAATAAGTTCAGCGGATTTGACGCGGATAAAAGATTTAAGGTCAAGGTCCCTGAGTCTTCTATTCCGAAAGCCTGCGCGTGCGGTGAGGTATTGCAGGGCATAAAGTCTCCAAAAGATTGCGGGCTTTTCAGGAAAGCCTGTACACCTCGTAATCCTATAGGGCCCTGCATGGTTTCACAGGAAGGAACTTGCGCGGCATATTATAAATACGAAAAATAATAGCAATGGATAAAAAGATAACTTTAGCGCATGGTAACGGCGGCAGATCGATGCATGAGCTCATCGGAACTTTCCGTACTCATTTTTCAAATAAGGTATTGGATGAGCTTACGGATGCTGCGGAGCTTAAGATAGGAAGCAAGAGAATAGCTTTTAGCACAGACTCTTATGTTATAAAACCCCTATTTTTTCCTGGGGGCGATATAGGCAAGCTTGCGGTGTATGGAACAGTAAACGACATATCCATGAAAGGCGCAAGGCCGCTTTTCTTATCTCTCTCATTTATTATCGAAGATGGGCTTGAATTTTCAATTCTAAATAGAATAATTCATTCCATAAAACAGGCTGCTGATACGGCTAAGGTGAGTATAGTAACAGGTGATGTCAAGGTTGTCGAGAGGGGGGCAGCTGATAATTTATATATAAACACAGCAGGCATAGGCCTCATAGACCATGCCAATGTCCATATAGGGTCAAAGGCAAGGCCTAATGACGTTATTATTATAAACGGCCCGATAGCTGAGCATGGAATAGCCGTATTAAACGCAAGGGAAGGCCTTGGGTTTAAATCCAGCATAAAAAGTGATTGCAGGAATTTAAACTTTGAGGTTGCCAGATGCCTGAACGCATCGAAGAATATAAGCGTTATGCGTGATCCGACGAGAGGCGGGCTTGCTACTACCTTAAATGAGATAGCCTATGCTTCAAACCTTGGTATAGAGATCTATGAGGAGAAAATACCCATTGCGGGAAATGTTAAGAAACTGTGCGATATATTGGGATTTGACCCTCTATATATCGCGAATGAAGGCAAGTTTATATGTTTTGCTGACGAGAAAGACTCTGGGAAAATAAAACGAGCCATAGGCCCTAAGGCAAAAATAATAGGACGGGTTACACATGCCTACAAAGGAGAAGTAATATTAAAGACCAGGTTAGGCTCAAGCCGCATATTGCCAATGCTTGAGTCTGATCAGCTCCCGCGCATCTGTTGAATTAGTAATGCGGTAAAATGAAAACCAGAGGTCATGTTGTTAGGTAAAGGTCAGGAGGCCAGGATGGTAGTTAGGTTAGGTGGTTGGTGGAAAAAATTAAAGCCGTTAATGACCAACTACCAAACCCAATTTTCCAAACCGGCATCTTGACCTTAACCTGGTTGCCTGACCAGGTTTGTTAACATATTATACGAGGAGGGGAGAAATGAGTAAGGAATTAATAGCTTTATATATAACAGCAGCGTCTATCGGTTTTTTACATACACTTTTTGGCCCGGACCATTATCTTCCGTTTATTGTAATGAGCCGTGCCCGGAACTGGTCACTTAAGAAAACATCACTAATAACATTTCTCTGCGGCATAGGCCATGTTATGAGCTCGGTGGTCTTAGGAATAATAGGTATTATAGTAGGCGTGGGGGTTATGAGGCTAGAGGCATTTGAGGGTTTTCGCGGAAACCTCGCGGCATGGGCATTGATAGGGTTTGGCTTAGCCTATTTTGCCTGGGGTATTCGCCAGGCAATAAGAAACAGGCCTCATAAGCATATACATATTCATGATAACGAAGCTGATCATTCACACACGCATGCTCATAAAGAAGTGCATGCTCATGTCCATGATATTAAGGATAAGAAGACCATAACACCCTGGATATTGTTTACTATATTTGTCCTCGGGCCATGCGAGCTTCTTATACCTATTTTAATGTATCCGGCGGCTAAAAGCAGTATCATGGGTTTAGTGTGGGTAAGCCTGATATTTGCCGCTGCGACAATTTCTACTATGATGGGTGTTGTAATAGCAGCGTCTTTTGGTATAAATTTTATTCCGCTAGGACGCCTTGAGCGCTATGGACATGCTATGGCTGGTGCGACAATATTTCTTTGCGGAATGGCAATACAGTTTTTAGGATTATAGTGAAAGTATTTATTACCGGAGCAACAGGGTTTATAGGAAAGCATTTAGCAAAACGCCTTATCGATGACGGCGGTTATGAGATAATATGCTCAGGCCGTAATCTTAGAAAACTCGACGATATAAAGAAGAAGGTAAAAGCTCTATATCTTGATATAGAAGATAAAGAGGCTGTAGAAAAGGCGCTAAGTGAGGAGAAGCCGGAAGCGGTCTTTCATTGCGCGGCCATAATAAAGAGTTTCTCTCTTAAGCGGCTTAGGGCCGCGAATGTCGAGGGAACAAGAAACATCTTGGAGGCCTGTCTTAAGTCCGGAGTAAAAAGGGTTGTTTATTTAAGCAGTATCTCGGCTATAGGCGGAAATGAGAACGTCCCGCTTACAGATGATCTGCCGCTTAAGGCAAAAAGCCTTTATGGCCGCTCTAAGGTAGAAGCTGAAAGAGTAGCTGATTCATATAGAAATAAAGGGTTAAAGATAGCTATCCTCAGGCCCTGTATGGTCTACGGAGAGGACGAGCCGCATCTTTTGCGTATATTCGTTAATCTGATAAGGCGGCGCTTATTTCCGATACTGAGCAGCGGCAGTAATATATTGCACCTTGTCGGTGTAGAGAACCTTATGGATGTTATGATCCTCTCGGTATCAAAGGAGGAGGCTTGCGAGGAGACATATCTTGTGGCGGACGAAGAGGCGCTTGAGGCAGGTGAGCTGGTCAGATATATCGCGGATACCGTCGGAGCGGCTTTACCCTTTAATATGCCAGAGATATTCAAGCCTCTCATTAAGTATATTCCCTTTTACGGCGAATTCTTTTCAGATAGCGACAGGATATACAGTATAGAAAGGCTCAAGAAGCGTTTAGGCTATACCCCTCGAGTTTCAATATACGAAGGCCTGGAAAAGGCGGTTCTTTCCTACCAAAAATAAAAAATAATTAGATTAGAGATAGGATATTGTTGCTTTCCATGTAATTATGTTATAATAAACATAGGCCGTCACGAAACTAATTTTAGCCTATGATTACAGTGATTTTCAAAAGATTACAGCGATTGCCTAGTTGATAAACAATCTCCGTAATCTGTCATTTAGTAATCTTTGTAATCAAGGGCGGCACTTTTGTGACGCCCTATTATAATAAGCAGCATAGGAGTATATTATATGGAAAAGTATGACTTTGGCGTCGGATGGATCGATGAGAAAGAGCACCTGTTTACCGACGCGCTCGAGGCCGAGTGCAGGGCGCGAAGATTAAGCTTTATCCTTATAGAATACGATAAGATCCAGAGGATAATGGATGATGTTAAAAAGGATAAGCTTAGTATTAAGTTCTACCTTGATATGGCATCTGAGACCTATGACCACAAAGATGAGTTTACCAGGTTTACCTACGCTGTAAAAGACTCTGGGGCGCGGGTAGTAGCTGATCCCGACGACGTAAAAGCGGCGGCAGACAAGTCTATAACGCATTTTGATCTGGCCAGGGCAGCGGTCCCGGTTCCGTATAGCGTTGTTATCAGAAACTGGGAGCCGACAAGAAGATTGACGGATGAGGAGAAGGGAGGCCTTGGTTTTCCATTTATAGTCAAGCCCGCCCTAGGATACGGGCAGAAAGGCGTAAAGACAATAGTGAGCCAGAGGGGGCATCTTAAAGACATAGCGGAGGCTCGTAAATTTAGTAAAGGAGATAATTTCTTACTGCAGGAGATGATTGATCCCACCATCCTGGGCGATACTCCAGCGTGGTTTAGAGTCTTTTACATCTTTGGCGAGGTCATACCGTGCTGGTGGAATCCCGCCACACATGTCTACAGGCAGGCCTCATTAAGGGAGCTCAACGATTACAATCTTCTGCCTCTTATACGCTTGAGTTCGGAGATAGCGAGGATTACGCGCATAGATTGGTTTTCGTGCGAGATAGCCGTGCAGAAGAACACTAAAAAATTTCTCGTAATAGATTACATGAACGACCAGTGCGCTATGTCGCCACAGTCTAAGCACAGAGGCGGCGTGCCGGATGATCTTATAACCCATATAGCCTCAAGGATAGTAGAGAAGGCATGGGATCATATAAGAGGAAAGTTTACTCTTAACCATCGTGCTATATGGCTATCTAAGGTAAAAGTAAGAGACGATAATGCCTAATCCGATCATTGTTAAGCCTTCCCGGCTAAAAATAGGTGATACCATAGGTATTGTTGCGCCAAGCTGGAGTTTCGATGCTGATAATTTCATAAAGGGCGTTAAAAAATTAAGATATTTGGGTTTTAAAGTAAAATATAACCGCTCTATTTTTAGTAAGTACTGGTCTATGGCAGGCTACGATAAAGAGAGGGCAGCGCAGATAAATCAGATGTTTTATGACAAAGATGTTAAGGCTATTTTTTGCGCCAAAGCCGGCTATGGTTCAGCAAGAACGCTCCCTTTTCTAAATGCCGCCATAATAAGAAGAAACCCCAAGATCTTTGTAGGTTATAGTGATTTAACTATGCTTCTTTTATATCTGTTTAAGACTGCCAACATGGTGGTATTCCACGGTCCTGTTGTCTCAGATGAGATATACGAAGGTATGAGCCCTATAACTCTGGATTACCTGCTTGGCGCTATAGCGCAGCCTTATCCTCTGGGTAATATAAGACACCCGGACGCAAGGCTATTAAGAAGCGGCAAAGCAGGCGGAATTTTAGTTGGAGGGAATATGTCTCTTGTAATAAACGCTATAGGGACTCCCTATGATATAGACACCGACAATAAGATACTTTTTCTTGAGGATATAGGAGAAGACTTAGAGGTCATAGATAGTTATCTTATGCATCTTAAGCTCGCGGGAAAGCTTAATAAGGTAAAAGGTATAATATTTGGAATGATGTTTGATTGTATAGACTATTCCGGAAAAAAATTCACCTTAAGAAATGTCGTAGATGATATACTCAGTGACTTGAAGATACCGATGATATATAATTTTCGCTCCGGGCATGCAAGAAGAGGCGATATTAATGTAACGCTGCCCTTTGGGGTCTACGTTAAACTGGATGCTGACAAGAAAACCTTGACTGTGTGCGAGTCAGGCGTAAGCCTATAGATTAGCTCGCTTTGCTCGCTGATCGCAGCGATTTTAAAAGATTACAACGATTTTATCGATCTTTGTAATTATACTTATTTTGAGAATCCCCACAATAAATTAAGAATAAGAGGTTATGAGAAAAAATATACCAGAGCTTCTTGTCGCGAATAAAAAGGGTAAGATATACAGTTTGCCCCATATAGAAGCCGCCGGGTCAAAGGGGAGCTATTTTTTTCGTTTAAGGCCAGATGATCTTATTAAGCTGCCGCCCGGCAGTGAGCTATTTATACTGCCGGATAGACTCCCCGTAGGATATGACCCTAAGAAAAATGTTTTTTTAACAATAAACAGGAATCCTTTTGCTCGAAAGCCGCATGAATGTTTCGGGGTTTCCGCTTTTATTTCACCTGGATATACCATAACTTATAATAGTGCTTACAAAGAGAGAAAAGGCGCGTGCCTTTTACCTCTTTTTTCTTATGCAGCCGCCTGTTTTTACAGAAATGATTTTTATGTCGCTGCCGTCAGAGTCGATAGAGAGCTTCGTCAGGACCTGCGTTTTATGGATATAAGCCTTGTAAAGAGAAACTTAAAAAGGCTGCGAAAACTTTTTCCTGAAAACAGGCTTATCAGGCACCTTGAGCACTGCGCATTAGATTATGG
>JBDRAM010000068.1:0-4449 GCA_043823785.1 Candidatus Omnitrophota bacterium
GGGCGTCACAAAAGTGCCGCCCTTGATTACAAAGATTACTAAATGACAGATTACGGAGATTGTTTATCGACTAGGTAATCGCTGTAATCTTTTGAAAATCACTGTAATCATAGGCTAAAATTAGTTTCGTGACAGCCTATATAAAGTTACTGTGAATGACCGGAATAAGAAAAAACCGTAGGGCGTATGCTTCTATTGCCTTACGGCGTTTAAGACTTCGATTCCCTCATTCACGCGCGTAGTATATCCTAAATGCACTTTTTTGTCAAGAAAAATTTACTCTAAGTGCAGAATGTCAATTCGCCGCCAGGAGGCGGCTCCTACGATACTTAGTTATCCACATAAGTAGAGCACGTTTAAACGTGCTCTACTCTTTTAGCAGCGCGTCTATAAGGCCTAAGAGGACCGTAGGCTTAAAAGGCTTGGTTATATAGGCAGCCGCGTCCATATCAAGGCCTGCTTTAATATCATTTGTATTGCCGCGTGCCGTAAGCATTATAACGGGTGTATCTTTAAAATTAGCGTCGGACTTAAGTATATTGAATACTTCATAACCGCCTATCTTAGGAAGCATCAGGTCTAATGTGATAAGATCGGGTTTCTCGCTGCGCGCCTTACTTAAAGCTTCTTCGCCATCAGAGGCGGTCACAACATCATAACCTCTATTCCTAAGGCCCATCTCTATAGCTGCTAAAATGTCCGGCTCATCATCAACTAATAATATCTTCTTCATCTGATCTCCATATTCGCTATCAGAGCTTTGACTCGCTCCTCTATTTTAGAGAATTCTCCTGCCTCAAGCCATTCTTTTTTAAAGACACTGCCCCCAAAAGCAACGGCAGACGCGCCGCATGAAAAAAACTCGCCTATATTATCGGGGTTCACCCCGCCGCAAGCAAGCAGTTCTATCTCCTTGAAAGGGCCTTTTATCTCTCTTATATAGCCGGGCCCGAAAAACTTTGCCGGAAATACCTTTACCATGGTGGCTCCCGCGCGCTGAGCATTGTATATCTCCTGCGGCGTTAAAGCTCCCGGAAACACAGGCACAGATCTCCTTGCGCATTCTTCCACAATGTTATTTATAAGCGTTGGCATTACGATAAAGCCCGCGCCCGCATCTAAAGCCTGATTTAGATCATCCATTGTCAGGACTGTTCCTGCCCCGATCATAAGGCGTCCTCCTGAAGCGTCTTTTGTCTTTCTTATCAACTCTGACGCGCCATCGGTATTCATCGTTATCTCGATAGTCTTAAGGCCTGAAGATACTACACACTCAACAAGAGGTTCTATAACATCAGTTTTTATACCGCGCAGTATACCCATTATTGGTAATTTTTTAAACTGATTTATATCCATTAATCGCCCATACCTACATTCTTAAGGCTCTCATAGAACGCGCGGTAATCTTCCTTTTTATCGCTATTACGTAACGCCATGGCTGCTTTTGGATGCTCATCCATCATGCCTGATATAGCATATGGGATAATATATCCCCATTCTATCTTTTCTCTCAAAGGTATAAATTCCTTTGATATAAGATCAAGTATGGGGCGTATATCAAATTTAGGATTCTTTAAAAACCCCATAAGCAATTCAAGAGGGCAGTTTCCCGCTGCGCGGCCTATGCCATAAACTGTCCCATCAAGAAAATTCGCGTCGTGCATAATAGCCTCTATGGTATTGCCAAAAGCAAGCTGTTGATGATTGTGCCCGTGGAATCCCACTTCTTTCGTCTTCAAGATGCTTCTGGCTTTTTTTACCAGGAATTCTACAGGTTCCTGGTATAGAGCGCCAAAACTATCTACCATGTAAACTGCTATGACTTTGCTCTCCTGCTCTATCTGATAAAGCGCTTCATCCAGCTCAGGCCCCATCTCATGAGATATAGCCATGATGTTTATAGTGGTCTCATAGCCCTTATCGCTGAAATGGTTTGTCATATATATAGCCTTGTCGATATCCTTTACATACGAAGCCACGCGTATCATATCAACAGGGCTCTCTGACGCGGGTTTTACATGATCTATGTTGACCCTGCCTATATCTACCATGACTGATATCTTCGCGCCGGATTCTATGCCATCGATTATTCTCTTGATCACATCATCATCGCAGAATTTCCATAGGCCAAATTCTTTAGGTGAAAAAAGCTCCTTTGAGTTCTTATATCCAAGCTCAATGTAATCTACGCCCGCCTCCGATAACGCCTTATATACCTCACGGACAAAGCGTTCATCAAAATCATGATTATTGATAAGGCCGCCGTCGCGGACTGTGCAATCAAGTACTTTTATCTTCTCTCTAAACATTTCTTCCTCCCTATTGTTCTGTTATAATATTCTTATACTACGGGGTAATGATTATACTACCAAAACAAAAAATTCCCAAGCAAAATCTTCACTTAAAAAACAACCCCTCTCTATCTTACAGCCAAGCGTCATTATAAAGCCTTGACAGCCATTATGCTAAAAGATAGAATATCCTTACAATGGCAATAAAAACCATCGTTATAAGTATTGTTGTTGGTTTTGTTCTCACCTTTAAGCAGTTTTTTCTGTTGGCTAAATCCTATTTTGAATATATTGCAAAGCCATATAGCCTTAAACCGGGAGACCTGGGTTGGATTGTTTTAAATCTATGTGAGTCTCTGAAGCAATGGCTAACCTTGGCTATTATTACTGCGCTTGGCATATTTATAATATGGTTGCTTACATTACTTATATATAATTTATTCATATCAAGTAAATCAGTAAGCAAAGGTAAGATTGATAATAAATTTAGAATTATCATGATTTGTACATTTTGTTTTATCTTTTTTGTTTGCGGCGGCTGGATAATTAACCGCTTTCTTCTGCCTCACAGACATTCTCCATTTAGTTTGGCCGGTAACTTCTGGTTTTTAATATCTACGCTATTCTTAGGAATAAGTTTAATCAACAGAACTAAAAAAAAGATTATATATTTCGGTATGGGGATCTCCATTTTTGGTATTCTTTCCCTCATAACAGTCATTCAGTCTGGATTCTTGTATAGCTGGTCACAGCGTAGTCAGAACACTACAGCATCTCAGATAGAAAAGCTCAGATCTTTTCCTTATGCAGCGTGGTCCCCGACCGTAAATGTTAAAACAGGCATTACCCTTTATGACCAGGAGGCATCATATAAAGGAATAAATCTATATCAATCCAATAACAAGCCAGGCGCATATATTTTGGATATGGAGGGTAAAGTCCTGCATACTTTTTTGGATAAAGAAGAAATGAAATATTCCACCAAACTTATAAAACCATATAAAAACGGAAATTTCTTAATATTGCACTCTGGGCTTTATATGATAGCCCGAGACTCATCAAAAATGAGATTAATAACAAAGAATTGCTCCCATGATTTTACATATTCTGATAATGGTGATATATATGTAATAGAAAACGGCTATAACCGTTATCTGCCCAAGCTTTATTTGATGGGCCTAGTAGTAGATCGTTATCTGGTAGTATTTAATGAATATGGGGTCGAGAAGAAAAGAATCTCTATTGCAAAAGCGCTATCACAAAGCAAAGTTATCCTTAGTTTCATTGGAATACACAAAAATGTCTATAGCTTTGAATCTATAGCGCAGAATCTCATTTATTTGAATGGCATTGAAGTAATAGATAAAGATATTTTCTATAAAGAAAAGAAGCTGTTTAGTAAAAATAATGTACTTTTTTGTATGAGAAATTTAAATAGTATTGGTGTAATAGACGTAGAAACAGAAAACATTCTTTGGGTATGGGGAAAAGATGAGCTAGAGCACCCCCATAATCCTTCTATGCTTAGCAATGGAAATATATTAATATTTGATAATGGGCCGGAGAGAAAATATTCCAGAGTGGTAGAAGTAAACCCCGTTACACAAACAATTGAATGGGAATATAAAGGCAACCCGCCGGAATCATTTTATTCTAAAGAAATGGGGTCAGCTCAAAGGCTTCCTAACGGAAACACGCTTATTACAGAAAGTGAGAAGGGGCGTGTCTTTGAAGTAACAAAAGATAAAAAGGTCGTTTGGGAATTTTACAATCCAGAATTATGCAAGGAAGGGACTGAAAGAGCTACAATATATCGTATGATGCGTATTATAGATAAAAATAGCAACAATTCAAACTTTTTTACTCTAGATTAAGCACTATCTGCCGGTTATCGCGTGACAATATAACGCTCGTTTCATTAATCGAAATAACCTTCGCGCCCCCTATGCTGTCTCCTACCTTAACATAAACCTCATCGATTACCGCTACTGCGTCTTCCGGGTCATAAATTATACCGGTAAGGTTAAAGGATGAACTATCCTTATCGGACTGCTTACTTTTTACTTTCTCTGCTTTAGCCTGCTTCTGCTTATTTTGTTCGGGAACTTCTTCTGCCTTAACTCGCTTGCTCTGATACATCCTGTCTGTCTCTTTTAAT
>JBDRAM010000069.1:0-24311 GCA_043823785.1 Candidatus Omnitrophota bacterium
ATGTCTATGGTATCGGTTGTTTTCGCGTCATTTATCCTATCAAACACCTTAATAAAATAAATGAGCACATAACTTACGCGACTAAAAGGAGCGTAAGTTATAAGTGCGAATTTATTGCGAGCCCCGACAAGGTCGGGGCGAAGCAATCTTAAGATAATATCATGGACTTTGGATTGCTTCGTCGCTTCGGCCGCTCGCGGTGCTTGCGGCACTTCCTCGGACATTTCGTCCTTGATCGCTCCTCGCAATGACGTTTTTATACCTATTAAAGCTATTATGAAAAAGAGAGTAGTTCTTGCGATGAGCGGCGGCGTTGATTCATCTGTTGCCGCTTATTTACTTAAAAAAAGGGGTTATTCCGTAATAGGGGTGACCTTTAAGGTCTGGCCCAAGAGTTTTTGTAAAGAGGCTGGGCCCAAGAGCTGCTGTTCTTTTGAATCCATAAGCGATGCCCGCTCAACGTGTGATCAGCTCAATATCCCGCATTATGTGATAAACTGCGAAAAGCTCTTCAAGGATAAGGTTATCGATACTTTTATCAAGAGCTACAAAAATGGACTCACCCCAAACCCCTGCGTAATATGTAATGAAAGAGTAAAATTTCCTGTTCTTATGAATAAGGCCGGAGAGACGGGTTCAAACTTCATTGCTACAGGACATTACGCGAAGTCTACTTATAGCAGAAGGTGCAAACGTTACTTCATTAAAGAAGCAAGGGATAAGAACAAGGATCAATCTTATGTGCTTTTTAGCCTTACGCAGGATATCCTATCAAAACTTATCCTTCCTGTTGGAGATTTTTCAAAGCAGAAGATAGTGTCTATAGCGAAAAGACTAAAGCTCAAATCCTACCACAGGAAAGAGTCCCAAGAGATATGTTTTATTCCGGACGATGATCTGAACAAGTTTTTATCTGAGCATTTAAGTAATAAAATAAAGAGAGGATCTATAAAGACTAAAGAAGGCAAGGTGCTTGGTGAGCATCAAGGAACTTGCTTTTATACAATAGGACAGAGAAAAGGCTTAAGAATTTCATACGGAAAGCCTATATATGTAATAGATATTGACCATAAAAACGGCGATATTATCATAGGCTCTCATAATGATACATTAAAAAAAGTTGTAACTGCTAACGATACCAGCTGGAATGAAAGCGTAAAAAAGGGCCAACTTCTTAAAGGGGTTATGGCTAAAATAAGGTACAAACACCCGAAGGCAAAAGCAGAAGTAGCAATACTGACTTCAAAAACAGCAGAGGTTAATTTTCTTAAAGCCCAAAGCTCACCCACGCCTGGCCAGGCGGTAGTTTTTTACAGAAGAGACGCCGTTTTGGGCGGCGGTTGGATTACAAGATAAGACCTAAATTATTAGCACATCTATTAAATAGAATCGATTTAGTAAAAGGTGCCGGGTGTTTGTGAGTGGGAGGATCCACGCCGGGCGGAGGGGCCCGCGAACAAATACCCGACACCTTTAGCGTTTATGTATTTTTCACTTTTACCCCTTGACAAATTACTTAGCATATGCTAATATTTAAGTAGAGCTAAATATTAGGAGGTACAAATAAAATGAAAAAATCAGTCAAAAAAGCTGCCTCAGCAATAGCGGACGCGTGGCCCGCTCTTATGAGTGGGACAGATATAGATTTTTTAGCAAAGAACAATATTACAAGCAGTCAGCTTATAACCGTTACTACTATACATTTCTTGCATAAGTGCAGCATGGGGCAGCTATCTAAAAATCTCCAGGTTACAATGCCGACAGTGACAGGCTTAATAGATAGGCTCATAAGGCTTAAGCTTGTTACCAGGAATAAATCAGAAGAAGATAGAAGGAAGGTATATATTGAACTTACCCCAAAAGGCAGGTCGCTTATAGGCAATCTCCAGAGCATAGTATGCCGTAAATGGGAAAGGCTTTTATCCGCGTTGTCTGCCAAAGAGGTGGATAGTTTTCAGAATATCTTTCGTAAGCTAAAGAGCTGCATCGAGGAGCAAAAGGGCAAAGATGAAGCTTAAATATTTTTTTATCTTGATTGTGGTGAGCATGACGTGTTTTACCGTAAAAGCGGCCGCCGCCTTTGCTGAGCAACAAGAGAGGCTTGAGCTTAGCATAGATGATGTAAGCCAACTCGCTCTTAACAATAATTTTGATATACAGGTATATGAGCTTGATAGAATGATCAGTGAAAAGGAATTGCTCAAGGCTCAAGCTGTATACGATACGAATGTGGATATCTCTTATAAATATGATGAGGACAGGCTGAAGAGATCCTCAGTCCTTTTTGGAGAAAGATCTACCGCAGTAAGCCAGGACGCGGGCCTTAGCAAGAAGCTTCCTACCGGTACAATATTATCTTTAAGCGCTTCACATGATAGAGCGGCTACGGATTCACCTTTCAACACATTAAACCCCTACCATGAATCAGATATGAATTTTTCCATTACACAACCATTGGCTAAGAATTTTCTCGGAGTAATAGATAGAAACACTATAAAGGTCAAGAAGCTTGATATAGAGAATGCCGCATATACTTCAACCGACAAGATCGAGAAAGAGTTGGCTGATACGCATAAGGCATACTGGAACATGCTCTTAGCTTACAAGGATGTAAGCATTACAGATGAGATACTTGATAGTGCCCAGGAGCTTTATGCTGCCCAGAAGAAGAATTTCCAGATCGGCCTTGTGGAGCCTCCTGAATTTTACGCTGTTGAGGCTAACCTTAAAGAAAGACAGAGAGATTCTATTTTTGCCTATAATAAGATGAATAAGGCAGCAAATCTTCTGAAGCTTAAACTTAACCTGGGTAGAGACGTAATAGTAGAGCCTAAAGGTGTTTTTGTGCTTGATGAGATAGAAGCTGCTTTTGATGATATAATGATAGAGGCATTAAAATCCAGGAGAGATTATAAAGCTGCTAAAAATGATATTAAGGCCATGGATCTTGTTCTTCAGATGAAAAAGAATTCTTTATGGCCTGAGATAGATATATCCGGGACCATAAAAAAGAATGGCCTTAATACTAAATTCAGCGAGTCAGTGAATGAGATAACTAAGCAGGACTACCCCGAATATACAGTAGGTGTAACTTTTAGCTTTCCTTTGGAAAATAGTACCGCGAAGGCAGAATATTCCCAGAAGGAACTTGAGAAGGCAAAGGCACTGATTAATCTTAAAAAAATAGAATGTTCTATACTTGTTGAGTCGCATGACGCGTTTTTTCACGCCAAGAGCATGTATGATTCCCTGAAGCTTCTGAAAGATGCCAAGGAGTTGCAGCATAAGAAATACCTGGGTGAAGAAGATAGGTTTAAGAAAGGGCGTTCGGATACAGACAGGCTTATAAGGTATCAGCAGGATTATCTGCGCGCAAGCCTTATGCATTCTCAGTTATTATACAATTATCAAGCCGCGTTAATAGATTTAAATGTTACAATGAATAGATTTTTGCAGAGGGATAAGTCATGAGCCTGCCGCGTTTTAGTGTTAACCAGTCATTGTTTGTAAACCTTGTTTCGATAATTATTATCATAATAGGGATTATAGTCCTTGCGGGAAACAGCAGGGAGATATTCCCCAATGTTACATTTGATATGGTAAGTATTACAACAGTATATCCGGGCGCCACGCCTGAAGATATAGAAAAGCTTATAACCGTCCCTATAGAAAAAGAGCTCAAGGAAGTAGACGGAATAAAAGAGATAAGGTCATCTTCAACTACCGGTATCTCTTTTTTAACGGTGGAGTTAGATCCTGACGCGAGTGACAAGAAGAAGGTTGTAGACGACATTAAGAACGCGGTTGACCGCGTAAAGAATCTTCCTAAAGATATAGTTGAGGACCCTGTTGCTATTGAGATTGACAGCAAGCAATATCCCATAATAGAGGTCTCACTTTCGGGCGATATGTCCGAAAAGGAGCTTCAACATAACGCGGATCTTATTGAGGATATAATCGAAAATATAAAAGGTGTGGCAAAAGCAGCTAAGTCAGGCTATCGTAACAGTGAGATGCAGGTGCTTGTTGACCCTGTAAAGATGCGTGAGTATTATGTATCATTTGATGAGATTAAAGACGCGCTCTCTTCACGCAATATAAGCATACCGGCAGGAGAATTTAATACAGAGACAACAGAGTATAGCATAAGAACTACGGGTGAATTTACTACTGCGGAAGAAGTAGAAGATATCATCATCAGGTCCAATGATGCCGGCAACTGGCTTAAGATAAAGGATGTGGCGAAGGTGGAAGATTCCTTCAAAAAAGAAGATATAATATATAAGACATTTGGAACGCGCTCCATAAACCTTCTTATCATAAAGAAGGAATCAGGGGACGCGTTAACAATTGTAGAGAGGGTAAAGGAAGCATGCGACAGATTTTTAGAGAATGAGAATATTTCCAAGAACCTTCAGATCTCATATGTAAACGATTATTCATATTTTGCCCGCAGACGTTTAAATGTCCTAAGAAATAACGGATGGGCAAGCCTTATACTTGTATGCATCTCCTTATTGTTGTTTCTGCAATGGCGCGTTGCCGCTATGACTATGATCGGCATACCGATAGCCTTTTTGACCACATTTATAGTAATGGGTATGATGGGCATTACTATAAACCTTATAAGTATGTTCGGGCTTATCATAGTCTTAGGTATGCTTGTCGACGATGGCATCATAGTTGCTGAGAATTCATACCGGCACATGGAAGAAGGTATGCCTCCCAGAAAAGCCGCTATTATAGGCACAGAAGAGGTGATGAAGGCGGTAATTACCGCTGTCCTTACGACTATAGCCGCGTTCTCACCTTTGCTTTTTATGTCGGGCATAATCGGAAAATTTATCAGAGATATACCGATTGTTCTTATCGTAGCATTGGTGGCGTCTTTGGCAGAGGCTTTTATAATACTGCCAAGCCATCTGGCGGATTTTGTAAAGGTGAAGCTTGATAGCGCGGGAAAGCCTATGGCTCTTTCAAGGGATATGCCCTGGTTTAAGAACCTTGTAGGATTTTACACGAGGGTTGTCTCTGCTGCCATAGGACGTAAGTGGCAGGTATTCTTAAGCTGTATTTTTGTAACTTTTTGTTCATTTGTATTGATAGTGATGGCTTTTATGGGTAAAGGCCCTTTGAGATATATACAGTTTCCAAGCGCGGGCATAAACTTCTTTTTTATAAGAGGAGAAGCGCCTATAGGCACGCCGCTCCAGAAGACCAGTGAACTTATCATGCCTGTGGAAGAGATAGTTTCGCAGATATCTAACGAAGATATGGACGCGTTTGTTACCTCAGTCGGACAGATATCAGAAGATAGGCATGATCCTTTTGCCGGGCTGGGGAGCCACCTAGTCCAGGTCAGCGTATATCTTAAGACAGAGCAGGATAGGAAGACCAAAAACATTGATAAGATAATAGAGCAGGTACGCGAAAAAGCGAAGGATATAAAGGGGTTTACGGAGCTTAGGTTTGATAAGCCCGAGACAGGCCCGCCCGTAGGAAAACCCGTAGAGGCTAAGATACGCGGAGAGAATTTTGATACGCTTAATAAGATAGCGTTTGACTATATGGAGTATCTCAAAACCATAGATGGTACGAGTGATGTCACATGGGACCACAAGCCCGGAAAGGAAGAGATAAGCATAAAGGTTGATAATAACAAGGCCGCGCTCGCAGGCCTCACAGTTGCTCAGATAGCAAATACTGTCAGAGGAGTTTTTGAGGGCAATATTGCTACAAAGATAAAGCCTGTGAAGGCTGAGGAAGAGACCGATGTGACTATTATGTTTCCCGAAGAGCTCACAAAAGATATGAGCGTTTTTGATTCTATACTTGTGCGCAACAGATCCGGGGCACTTATACCTCTTAAGAATATAGCTTCTATAGAGAAGGTACCAAGCACTTCTTCCATAAGCCACCTTGATGGAAAGCGCGTTGTAACCGCATCATGCAACCTGGATGTTGAAAAATTAACGCCTATAAGGGTCAATAAGATGCTTATGGAAAAATTTAAAGATATTTCAAAGAGCTTTATAGGTTATTCTGTTAAATATGGCGGAGAACAGGAAGAGAGCGCAGAGTCCCTTGCTAGTCTGGCCAAGGCGTTCCTTTACGCGTTCCTTATTATATATCTGATATTAGCGTCTAATTTCAGGTCTATAATACAGCCATTTATTATCATGTTTGCGATTCCTTTTGGCATTGTGGGCGTTGTTTTTGCTTTTCTTGTGCACGGGATACCATTTTCATTTATGGCCATCCTGGGCGTGGTCGCTCTAAGCGGTATTGTTGTGAATGATTCTATAGTCTTGGTTGATTTTATTAATAAGCTGCGCAAGGAAGGCATGGAAAGGAAAGAATCAATAATAAAAGCAGGCCAGATGAGATTAAGGCCCGTTCTCCTTACGACCATTACTACCGCGGGGGGCTTGTCAACAGTAGCTTATGGCATAGGAGGAAAGGACCCGTTCCTGGTCCCGATGTCACTCGCTATATGCTGGGGAATTTCTTTTGCAACATTGCTTACGCTTATAGCAATTCCGTGCATATATTCGATAGTCGATGATCTGGCTTTAAAGCTGACAAAGCACTCGAGCATGATCGATGATGCGAAGGTGGAGAATAATTATAATTAGAGCTTTGCGGCAATCTCAAAAAAAATCCAGTCAGCTCTGACGAATGATTTTTCTTCGCACCACAACACCACGGGTATACCGTCAGTAAAAACCCACCCTTTCTCTAAAGACTAATCCACAAAAAATTGTTTCTTCGCGCAATAAAATATTGACATATATATGATAAGATGTTATACTTATCATGTAATGGCGAAGAGACGTTATACTTTTAAGAATATCAACTTTCATATACGCAAACGGCAAGGCCTGATGAAGGAACTTGCTATGATGAGGCCTTTTATAAGAGGAAGTATAGTAAAGATAGCCCGTGTATGCGGAAATACCAACTGTAAATGCGCAAGAGGCCAGAAGCACATAAGTGAATATCTCACCTATAGGCATAAGTATAAAAAAAAGACAGCTACCATATATATACCCATAGGGATAATAGAGGAGGTAAGGGAATGGGCGCAGGAATACAAGCGATTGAAAGGTATAACGGAGCAGATATCCGAGATACAAAGGCAGATAATAAAACAGTATGTGAAAGAGAAGAAGTAATCGATGTACTGTATAAGACCATGGGGCATTTTTTCCCGTCTTTTTTAAAATTGGTTTAGGCAGATAGAGGATCCGAGACAGGAGAATAAGACAGAATATCCCCTTACACAACTTATGTGGACGGGGATATTATTATTTTTGTTAAAACTCGGAGCTCTAAGGCAGGTTAAACATGAGTTTTCCACGCAGGCCTTTGTCGACAACCTTAATCTGTTAGCTGGAAGTAACCTTGATAGGGTAGCGCACCCTGATACATTGGGTTATCTGATGAAGAGGCTGTCTCCAAAGCAGATATCTACTTTAAGGATAAAGATGATAAACAGGATGTTGCGGATGAGATGCCTGGAAGAAGATAGATTATTAGGCAGGTATTATGTAATCGCTATAGACATGACAGGGCATATCAGCTTTGGCAATAACAGGCATTGCAAAAAGTGTATAACCAAAAAGAAAGGGAATAAAACCTTTTATTACCATCCTGTGTTGGAGGCAAAGCTGATTTCACCCAGAGGCATGGCATTGTCGATAGAAACTGAGTTTGTGGAGAATGAACAAGGGTGCGCTATACAGGATTGTGAATTAAGGGCATTTTATAGGTTGGCGGTGAGGCTAAAAAAGATATTTCCGCAGTTAAAGATATGTTTATCGTTAGACGCTCTCTATGCCAATCAGCAGGTGTTTGAAATATGCAGGAAGAACAACTGGAAGTATGTGATTACATTCAAGAAAGGGTCGATGCCCGCTACCTATACTGAGGCGATGACAATAAAGTCCCTGCAAAAGGAAAACAGGGGCAGATACGAAGAGAATGGGCTTAGGCAGGATTATGCCTGGGGTACTGATATAGAACATGAGAATCATAAAACAAATGTTTTAGAATGCATAGAATTTAAGAGAAACCGTATTAAAGGAAAGAGGTATCTATGGTTGAGTAATTTAGAGATTACTCAAGAGAATTTTAAGGAGATTGCTAATAACGCAGGGAGGTTAAGATGGAAAATTGAGAACGAAGGATTTAACATGCAGAAAAACGGGGGATACGGACTGGAACACATATATAGCAGTAATGCTACTGCTATGAAGAATTTTTACCATCTTTTACAGATTGCCCATATCATCAGCCAATTGATGGAAAAGGGCTCTCTTCTCAAGGACTGCATTAAAAAGCTTTTTGGAGGAATAAGAAATTTTACCCGCAGGCTACTTGAGAGCTTGCGGACAAAACATGTTAGCCCGGAAGAATTTCGGGGCTTTTTCTCCACAGCTTTTCAAATACGGCTTGATTCTCCATAGAATATACACTAGTTCCGGTCCGTATACCCCCCATACAATGCGAATATTATTATAATATCCGCTTAAGGGAAAGTCCATCCATATTTTTTACCTGTGATTTTGGCTAAAATAATTGAAGTTCTGCCGGTTGTTGTAGTTTTTATTCTGCATTCCTGAACTCCAGTGATTTTTCTTGACTTATTACTATTACATGTTATAATACAAAAAATACAAATAATCTAAACAAAACCCCTGGCAAGAGCAGGGGTTTTGTTTTTTTGGAGAGATTATGGCTAAACAAGTTATAATAACACTAATTACAATAATGTTTTTTATAGATGCCGCAGGAGCAGGTTCTTTACCTTTAGGTGCGCAGGAGAGTTCTGCTTTAAGGCCAATGTCTGCAAAGCTGTCTGGTCAAGATGCCCTGGAGCATACTACGCTGGAGGCCTTTAGGTCTGCGCATCTTTTTATTAATACAGATGACATTGATTTTGGCGAGGATGATAAGATTACTTTGCTAGAGATGGTAAAAAGGTATTCGCGGACTTCTGCCGCCCGGATAGGCCATCCGGATGATATCCTTATGCTGATACGAGAAAGAGACGGAAGGATATTCCAGAGAAACCATTTCAATGATGAAATAGGAAATCTTGTAAAGCCGGGTGAATGCTATTGGGCAGTCTATACTTTGCCGCGGCCTATTCCAGAGGCCGATTCCTACAAAGAGAACGATTATTTTGTCAATAAACACCCTCTTTCTAAAGAGGAACATGAAATGCTTGATAAAGAATTTGAGGAATTAGGATATAGAGGTATTTACGGGGAAGAGAGTTGGAGTGTCTTAGCGGGGTACTGGATAAGCGCAAACACGAGTGAGAATTTTTCTGAACTGGACCTCGCGAAGAAGCTTATGCGTTATTTCTATGTAGCTTTCCCCGATGATAGTGGTTGGTACAGGTATTTAGACAGAAACAAACAGTTCGAATCTGTCAGGCATATAATGAAATCACTTCTTTGTTATGAGGAGGTTGAAGAATGGGCACAGGAATCAGTCATGCTTATGTACCAGATGAATTACCATAAAAGAAGCGGCAAGAATACAAAAGATGATTTCTTTGGTTCTTATGCCATTGATTTTGAGTTTCTTCTGTCCCTGCTCGTTGATAATGGTACAAAGGCAATTCTGCCGATAGCTGCGGATACCTATGCGGATATGTATCTGGAGAGACATGACACTGTTTACAAGGAAAAAAAAGCAGGCATGCTAAACACGGCCATGGTAAGGTTAAATGACGCGCTTATTAAAAAGGCGGTATTTTTCAAGGCCCTTTCTTGCGCGCGTTTGCCAAGCCGCTTTAATAACATAGTCGACCGTATTAAATTCGCATCTAATTATGACGAGGATTTTCTTAAGGAGATATATGATATTATTAAATATCTTTGCTCTGTGCTTACTTCAAAGGAGCTAAAAGAATTTTACCTCGATATTAATGGCGAGAATGAGATAACATCTGTGGCAATAGGCCTGTCTTTAGTTTTTTTATTAGGGGATGATGATATTTCCGCTATATTTGATATGATGTCTCGAGAGTCTAATATGAGAATTATAGAGAACTTTCTCCTTCTTTTTTGCACACAGTATAGAAGTCAAGGGCCCGCCTTGGACTGGCGCAAGTCTACAAAGATTATGCGCAGATTCATAGACTTTATGATATATATTATCCCAAAACATAAAGTTTTACTCGTTGAATACGCGGATGCGCTTGAAAACCTGATAGGTTTTGACACTGATTATAGGAAAAAGGAGCTTGAGGCTTTACTTATTGAGCTTCTTGATGATCATAAAAGAGATGATATCGCGGAGATACTCAGCCTTCTTACACTATATAAATCTAAGGCAGCACAGGAAAAGGTAATAAACATTTACCTCAATTCCGGTTCTCGGTATCTTAAAAGCAGCCTTATATATCTCAGTAAACTTCAGGACTCTGCGTATTTTGACAAAGCCTGGAAGGCTATTGCAGAGATCATTAGGCTACAGGGCATCGATATGGAGATAGAAGACATCACTCTTATAGGCAAGTATGCTATTGCCATGCTTGAGCATGGTATAGCAAAGCCAGGCTCTTTAAGCAGAAGCCAGAAGTCAAAAATAGAAGCATTCTTCAGAGAATATATTCTAAGCAATGATGGCGCCGCAAGTAAAAACAGAAAAAATATACCTGCCATAACGCTGGACCACGTAAGGATGTCGCTGATTGTCCTGCTTGATATCCGGGAGGCGATGGATGATTTAAAGCCCAGGATAGACCAGATGTGGAAAGCCTGTTGGGACGGGCTTAAGCCCGGGATAATGAGAAGCTTAAGCTTTGCATCGTCAGAGCAGGCATACAACACGTTGTTTGAAATATCCGAAAGCCTGCTGCTGGGTGAGAAAAAAGCCCACGGCTTTGTGTCACACGTCTTTGCCGATAGCATAAAAGATATTAATGTTGAAATTAAAAAGAGACTGGCAAAAGAGCTTGCAAAATCGCTGGCAGCATTCTTTAGAGAAAGTGATATAGGTGATGAGAAAAGAGAACTTTTCAAGTATCTCTTTGAGAAGATTGTGTTCTGGAACAAAGACGCAGCTCTAGAGATTATTGCGACAGGCAACTGGGAGAATGTCGACCTTACGCATCTGGATGTAGTAGTATGGGGGGGGCGATAACTTGCCTAGTGAGTTACGCGGTTTTTATTAAGAAGATATTTTCGCTATATCGCAGACTGGTACGAAGACTCAAGCAAGGTAAAAACACTCGGTTTTTTTGATAACGCGGAAGATTTTTTCAAGCGCTTGTATAAAAAGATAAGCTGTGTGTTGCGCATAGACCTCGGGCTTGAGATAGATGTTTACGAAGAGCTAAAGAAAGAAGATGCAATGTTCAAGATAGGCTTTAGCGATAAGGAAATAGTAGCTATGAGCTTAATGCTATTTTTAAGGACAGTCAAAAGCTTATCTGGAACCGGTATAGAGCCACAGGATATCAGCTTCGAAGGTGTAGAAAACATAAATAAGTGGCTTAAAGAGAACAATATCCTGCTTGACGAAGACAATAGGTTTATTTTGGAGAGACTGCGCATTTTTCTGAAAAGAGACGAGGCCAACGTTCATATTTTATATTTTATTATTTGGGATAATATAGTTAAATATTTTTGGACAATAGAAGAGAATGAAGAGGATGCATATTTTACTCATCTATATATGGGGTTTACAGAGTTGCTAAATGAAACCCTTACTTTTCTGGTGCTAAAAGACGTAGAAAGCATAAAGGCAGGAGAATTTTTTAAAAACGAAAAACTGTTGGAAAGAACAGTGAAGATGCTAGGTCTTGCGTTAGAAGAACAAAAGAATTTTGGACGTACTCTTGGTAAATTTCAAAGATTTTTATCTCAGACTTCGTCAGATGAAGCAGAGATACTTTCATACATAGATTCAGCCGCGTAAGTTGAAGAGTTTATTTCCCAGCTCAAAGAATGACTTGAATATAATTTTTATTTTTGCTATGGTTAAAATAATTCGGAAACAATTGACATTAGTACTTTGCGTTGCTTTTCTGGCAAGCTGCATACATCCAAGCTATGCCCTCAGGCCTATGGCCTCAAAAGTTTGCATCAGGCTTATAAATGATACGCGGCCTACAATTTTTCCCTATGATAACTCAAAAGAGTCTGTTAGAAGGCAAGCATCAGATGCTTTTGAGGCGTTGACTCTTGCTGTCACTAAACTGCAATTTCTATGTAGGGGGCAACAGGACGGGCCTCTTTTTGAGCAGGGTTCTGTGATACTTGATATGTGGAAGATGGGGTTAATCAATAGGCGAGAAGCCTCATTTCGTCTTAAAGAGGTGGTCAGGAAGATGGAAGATAGTGAAAACCTTTCTAAGTTAGGCTGGAAAATGGCAGATGTTGGATTTATTTCACAGGATCCCGATCCTATACTTAATGATATTTTGCTGTATCAAAGAACTATGAAAAGGGGTGAGCTTCCTTTTAGAATGCATTACATTGAAGCGGACTATTTTGATATTAGTTTTCTTGGTACAAAAATGGACCACGTTGATGTTATTTTAAAGATGATTGACATAGGAGATATAACACAAGGAAATGATACTGTTTTGCTGAAAGAATTAGAATTTTTAAAGGAACACGGATATGATATGAGTGCTGCTGATGTAGTTACGAAATTGGTCGTTAAGGGAATTATCAAGGAAAGGGACGACCCGTTATTAGTTAAAACTGAAGAGAGAGTACGAAACTTCAGGAATCATATTTTTTGGGCCAGGTTAATTATAGCAAAATATATTGGTGGAATGATTGTTAGAGAAGAGGCTATGGCACAGTTTAAGACTGCTTTTGAAAAAGTGGTTCTTACCAATCGCGATGGAGTATCTAGTGATTGCATATACACTCTTTTAGATGCATACAAAAATGGTCTTGTTTTGGATAAGGCCGACCCTATCCTTAAACCTGTGCAACAAAAATTAGAGAGAATCAAGACCTTATTAAGCCTTCCAGAACGAGTTGGGGAACGAGTCGAGGTTCGCAAACGTTTAATGCGATTGTACCTCCTTCTGCAATACATTAATAAAAAACAGAAAATTGAAGATGTGCTATGGTATGAATATAAATATATATTTGCGATGCTAGATTCAGAATATATTACGAAAGCAGACGCCGTAGACTGCCTTACCAAACTTTTAAAGCACCTAAAAGGTAAACACGACACATACTGTACTAACATAATAAAACTCATGCTGGCTAAAGGATTGATAGATAGCAGCGACCATATTATATTGACTGATATGCTGCAACATCTAGCAGGCATGGAGGCATGGAATTTCTATTCAGATATTGTATTTGAGATGGTAGATCAAGGATTAATCAAGCAAAAAAACAACCCTGCACTTCTTATAGCACTCGAGAGATTACTGGAGAACGGTTACTGGTACCGTTATGCAAGGCTTATTATGAAAACTGTAGAAAAAGGTTTAGTAACAATAGATTTAAGCATCCTGCAGCAGCAAAAAAGAAGTACTATATTACAACGGAGTTTTCCGTTCAGTTATTGGGTAGATCCTGTCAAAGAGATTAGCGTTACTTTAGGTATAGATGCTGCAGTTTAATACATGTAATCGATATTGCCCAACGCGAGGAAGCGAGATAGTCGTAGCTTAAAGAATAACTTGAATATGCCTTTCATTTTTGCTATACTTGAACACATTAATACACGAGAAAGGTACTTCGCCAGCTATCAGCCTATGGCGGACTTAACGCTGGCTCAGTACCAAATTTTCTTCGAAAATTTAAGGCACTTTGGTTGCTATCCGCCTATGGCGGACTTAACGCAACCTTCCCTCGCTTTTGCTCGGTACGGTTCGAGGGATGGTGAGCAAAGCGAACCGCAGTGCCAAGTTTGCACACAAACTTTGTTGTGTATATAGAAGAAGGTACTTCGCCAGCTAAAATGCTCCCATAGGTCGCATTTTTAACGCTGGCTCAGTACCAAATTTTCTTCGAAAATTTGGCGGCGTAGCTCAGATGGTTAGAGCACACGGCTCATACCCGTGTTGTCAGTGGTTCGATCCCACTCGCCGCTACCATGTACCACTCGAGTTTGCCATTGGTGGCACATGCCCTGTACCGGAGGCTATTGTATGTGTATATGCCGACTGATACAGGGCAAATTCTCGGGCATGTCCCAAACCCAAACGAAGTGAGTGGTACAGGGCTAGGGTACATGGCAAGCCACTCATATAAATAATTCCAGCATTAAGGTTCGGTTTAAATCTCACCTTATTATTATGGGGAACTAATTTAATTCCAGTTTCCATTCCACCATCACTTGACTATATTAGTATAATATGATATATTTAAATGGAAAGATTAAATAAACCCCTGGCAAAGCAAAAGGGGTCTATTTTTTTAGCTACTTATCTTAGACTTAGGAAAACGATTAATTAACTTTGTTCTTTGGGAGTAAAATATGTATTTAACTTTATTGTTTTATATGTTATAATTTATAGCATAATACAAGGACATAGTATAATGAGAATAACAGGTCATGAGAAAAGAAGGTACGTCAGGCTCTCAACTGTGTTCCCAATAGAATTCCAGGTTGTAGATGAGAGAAAGAATCCTTGTTCCCGTATCTTTCAAGGGTTCACAAAAAACGTCAGCAAGGTTGGTATGTGCATTGAAGCAAAAACAGAAAAGGGCAGGGATATATTTAAATTTATCTCTGGCGAGACAAAGTTAAAGCTTATTATAAACATCCCCTCAGCTGTTGCCACTGCTTCTTATAGTACGGTAAGGTGGATTAAAAAGGTTCCGCGCAATCTCCTTGATTCCTATATCTTTGGTATCGGCTATGATGAGATAGAATCTGATAATCAGAAGATGATAGAGCGCCACGTAACGTGGCTATACCGAAAGCCAAGGGTAATATTTTTATTCTTCTTTTTAATTTTGGCTTTTACTACTATTCTAACCTACCTTACTGCCAAAGCCCCATAATTTTAGCTCAAATTGGCGTTATGCATTTAACACACAATGTACCTTTCTTTTTCATTAACAAATAAGACTTCATAATACATAAATGGAATTCATTTTATGCTAGATAGGGTAAAAGAGACATTAATCAAATATTCTATGATTAAAAAAGGTATGAGGGTCCTTCTGTGCGTTTCGGGAGGGCCTGATTCAGTTGCTATGCTTCATGCTCTAAATTCCATGAAAAAAGATCTCGGCATAGAACTTATAATTTTACACATGAATCATAAGCTCAGAGGCATAGAGTCGGACAGGGATGAAGATTTTGTCAAATCCATGGCAAGGCGTCTTAGGCTGCAGGCTGTAACCCATTCCGAAGATATTAAGAAGCTTGCATCAGACAATAAGCGGTCCCTTGAGGATATGGCACGCAGAGCCAGGTACGGGTTCTTCTTAAAGGCTGCGCGCGATTTAAATGCTGATCTGATAGCAACAGCACACACAAGGGATGATCAGGCAGAAACGTTGTTAATGAGGCTTTTGCGCGGCTCTGGCTTGCGGGGGCTTAGAGGAATTCTTCCTAAGCGCTCCCATGGCGGCACTATTATCATAAGGCCTCTTATCGATATATCACGAAGAGAGATCGAGTCCTATCTAAAGCGCAAAAGATTGAGGCCCAGGATAGATAGTTCAAATCTTAGGACAGATTTTTTTAGAAACAAAGTAAGGCTGAAACTTATTCCGCTTTTAGAAAAAGATTATAGCCCAAAGATAAAAGAACTGCTCTATAATCTTTCACAGGTAACAGAAAAGGATTACGAGTATCTAAATCTTAAGCAGGATGAGGTATTCAAAAGATATGCGAGGAAGAGAAGGACCGGTGCGGTTGCTATATCTCTGAAAGTTTTTAAAAAAAGCCATCTGTCATTGCAGAGAGCATTTGTAAGAAAGGCGGTGGAATCTTTGACAGGGAGCATGGATGATATTGATTTTAGGCACTCCCGCGAGATTGAGAATCTAGTTTATCATAGGCCTGTAGGTTCTATAGTGCATATGCCCTCAGGCGTAGAGTGCGAAAAGAGTAAAAGTGATATCATATTTTTCTACAATCGAAAAAGGAGTGTAAGCAGATATAGGCCTGAAACCGCTCAATTAAGCATTCCAGGCAAAACCGTTTTTGGCCGAAAGAAAATAAATGCTAAGATTCTTAGTGGGAGCGACAGATTCAGTAGTATATTTAATAAAGATAGAAAAAAGAATTCAAACTCATGTGAGTTTTTTGACATGGATAAACTTAAGATGCCCCTTAAGCTGCGCTATCGCTATCCTGGTGACAGAATGAGACCTTTTGGCATGCGCAGCCATAAAAAAATATCAGATATCTTCATAGATGAAAAGATACCGCTTAGCCGGCGCAAAAACGTACCTTTAGTTGTATCTTCTGACGGCGATCTTATATGGTTATGCGGTATGCGGATGTCTGATAAATTTAGAGTTTCAGAAAAGACCAAGCGTGTCCTGAAATTAGAGTTCTTGCCAAACTAAAAAAAATTTGATATAATACAGCCCTGTCAATATACACATAATTAAAAGTAAAGGATATAAATGGCTAACAACAACAATAATAATAAGAGAAAAAACAGGCTGCGGCCTACGCCTCCCGGCAAGCAGAATCCCCCGGGCCCGCTTTTTTGGTTCGGGATTGTGCTTTTAATGTTAATGCTTTTTCGTATGACATCCGCGCCCATGAGAGGTTTTGGCAACTTACCCGCTAATCTTCCTTACGGTGAATTCTATAGACTGCTAAAAAATAATAATGAGACAAAGACAATCGCGGAGGCGGTTATAACTGAAGATAAGGTGGATGTAAAGTTTTCAGATAATAGTACATACTATGTAGATATCCCAAGCAAGGACACAGAAATACTAAAAGTTATACGCGATAATGTTGATGAGGTTGTTGTCAAACCAAGATCATTTTTTTCAAATATACTTATGGCTGTAGGCCCTACGCTCCTGTTCTTTTTACTATTATGGTTTTTCTTTGTTAGGGGCAATGCCGCCGCTGGCGGCAGTAAGATATGGTCTTTTGGCAAAAGCCGCGCAACCTTAGTGACCGGAGGCAAAATAAAAGTGACATTTAGCGATGTTGCCGGGGTTGATGAGGCAAAAGAGGAGCTGAAGGAGGTAATAGAGTTTTTAGGTGATCCTAAGAAATTTCAGCGGCTTGGCGGCAAAATGCCAAAAGGCGTCTTGCTTATGGGCCCTCCCGGCTGCGGAAAGACATTGTTGGCCCGGGCAGTTGCGGGAGAAGCCGGAGTGCCTTTTTTCAGTATCAGCGGTTCTGATTTTGTAGAGATGTTTGTTGGTGTAGGAGCTGCGCGCGTAAGAGATCTTTTTGACCAAGCCAAGAAATCCGCTAAAGCAGGAGGCAAGGGCGCTATTATATTTATGGATGAGATTGATGCTGTCGGAAGGCAGAGGTTTGCAGGCATAGGCGGCGGCCATGATGAACGCGAGCAGACACTTAACGCGCTATTGGTTGAGATGGACGGTTTTTCCACGGAAATAGGCGTTATACTGATAGCAGCTACAAATAGGCCGGATGTCTTAGATCCAGCGCTGTTGCGGCCAGGCAGGTTTGACAGGCAGATAGTCATAGATCGCCCTGATATAAGGGGCAGGGAAGAGATCTTAAGAGTGCATTCCAGGGCTGTCAAGCTTGATAAGAGTTCGAATTTGAATGCTATAGCAAAACAGACTTCTGGTTTTTCAGGTGCTGATCTCGCCAATCTTATTAACGAGGCAGCGCTTTTGGCAGCAAGGCGCGGCAAAGCAGCTGTTGCTACTGACGAGCTTCAGGAGTCGATAGAAAGGGTTATGGCAGGCCCCCAGAGAAAAAGCCGCGTTATAAGTAAGAAGGAGAAAAAAATAATAGCATATCATGAATCTGGCCATGCATTGCTTAGGCTGTTAATGCCTGGCGCGGAAGAGCTGCATAAGGTTTCAATAATTCCGCGAGGCACCTCTGCTTTAGGCTATACTATGGAACTTCCGATCGAGGACAGATACATAGTCTCCAAAACAGAACTGATAGATAGATTAACCGTGCTTCTTGGCGGCAGGTCATCCGAAGAGCTGACGTTTAGTGAAATTACAACAGGCGCTCACAGCGACCTGGAAGTTGCCACAGACTTAGCCAGGAGGATGGTCTGTGAGTTTGGCATGAGTAAAAATCTTGGCCACCTCACATTCGGCAGAAAACACCGGCAGATATTTTTAGGCAGGGATATCGGTGAGGAGAGAAATTACAGCGATGAAACAGCGCAGCTCATAGACAATGAGATCCGCAGTATAGTAGATAATGCGTATAAGCGCGCAAAAGATATGTTAGTCAAGAACCAGGATAAGCTTATCAAGTTGGCAGATGCCCTTTTAGAAAAGGAGGTATTGGATGCCAAGCAGGCAAGAGAGATAGTAGGCTTGCCGGAGAAGGAAGAAGAGAAGGCTCCCAGTAAAGAGAAAGATGCAGCAGAAGACCTTAAGGTGCCGCCAGTATTGTCTTGATATAACTAAAAAGACACATGTGATGGGTGTTATAAATATTACACCTGACTCATTTTTTGACGGAGGCCAATATTTTAGCGTAAATAATGCCTGCTTGAGAGCAATGAATATGCAGGATGAAGGGGCAGATATAATTGACATCGGAGGGGAATCTACAAGGCCGGGGTCTTTTGGCGTATCTGTCGAAGAAGAACTAAGGAGAGTTATACCTGTTGTCAAGCGGCTGAATAAGAGACTAAAAGTACCAATTTCCGTAGATACTACGAAATTCGAGGTTGCAAAAGCCGCTCTTGAACAAGGCGCCTCAATCATAAATGATGTATCAGGCTTGCGAAGCGACGAGAGAATAGCATCTTTGTGCGCCAGATATAACGCGGGTTTAGTTATAATGCATATGAAAGGCGCGCCAAGGACTATGCAAAAGAGTCCCGCATATAAAAATCTCCTTTTAGAAATAAGGCGATACCTATCCGAGGGTATAAAAATAGCTTGCAGAAACGGCCTTAAGAAAGAATGTTTAGCGGTCGACCCTGGAATCGGTTTTGGTAAGACGCTAAAGCATAATCTAAAGTTAATAAAGGAGCTTTCATTTTTCAAGCGGTTAGGGTTCCCGGTCCTTATAGGCCTTTCGAGAAAATCTTTTATAGGTAAGGCCTTGGGCTTTGATGTAAAGAATAGGTTGATACCTACGGTAGCAGCCAACGCGATAGCAATTTTTAACGGCGCGAATATAATCAGAGTCCACGATGTAAAAGAAGCTGTTGCCGCGGGAAGAATGGTTGACGCAATAAGAAAAATAGTTTAATATAATAGCCGGCTCATTTTTTTTAAACACAAAAACATAAGAAGGGTCATATGATGTTAGAGTATATAGGCAGCTTTTGGAAGCCGTTGATTGAGATAGCTATACTCTGGTATGTATACTATATGATCCTTGTTTTTATAAAACAGACAAAAGCATTCCAGGTTTTAAAAGGCCTGATTGTTCTCATAATCCTTATTTTTATAACAACCACTTTTTT
Organism: Candidatus Omnitrophota bacterium; assembly: GCA_043823785.1. Classification (GTDB taxonomy): domain Bacteria; phylum Omnitrophota; class Gorgyraeia; order JABMRG01; family JABMRG01; genus JBDRAM01. The sequence continues at coordinate 19,571 of JBDRAM010000069.1, forward strand.
AGCGCAGCGCTTAGAGTTATACACATTAAACTGGATAATAGAGAAATTCTTTGCGTTGCTTGTGCTCGCGTTTTTGGTTATATTCCACCCTGAATTAAGGCAAGGCCTGGCACGCATAGGTGAGCAGGGCTTATTGAGCACCTTTACCATAGAGGAACATATTATAGATGAGATTGTAGCCGCGTCCTTTCTTCTTTCGAAGAAAAAGACCGGAGTTATCATAGCCGTAGAGAGGACAAACACGCTAAAACCCTATACTGAAACCGGAATAATTTTAGATGGACGCGTGAGCTCGGAACTTCTTACTACTGTTTTTATGCCAGGCACACCCTTGCATGATGGAGGTGTTATAATACGCGGAGAGCGGGTGGTTGCCGGTGGCTGCCTTTTTCCTTTATCGGACAACCCGAGGATAAGCCGCAGCCTAGGTACGCGTCATCGCGCTGCTATAGGCCTTACCGAACAGACAGATGCTATTGTTGTGGTGGTGTCTGAAGAAACAGGAGCGGTATCGATAGCGATAAATGGCAGGTTGACGCGTGATCTTGATAAGGAAGGGCTTGAAAGAGTTCTTAAGAATCTATGCCGTCCTATGCGCCAGAAGAAGAGGGAAATGGTGAAGATCTTCAGCGGTAAAAAGAAATAAAAGGGGTGCGATATAGTGAATTTCCTGAAAGCTATTTTTGTAAATAATTTTTCGATAAAATTAATATCTCTTATCCTGGCTTTGCTTACATGGGCCTATATAGGAGGACAACTTTATAGAAAATCCCTAAGCACAGACGAAGAAACACCCTCTATTATAAAAGTATCAGGTGAGAACCTGACAGTAAAGAGGCTTCCAATATCGGTAAATATTGAAGGTGAACCGGCATATGGCTACAGAGTCGCGTTTGATAGAATAGTTATAAGCCCTTCATATTCTGTCGTAGCTGGTCCGCAGGAAATTATAAAGGAGCATACTCATATAACTACAGAGCCGGTAAATGTTGCTGGTGAAAATAGTCTCCTAAAGAAAAGAGTAAGGCTTAACCCTATACCTGGCTGTAAGATAGGGCATGATGGAGATGTAAGGGTCACAGTCCCTATATCAAGATTCAGACGCAGATAAGAAGATAAGATCTAAAAGAAAGAGTTCATGAATATGGATAAGTTATTCGGCACCGATGGCATAAGGGGAAAAGTAGGCGTATATCCGCTGACAGAAGAGATGATATGCAAGATCGGCAAGGCAGTATCTATTTTTATTAAAAATACCAACCCTCACAAGCGAAGGCGCCAGCGTATATCTATTGCTAAAGATACCCGTACTACCGGAGACATGTTTGAAGAGCAGTTAATAAAAGGTATAACATCGGAAGGCGTTGATATTGTGAAATTAGGTATACTCCCTACTCCCTGTACCGCCTCTCTGGTGAAAATGTCCAATCATGATATGGGAGTAGTCGTATCAGCTTCGCATAATGATATAAGCGATAATGGGCTTAAGTTTTTTACGCATAAAGGATATAAGTTAACGCCTGCCGAAGAGAAGGAAATAGAAAGAATAGTCTTCTCAGGGACAGCCGATCTAACTTCTGCTTCAGAAGGAGATGGATTATTGCCGGCGCATCCTGAGGATGGGACAGAGCATATTGCGGCTGAGGGTAAAGTAAAAGATGAAAAAGATAGCATCCCTCTCTACATAGGCCTGTTGAAGGAAATTATTGCCGGTGTTGATCTTAATAACTATAAGATAGTGGTAGATTGCGCGCATGGGCCCATTTCATTTATTATTCCGCATCTTAAGAGCGAGCTGGGCATGAATATAGTAAGCATAAACAATACCCCGAACGGCAGCAATATAAACGATGGGGCCGGGTCTTTGTATCCTAATGTTGTTTCTGATTTTGTTATTAAAGAAAAGTGTGATTGCGGCTTTGCCTTTGACGGCGATGGCGACCGAGTGATAGCATGCGATGAAAAAGGACAAGTCCTCGATGGAGATTTTATTCTTGCTATTATAGCCAAATATCTTATTGAAAAGGGCAAGTTGAATAAGAATTCTATAGTTACCACCCAAATGAGTAATCTTGGGCTTGAGATGTGCGTAAGCCAGTGGGGCGGCAGGCTGATAAAGACAGATGTGGGTGATAAGTTCGTGCTTGAAAAGATGCTAAAAGGCAAACTTAACCTAGGAGGCGAACAGTCAGGCCATATTATACTTTTGGACCACACTACTACGGGTGATGGACTTTTGACCGCGCTATATATTTTAAAAATTATGTCTGAGGAAGGTAAAAGCCTTGGTGAGCTTGCAAGATGCATGTATAAATTTCCTCAAATACTGGTCAACGTAGAAGTAGGGCGTAAGAAGCCGCTTGAGGAGCTGCCCAAACTAAAGAAAGCTATGGAAAGAATAGAGAAGAAGCTGGGAGCTAAAGGCAGGCTATATGTAAGATACTCTGGCACAGAGAACAAACTCAGAATAATGATAGAAGGCCAGAATCAGCTTCAGATAAAGGAACTTGCCGAAGAGATAGCCTGTGCAGCAAAAGAGGAGATCGATGCTTGAAGCTTGGAGTTAACATCGACCATATCGCGACATTGCGGCAGGCCCGCCGAGAAACTTTTCCCGATCCAATAATGGCGGCGCTTATGTGCGAAAAATCAGGAGCTGATAGCATCGTATGCCATTTGCGTAAAGACAGAAGGCATATACACGATCAGGACCTTTTCATATTAAGAAAAAAAGTTATGACAAAACTTAATCTTGAGATGTCGATAATCGATGAGATCGTGCAGATAGCTTTAAAGGTTAAGCCAGACCAGGCTACGTTAGTCCCTGAAAAAAGGCAGGAGCTTACGACGGAGGGAGGGCTTGACGTCTTGAGGTATAAAAAGAGCGTATCCAGGGCAGTGAGTTTGCTTAATAAAAAAGGTATAGTCGTAAGTCTTTTTATCGATCCCCTAAATTCACAGATCAAAGCTGCCAAGGATACCGGCGCGGATTATATAGAGCTCCATACGGGTGCGTACGCGAATGCCAAAAGCACTAAAGCGCGCGCTGGTGAGCTTAAAAGAATAGAAAAAAGCGCTTGTTATGCTCATAACATAGGCTTGGGAGTTAACGCAGGCCATGGCCTTGATTATAAAAATGTGAAGGCTATCGCGGGCATCCAGGTCTTAGAGGAGCTGAATATAGGTTTTTCAATTGTGGCAGAGAGTCTTTTCACAGGGCTTTCAGAAGCTGTGAAAAGAATGAAGAAGCTTATGAGAGAAGGTCGTGCGTTATGATAGTTGGCGCTGGTGTGGATATAATAGAGGTCTCAAGAATAAAGAACGCCGCTATAAGATGGAAAGATAATTTTCTCAAGAGGATCTTTACGGACAAGGAGCTTGAGTATTCAAACGGTAGAAGTGCGTCCTACCAGCATCTTGCGGCAAGATTCGCGGCCAAAGAAGCTGTGCTTAAGGCGCTTGGAAATGGTTGGGCTAATAGAGTAGAATGGAAAGACATAGAGGTCTGGAACGAAAAGTCAGGTAAGCCTAATGTGCGCTTAAGCGGTGAGGTCGAAAGTGTCAGCAGAAAGATGGGTGTAACTGATATTATGGTGAGCATATCACATACTCGTACTTATGCGGTGGCAAACGCGATTTTAATAAAGAAATAACAGATGCCAAGATCTCTTATAAGGAAGCGCAAGCGCGATTCTCATAAAGGCGATTACGGCCATGTGTTAGTAATAGCTGGTTCTTTGGGCATGACTGGCGCGGCATATCTTGCAAGCGAAGCAGCTTTGCTCTCTGGCGCGGGGTTAGTTACGCTGGGTATACCAAAAAGCCTGAACTCTATTATGGAGAGGAAGCTAACGGAGGTTATGACACTTCCCCTTCCCGAGACTTCAAATGCTGCTCTTTCAATGAAGGCATTTAGCGTTATAATGGCATTTGCAAAAAAGTGCGATTCTGTTGCTCTGGGGCCAGGCCTTTCTCAAAATAAGCAGACACAAAGGTTGATACGCTCTTTAATAGAAAAGCTCGATATTCCCATGGTCATAGATGCTGACGGACTCAATGCATTGTCCTGCCATCTGAATATTCTACAAGCCACAAGTCACAAGCCGCAAGCTAAAGTAATAACTCCTCACCCAGGTGAGATGTCGAGGCTTTTGGGCAATGATATATCTTTTATTAAAAAAAATAAAAAAACAGTTGCAAGCCGCTTCGCGGACAAATATAATGTTACGACTGTATTGAAAGGCTGCATGACCGTTGTAGCTTCGCCAGGATTTAAGAAATATGTGAATCTATCGGGAAACCCAGGCATGGCATCCGGAGGCAGCGGAGATGTATTAACAGGGATCATCAGCGCTTTTTTAGCGCAGGGAATGGACGGGTTTAAAGCTGCGAGATTAGGTGTATATGTTCACGGCCTTTCAGGTGATATTGCGGCAGAAGAAAAAGGCGAGATATCCCTAAGAGCTACTGATCTTTTAAAATTTCTCCCTATGGCGTTTAAAAAGATATACGGGTAAATTTGGCACTTCGCAACCTGCAATGCTCCCATAGGTCGCATTGCTTAAAGGTTGCTCAGTACCAAATTTGCTTCGCAAATTTGGCCGGCGTAGCTTCCTCCTTCGCACTTTACACTGGAAACAACTGTAGTGCTACGGAGGACGGGACGCTCCGCCGTATAGCGCAAATAAGCCGGCGTAGCTTCCTCCTTCGCACTTTACACTGGAAACAACTGTAGTGCTAC
>JBDRAM010000070.1:0-17554 GCA_043823785.1 Candidatus Omnitrophota bacterium
GGTTACCGCCCGCAGTTCTATTTTAGAACCACAGATGTTACGGGCGTGGTTACATTACCTGAAGGCGTTGAGATGGTAATGCCAGGGGACAATGTAAGTATTGATGTAGAATTGATAATACCCATCGCAATGGAGAAAGAATTGCGCTTTGCTATCAGGGAAGGCGGAAGGACCGTTGGGGCCGGTGTTATCAGTGAGGTAATAAAATAGCGGGTAAAAGATCAGGGACAGTCCCTTTTCTTGCTCTAAGGGCAAGCTCTATAGGGACAGTCCCTGCGAATGGAGTACTGACGCAATGCAGCAGAAGATAAGGATAAAGTTAAGAGCCTACGATCACAGAATCCTCGATAAGGCAGCAGCAGATATAGTAAATACTGCAAAGAGGACAGGTGCTAAAGTTGTGGGCCCCATACCTTTGCCTACCAAGAGAGAGGATTATACTGTGCTTAGGGGGCCGCATATCGACAAGAAATCACGTGATCAGTATCAGATAAAGACGCATAAGCGGCTTCTTGACATAGTCGAACCCACCGCAAAGACCATAGACGCTCTTAGAAAGCTAAATCTTGGCGCAGGGGTCGATGTAGAGATACGTTAATTTTCGTATATAGTATATCGCATATCGTATTGCGCTTACAAAATACGAAATACGACATACGGCATACGGAGCATGAGAACAAGTTATGATAAACGGTATATTGGGTAAGAAACTAGGAATGACAAAAATCTTTCAGGATACCGGAGCAGCTATTTCGGTGACCGTAGTAGAGGCTGGGCCATGCCCTGTATTGCAGGTAAAATCTAAGGAGAGGGACGGTTATACTTCAGTTCAATTAGGATTTGATATCAAAAAGGAAAGAAATGTTAATAAGCCCCATATGGGAAGATTCAATAGTGTAAAGGTAAAGCCTGTCAGATTTATAAAAGAGATAAGAGCAGCGAATGTAAAGGATGTAAAGGCCTCAGAAAACATAACGGTAGATATCTTTACTGTTGGTGACTATGTTGATGTCAGCGGCGTATCAATAGGTAAAGGATTTCAAGGTGGTGTTAAGCGTTGGCATTGGAAAGGTGGGCCCGAGACACATGGTTCGATGTCGCATAGGGCACCCGGTTCTATAGGTGCCAGTTCTAACCCTTCTCGTGTATATAAGGGGCATCATCTTCCCGGTCAAATGGGAAATAAAAGAGTTACAGGGCAGAATCTGGAGATCATGGATATAGACAAAGAGAATAACCTTTTACTCATAAAAGGTTCTGTTCCTGGGTCAAAAGGGAGCTACCTGACCATAAAAAAGGCGCTTAAGAAAAAGAAAAAGGAACCGAAGAAAGTAGAAGATGTTCCTAAGGGCAAGGCTAATAAGGGTAAACCTGCAGTAAAGAAGAAGTAATCAAGGAAAGTGATGGCAAATATAACTGTTGTAAATAAAAAAGGCGAAGAAGTTGAGAGCTTAAAACTCAACGAGAAGGTGTTTGATGGTAAGGTAAATAAAGCCTTACTTCAGCAAGCTGTTGCAATGTATCAAGCAAATCAAAGAATGGGTTCAGCAAACACAAAAACCAGAGGCGAGGTCCGTGGCGGAGGCAAAAAGCCATGGAAGCAGAAGGGCACAGGCAGGGCGCGCGTTGGCAGTATACGCTCACCGCTATGGAGAGGCGGCGGTACTACGTTTGGGCCCATTACTAAAAACTGGCATTATCAGATGCCAAAGAAGATGAAGAGATTGGCTTTGCTATCTTCCTTGAATGCCAAGCTGAATGAGAATAATATCTCAGTTGTAGATGAGTTTAAGCTCGAGTCGCACAAAACAAAAGAGCTGGCAGCGATCTTGAGCAAAATGAAAATGGGCAAAGGAAGATTATTTATAATATCTGAGCAAGGAGCTGAAAATCTTATAAAGGCAAGCCGCAATATAAGCAAGACAACCTCATCGAAGGTAGAAGATATAAACGCGTACCAGGTATTATTATGTGATAAGATCTTGGTGGAAAAGGAAGCTTTGAAGAAGCTGGAAAAGATTTTAGCAAAGGCGGTATAAGATATGGTTATGAGTTCATACGATATAGTTAAAAGTTTAATGCGCACAGAGAAGGGCTCGACCCTTCTTGAAATGAATAAGTATATATTTTGGGTTAGTAAGCCAGCGAATAAGATCCAGATAAAAAAAGCTGTTGAAGATATATACAAGGTACATGTAGTATCTGTAAATACCATGAACGTAAAGGGCAAGCCTAAAAGGGTACGATATAAACTTGGGCATACATCTGATTGGAAGAAGGCTGTTATTACGCTAAAACAAGGTGATACCATAGATATAGCTGCAAGCTAATGCTTAGGAGCAGGAGTAGAAATGGCGATTATTAAAAAAAATCCGACAACACCATCGCAGAGATGGATGACTGTCTCATCTTTTGATGAAATAACTACGGATAGTCCATACAAGCCTCTTACAAGGGCTATAAGAAAGAAAGGCGGAAGGAATGCCAATGGGCGTATTACTGTAAGGTATAGAGGCGGTGGCCACAGAAGGCGCCTGCGCATAGTTGATTTTAAGCGCGATAAATTCAATGCAGCCGCGGAAGTCTTATCTGTCGAGTATGATCCAAACCGCTCTTCAAGAATAGCGCTTTTGGGATACGAAGACGGTGAGAAAAGGTATATAATATGCCCACAGGGGTTAACAGTGGGAACAAAAGTATATTCAGGTGAATCCGCGGATATAAAACTAGGTAACGCCTTACCTCTTAAGGCTATACCATCAGGAATACAGATACACAATATAGAGTTAGTAAAGGGCAAAGGGGGACAGATTGTGCGCAGCGCGGGCGCCTCTGCCCATATAATGGCTAAGGAGGGCATGTATGTTCACGTGAGGCTGCCCTCTGGCGAAATAAGGCTTATTGGCCAGGACTGCTATGCAACGATAGGCCAGGTAAGCAATATAGAACATGAGAATATTTCATTAGGAAAAGCAGGCAGGTCAAGATGGCTTGGCAGAAGGCCTAAGGTACGTGGAGTCGCCAAAAACCCTATAGATCACCCGATGGGCGGCGGTGAAGGAAAGTCTTCCGGCGGAAGGCATCCATGTACCCCATGGGGCAAGCCCACCAAAGGTTACAAGACTAGATCAAAGAAGAAATTGTCTAATAAGTTTATTTTAAAGCGGAGGAAGTAAATTGGGAAGATCTATAAGTAAGGGGCCGTTTGTAGACCTCAAGCTTCTTAAAAAGCTTGAAAAGATGAGAAAGGCCGGTGATAAAAAACCTCTAAAGACATGGTCTCGCCGTTCAACCATTACCCCTGATTTCGTTGGCCACACCTTTTCAATACATAACGGAAATAGATTTATTTCGGTATTTGTTACTGAAAACATGGTTGGGCACAAGCTTGGAGAGTTCGCGCCGACAAGAACATTCAGAAAGCACGGTTCACATACAGAGAAAACTGCGACATTAACTTAATGAGGAAACTATGATATCAAAGGCAGTTGCCAGATATTTAAGAGTATCTCCGCGCAAAGTCAGAGAAGTTATCTGCCTCGTAAAGGGTAAAAATGCCATAGAGGCGCGTGATATTCTCAGCAATACTAATAAGCGTGCGGCTAATCTGCTTGGCAAAGTATTGAACTCAGCAATAGCCAACGCAAAGCGAATACCAAACATTAATGAAGAAGATTTATATATATCAGACCTCTTTGCGGATGGCGGGCCTAGTTTAAAGAGGTTTAAGGCGGCTACTATGGGTAAGGCCACGATGATAAAAAGAAGGACATCGCATATAACAGTAAAACTTAATATGAGAGAGCAAAATAGCGCCTCTATAGTGCCTAAGAAGAGGGATGCAGGCAAGGGTGTAAAAAATAAAGCTGCACAAAGCGCAAAATCAAGAAAAGAGGATATTAAAAAAACTAATACAGGCAATTTGAAAAAGAAAGAAATCGATAAGGAGTAAGAATTGGGACATAAATCTCATCCGTACGGATTAAGAGTTGGTTATATAAAAACATGGAAGTCTAGATGGTTTGCAAAAAAGAAGGATTTTGCCGCACTCCTTTTTGAAGATATCCAGATGAAGAAGTATGTCAAAAAGAATTTTTCAACCGCCGCTATTTCCAAAGTTGAAATCGAAAGAGCAGGCGACAGGATAAGGGTCATTATATTTAGTGCCAGGCCCGGTATAATCATAGGACGTAAAGGAGCGGATATAGATAGGCTTAGAGATGAGCTTAATCGTATGACTAAAAAAGAGATATTCATAGATATAAAAGAGATAAAAAACCCGTATATAGACGCGCAGCTTGTCGCAGAGAATATAGCATTTCAGATCGAAAAGAGAGTAGCTTTTAGAAGAGCCATGAAGAGATCTATGCAGCTAGCTATGCAGAACAGAGCAGATGGGATAAGGATAAAGTGTGCTGGCAGGCTTGGAGGAGCAGAACTTGCCCGCACAGAAGGATATAGACAGGGAAGTATACCTCTTCATACCTTTAGAGCTGATATTGATTATGGTTTTACAGAGGCTCATACACAGTATGGCCTTATTGGAATAAAAGTGTGGACTTACAAGGCTCCTGAGAAAGATAAGGAGAAAACTAAGGAGGCAGAGAAAAATGCCCTTAATGCCAAAGAGGGTCAAGTATCGCAAAGCCCACCGCGGTAAAAACCGCGGTATAGCGACATCAGGCGCAGAGCTTAATTTCGGAGAATTTGGGCTAAAGACCCTGGAAAATGCTTGGGTTAAGAATACCCAGATCGAAGCTGCTAGAGTCGCCTTAAGCAGGCGGACACAGAGAGGCGGCAAAGTCTGGATAAGGATATTCCCTGACAAATCTGTTACAAAAAAACCCGCTGAAACTAGGATGGGTAAGGGAAAAGGTATGCCTGAGATGTGGGTTGCTGTTGTCAAGAGAGGCAGAATATTAATGGAGGTTGAGGGCATGCCTGAAGAAATGGCCAGGGAAGCTATGAGGCTGGCTGCGAGTAAGCTGCATTTCAGAACAAAATTTATAACAAGGAGGCATCAATGAACCCCGTACCTCAAGTAAACAATAAGAGGTTAAGGGTTAGGATGCAGCTTTTTTTCAAGAAAACTTTTTAAGTAAGATTAATATATTAAAAATGGAGGTACGGGGTGAAGCCTCAAGATTTAAGAAACATGACATTAGAAGAGTTAAACCAAAAGACCCTAACCCTTAAGGATGAACTATCAGGTTTACTTTTTCAGGCAAAAACAGGAAGGCTTGAGAAGCCAGCCAGGATATCGCAGATAAGGAAAGATATAGCTAGGATAAATACTATTTTAAAGGAAGAGAGTCATGCAAAAAAAGGATAAATCGTTAAAAAAGATATTAACAGGCGTAGTGACAAGTGATAAGATGGATAAGACCATTGTTGTTCAAGTGACCAGTATTACGAAACACCCAAAGTATAAAAAGGTGGTCAGGAAATATTCAAGCTTCAAAGCGCACGACGAAAAGAACGAGGCTAAAGTGGGCGATACAGTTAAGGTGATGGAGTGCAGGCCGCTTTCAAAAGATAAACGTTGGCGCCTTATTAAGATCGGATAAAAAAATGATACAGATGAGAAGTATATTAGATGTAGCGGATAATACGGGCGCAAGAAAAGCTTCCTGCATTAAGGTTATAGGGAAATCAGGGAAAAAATATGCCAGTATTGGTGATATTATAACATGTCACATAAGGGAATCGGCACCAGAAGCAGCGGTCAAAAAGGGTGAGGTTGTGCAAGCTGTATTGGTTAGGACGCGTAATCCGATAAGAAGGAAAGACGGCACGTCACTTAAATTTGATAGGAATGCATGCGTTATAATCGACAAAGCCAACAATCCGCGCGGCACAAGAATTTTCGGGCCAGTAGCCAGAGAATTGAGAGACAAAGAATTTATGAAGATAGTATCGCTGGCTCCGGAAGTAATTTAATTTCGCATATGGTATATAGCATATCGTATATCGCATATAAATACGATATATGAAATACGACATACGAAATGCAAAAGCAGAAGAACGAGTTGAAGGAAAAATGAAGATACGTAAAAATGATAATGTAAAGGTTTTAGCTGGTAAGGACAAGGGAAAGACGGGCAAGGTATTGAAGATATACCCCGTTCATGACAAGGCTATCGTAGAAGGTGTAAATTTTGTAAAACGGCATTCAAAAAAAACACAGGGAAACCCTCAGGGCGGGATTGTTCAGAAAGAAAGTCTTATAAACATTTCTAACCTGGCAGTTGTCTGCACAAGATGCAGTAAACCCGCCAGGATAGGGCTTACCCAGTTATCTGATGGCGTTAAGGTGCGTTTCTGCAAAAAGTGCCGCGAAACATTTTAGTCTATAGTTTCAGCCATATGCTCCGTAGGCGCATCTGCCTGCGGCAGAGGCTGACCAGCCTTCGGCTGGTATGGACAATTGTCTATAGATTGCGGATATAAATCATTAAAATTACAGGAAGAGTAAAGAATGAAACCTAGATTACTTGAAAAATATAGAAATGAGATTGTGCCTGCAATGAAGGAGAAGTTTGGCTATAAAAATTCGCTGCAGGTCCCGCGTATTAAGAAAGTAACAATAAATATGGGCATAGGCAAGGGCGCTCAGGATATGAAGCTAATAGAGGATGCTCAAAGCGAGCTTAGTATCATTGCGGGGCAAAGGCCTGTTGTGACAAGAGCAAAAAAAGATATATCCAACTTCAAGATCAGGCAGGGCTCAGCGGTAGGCTGCGCGGTTACTTTACGCAGAGCCTACATGTATGAATTTCTAGACAGATTAATCAACGTTGCTTTGCCAAGAATCAGGGACTTTAGGGGAATTTCACTGAAATCATTTGATAAGGAAGGGAATTATTCTTTGGGCTTGAGGGAGCATACAATTTTTCCGGAGTTAGACATAGATAAGATAACCAACGTTAAGGGTATGACTGTTACTATAGCAATAGGCAATGGGGCACCCGATAAGTCATGCGAGTTGTTGAAAATGTTTGGTTTTCCATTTCAAACGAAGGCATGACTTGCGGAGCGAAGCGAAGTAAGCCAAGAGTCTGAGTTTGAACCCCGCCCTTTTGGCAGCGGCGGGATAAGGCTTAATGTTTATTTCCAGATAAGCCAAAAAAGCGTGGTTCAATTCGACCATAAATTTTATGTTTCCTGGTGGTCGCGTAAAATATGGTCTCATTAAAGGAGCGGGAAATTGGCCAAAAAGGCATTAGTTGAAAAGCAAAAACGTAAACCAAAGTTCAGTACGCGTGCGTACAACAGATGCATGCTCTGCGGCAGGCCGCGTGGCTTTATAAGAAAATTTAAGCTATGCAGGATATGTTTCAGGGAATTAGCTTCGCGTGGTGAGATACCTGGTGTAACAAAAGCAAGTTGGTAGAATTGTAACGGCAGCAAGGAGTGGAAATGGCACAAACGGATACGATAGCCGATTTTATAACGCGCATAAGAAATGCTTCTTTTGCGAAGAAAGATCTTCTGGAATCCCCGTCTTCGAGGATGAGCGAAGCAATTTGCGAGATCCTTAAGCGCGAGGGTTTTATCCGAGATTATAGAGTTATCAAGGATAAAAAGCAGAATGTTTTGAGAATTTACCTCAAGTATTCAAAGGACAAGGAAAAGATACCGGCGATAGTAAACCTTAAGAGGATTTCTAAGCCCGGTCTACGTGTTTATAACAAATCAGGAGAGATCCCAAAGGTTTTGGGCGGCAGAGGGATAGCTGTTGTATCTACCCCAAAGGGTGTTCTTACTGATAATGAATGCAGAGACCAGAAGGCAGGCGGAGAAGTTCTCTGCTATGTATGGTGAGATTGATATGTCACGTATAGGTAAAAGACCAGTTGATATACCACAAGGAGTCAAGGTCGTTATAGGCCAGGATACAATACATGTCCAAGGCCCTAAGGGAAAGCTTGATCTTAAGATTCCGGCAGAGGTTAAGGCAGAGGTTAAGGATAACAGCATAATTGTAACTAGAAACGCAGATGAGAAAATAAATCGTATGAGGCATGGCCTGATCAGAGCGCTTATAAGCAATATGGTTATTGGCGTAACTGACGGTTTCAGTAAAGAGCTTGAGATAATCGGTGTGGGCTTCAAAGCTCAAGTAAGCGATAAGAATCTGGTGTTAAATCTCGGCTTTTCTCACCCTGTAGAATATGCTATACCCGATGGCGTTACAATAGAGGCGCCGAAGCCGACGCAGATTGCGATAAGAGGCATTGATAAGCAGCTGGTGGGTGAGGTAGCTGCGGAAATAAGAGATTTTTACAAGCCAGAACCATATAAGGGCAAAGGCATAAGATATGCTGGCGAGTATGTAAGGAAGAAAGCAGGCAAGACAGTAGCTTAGTTAGTTGATAGTTCATAGTCTATAGTTTATAGATTAGGGTAAAAGAGTAGCTTGATTAGTTTATAGTTTACAGTCTATAGTTTATAGACTCGGGTAAGATAGCAGCTTAGTTAGTTTATAGTTCATAGTCTATAGTTTATAGATTCGGGTAAACGAGTAGCTTGATTAGTTTATAGTTTACAGTCTATAGTTTATAGACTCGGGTAAGATAGTAGCTTAGTTAGTTGATAGTTATGGATTCTAGAGTCTAAAATAGGATACGAAAGAAAATGCGGAAGAAACACATTATAAAGAGAAAGATGAGACATAGCCGGATAAGGAAAAAGGTGATTGGCCAAGGCGAGCGTCCCCGTTTATGCGTATCCAGGTCATTGAATAATCTCTCTGCGCAGATAATAGATGATACTGCAGGGAAGACACTTTTATCTTTGTCAACTTTTAGTAAAGATGTTAAGCCTGAAATAAAATATGGCGGTAATGTGAAAGCCGCAGCGCTTCTAGGCAAGAATCTGGCAGAGAAGGCTAAGGCTAAAGGTATAGCGACCGTTGTCTTTGATCGAGGTGGATGCAGGTATCACGGAAGAGTGAAAACATTTGCTGAAGCAGCTCGCAAAGGGGGCCTTATCTTTTAAGTTGATAGTCTATGGTTTCAGCCACATGCTGACCAGCCTTCGGCTGGTATAGTCTATAGATAGCTTATGATGGATTAAGGAATACGAATGGAGGATGAGTTGGTAGAGAAGAAAACAGAAAAGGATTTGAAGCAAGAAGAGCAGAAGCGGAATGAGGCAAAGCAAGTCCAGGAGATACTGCCCAAACAGCTGAAAGCAAGAGGCGCAAGCCAGCAGCAGATAGAGATGTTTGAAAAGGTAGTCGCGATAAACCGTACAACAAAGGTTACCAAGGGCGGTAAAAAGCTTGGTTTTAGCGCGTTGGTTGTCGTTGGCGATAGGAAAAGTCATGTAGGATGCGGTTTCGGAAAAGCGAACGAGGTAGCCGATTCCATAAGAAAGGCCTTAACTGACGCGAGAAAGTCTATGTTTGAAGTGCCTCTTAAGGGTTCAACAATTCCTCATGAGGTTATAGGCCATTACGGAGCAGGCAGGGTTATGCTGAAGCCGGCTGGTGAAGGTACGGGCGTTATTGCGGGCGGCGCGACAAGGGCTATATGCGAAGCAGCCGGCATACGCAATATACTTACTAAATGTTTGGGTACAAACAATAAAGTTAACATAGTAAAGGCAACCGTGGCAGGATTAAAAGAGCTTAGAGATAGAAACGTAGTTCGAGAAAGCACCGGCGATTAAGCCGGCATAAAAAGAAAGTAAAAGATGGCTATTACAGATTATCTTGTAGCGCCGAAAGGCGCAAACAAAAGAAGAAAGATGCGCGGAAAGGGAAGCGGCTCCGGACACGGGAGGACTTCCTGCAGGGGCCATAAAGGCCAAAAAGCACACGGCAAAACAAAAGGAAGCAAGGGGTTTGAAGGTGGGCAGATGCCGCTGATAAGACGAATCCCGAAAAGAGGTTTTACCAATATTTTTAAAGATGAGTATCAGCTTGTAAATATTATCAAATTAAATACACTTCCTGAAGCAAGTAAAATAGATCCAGATTTTTTAAAAGAGAAGGGTTTTATTAAGAAAAGCAAGATCCTTGTCAAGATACTGGGTAACGGTGAATTGAAGAAAAAGCTTGAGGTCCATGCTCATTCCTTCAGCAAAAAAGCTAAAGAGTTGATTGAGAAGGCCGGCGGCAAAGCAGTTGTAATAAAAAGAATAGCTTATAAAGAAAAGAAGAATCCAAATAAAACTGTACGCTAAACGTTATTCTCTAAACGTGTAATACAAGGAAGAGACATGCTAGGAGCATTATCAAACATATTGAAGGTGCCGGACCTGCGCAAAAAGCTGTTATTGACTTTTGGCCTTTTAGCAGTTTACAGAGTAGGTGCTTATATACCGACACCTGGTATTGATGGGGCAGCGCTGGCAAAATTCTTTGAAAATATTACCAAGGCAGCTGGCGGAACCCTGTTTGGCATAATGGACCTATTCAGCGGGGGCGCAATATCAAAATTAACAATATTCGCATTAGGGATTATGCCGTATATATCAAGCTCTATTATAATGCAGCTTCTTACTACTGTTATACCATCCCTTGAGAAGCTGGCGAAAGAGGGCGGAGAAGAAGGAAGAAGAAAGATAACACAGTATACGAGGTATGGAACTGTCGTCCTTGCTATTATACAATCGTTCTTTATCAGCTTATGGGTAGAAAATCCCGCGCATTTTCAAGGTATGCAGATAGTCCAGTTTCCGGGATGGGGTTTCAGGCTTTTAACAATATTAACATTCGCAAGCGGAACAGCTTTTATTATGTGGCTGGGAGAGCAGATATCAGAGTTTGGAATAGGAAACGGCATGTCTATAATAATTAGCGCAAGCATCATATCGCGCCTTCCTATTGCTATACGCCAGCTCATTCTATCGCTATCTCCCACATCCACATCGCATAACCAGATAGATGTTTTTAAATTAATATGGATGTGCCTGCTCCTTGTGGGAGTAGTAGTCGCAGTTATCCTTATAACGCAAGGCCAGCGTAAGATACCTGTTCAGTATGCAAAAAGAATTGTAGGCAGAAAGGTTTATGGAGGGCAGAGTACATATATACCATTTCGTGTAAACCATGCTGGTGTAATACCTATTATTTTCGCTTCATCGCTTCTGATGTTTCCCGCTACGATAGCCGGCTTTATACCAAATCAGGCTTTTCAAAGTGCTGCTAACTTTTTGCTGAAAGAGGGCGTTATATATAATGCATTGTATTCTTTACTGATTATATTTTTCTGTTATTTTTACACGGCTATCACATTTAACCCTGTTGAAGTTTCTGATAATATGAAGAAATACGGCGGTTTTATACCAGGCATAAGGCCAGGCAAGTCTACCGCGGAATACTTCGAATATATTTTAAATAGAATTACGTTGCCGGGAGCTGTATTTTTAGCATTAATCGCGGTATTTCCAAATATCATAAGCAAATGGCTTAACATACCATATCTAGTAGCTAGCTTTTTTGGCGGTACAGCCATACTTATCACGGTTGGTGTTATGCTTGATACAATGAAGCAGGTTGAATCTCAGCTATTGATGAGGCACTACGAAGGATTTCTTAAAAAGGGTAAAATGAGAGGTAGGCGTTGAGGCTTGTTTTATTAGGGCCGCCCGGTGCAGGCAAAGGCACCCAGGCAAAGGTTCTTTCAAATAAACTGCACATACTTCACATATCTACCGGTGATATGTTCAGAGAAGCAAAGGCCAGCGGCAGCGATCTTGGCAAGAAACTAGATGATTATATGAGCCGTGGAGCGCTTGTGCCTGATGATGTTGTGAATGAGATAGTCATCGACCGCCTGAAGAAAGATGACTTGCAGGAATCCGGATTCATGCTTGATGGATATCCCAGGACCAAGAAGCAGGCAGAGGTTCTTGACGAAGAGCTAGAAAAGATCAGCGCGCATCTCGATCTTGTTGTCTACATGAAGACCTCAAAGGATACTATTCTTATACGCCTTACAGGCAGAAGAGTCTGTGAAAAATGCGGTAAGATATACCATATTAAGAATATACCACCAAAGCGTGAAGGGCTATGCGATGAATGCGGCGGTAAGCTCTATCAGCGCTATGACGATAAAGAGGAGACAGTTCTTAAAAGGCTGGATGTGTATCAAAAGCAGACAGAAGAACTTATTGATTACTACAATGATAATGGAGTATTAAAAACTGTTTCCGGCGATTTGGATGTAAGGCAGCTTTACGATGTACTATATGAGCTCTTCGGCAAAGAGGGGCTTTTATGATAGAGCTTAAGACTTCAGAGCAGGTCGAGAAGATAATGAGGGCCTCTGAAGTTGTGGTAAGCGTGTTAAGTTCTTTGAAGAAAGAGGCTGTGCCGGGCGTTAAGACCAAGGTTCTTGACAAGATAGCCAAAGATATAATAGAGTCTAAAGGCGCAAAGCCGGCTTTTTTAGGTTATCGCGGATTTCCAAATAGCATATGCACTTCCATAAATGAGGAAATAGTGCACGGCATACCCGGCGAAAGAGTCTTAAAGCAAGGTGATATTTTGAGCATTGACGTCGGTGCTGAGCTCGAAGGTTTTTTTTCAGATGCCGCAGTGACAGTAGCGATAGGTAAGATACCTCAAGAAACACAAAAGCTTATAGAGATTTCAAAAGAAGCTCTTTATAGAGCTATAGATTCGGCTAAGCCGGGTAATAGGATTTCAGATATATCCTGCAGTATACAGGAATATGTAGAAAGCAACGGATTTTCTGTTATAAGAGAGTTTGTTGGACACGGCATAGGTTCCCAGCTGCACGAAGACCCACAGATACCTAATTTCGGCCAGCGAGGGGTAGGCCCAAGGATAAAAAAAGGCATGGTCTTTGCGATTGAACCAATGGTAAGCGCGGGAAGCTGGGAAGCTGAAATTCTTAGCGATGGCTGGACAGTTGCCACAAAAGACCGCAGCATAACAGCGCATTTTGAGCACACCGTAGCAGTTTCAGAAGATGGCGTTGAGATATTAACAGACGGAATTATATAATATAAAGAAGAAGTATGAAGGAAGAGGCTATAGAGGCAGCAGGGACAATAGACGAAACATTGCAATCTTTTAAAATCGCTCTAATCAGCGAGCGAAGTGAGCTAATTTTATGAAAGTACGATCATCAGTTAGAAAGATATGTCCGGGTTGTAAGATTATAAGGCGAAAGGGAATATTGCGTATAATTTGCAAAAATCCAAAACATAAACAGAAACAAGGGTGAGTTCGTATTTCGTCGTTCGTATATCGCATATAGCAAATTACGATATACGACATACGAAATACAAAAACACGAGTACAAGGAGTAGCAAATGCCAAGGGTCTGCGGTGTAGATATACCAAAAGAGAAAAGAATTGAGATCGCGTTAACTTATATATACGGAGTGGGCAGAACTACCTCAAACAAGGTGTTGGCGATTGTTGGCATAAGCCCTGACACCAGAGCAAAGGACCTTATTGAAGAAGAGGTTGCCAAGCTTACAACGACAATTACAAAAATGTTTAAGGTGGAGGGCGACCTCAGGAGAGAGGTATCCGCGAATATAAAGAGGCACATGGATATAGGTACATATAGAGGTATGCGTCATAAAAGAGGGCTGCCTGTTAGGGGGCAGAGGACCAATACTAATGCCCGTACCAGGAAGGGCCCAAAGCGCACCGTAGGCGTGCAGAGAAAGAAGTAAAAAAATAGGGAGGAATCCCTTTGACCGGAGTTTATTAAATGGTAAAAAAAGGAAAAAAGACAGTAAAGAGAAATGTTAATCATGGCGTAGCGCATATACTGGCGTCATTTAATAATACAGTTATTACCATAACAGATCTTGAAGGTAACGCGTTATGCACTTCATCCAGCGGATCATGCGGTTTTAAAGGATCGAAAAAGTCTACTCCTTTTGCGGCGCAGATAGCCGCTGATAAGGTCGCGAAAAGAGCAAAAGACTTTGGTATGCAGAAAATCGATATATGCGTAAAAGGCCCGGGCGCTGGAAGGGAATCCGCGATCAGGGCTATTCAGGCAGCAGGCTTGCAGGTTAATTCAATTAAGGACGCTACTCCGATACCGCATAACGGCTGCAGGGCCCCAAAGAGAAGAAGAGTCTAATTAACGTAGATCGCATATCGTATATTGCTAAAAAATCCAACGATGCAAAAAATCCGATGCGATATACGAAATACGACATGCGACATGCGACATGCGAAAACACATGAATAAGTAATTATAAGGGGAGAAGATGGCAAGAAGGACGGGAAGTGTATGTAGGCTGTGCAGAAGAGAGGGCATAAAGCTCTTTATAAAGGGGCCGCGCTGCGTCAGCAATAAGTGTTCTTTTGACAAGAGAGGATATAAGCCGGGACAGCATACTCAGAGCAGAAGCAAGCTTTCGGATTACGGTATGCAGCTGCGAGAAAAG
Source organism: Candidatus Omnitrophota bacterium (assembly GCA_043823785.1). Taxonomy (GTDB): domain Bacteria; phylum Omnitrophota; class Gorgyraeia; order JABMRG01; family JABMRG01; genus JBDRAM01. The sequence continues at coordinate 14,395 of JBDRAM010000070.1, forward strand.
CAAAAAGTCAAAAGGATTTACGGCATCCTAGAAAAACAGTTCCGTATATATTTTAAAAAGGCTGAAAAGCAAAAAGGTATTACAGGTGAGATCCTATTGCAGTTTCTTGAGAGGCGGCTTGATGGTGTGGTTTTTCAGTCATGCTTTGCGTCGTCAAGGTCAGAGGCAAGACAGATGGTGAGGCACGGGTTTTTTACGGTAAACGGTGAGAAAATAAACATACCTTCGTATCTTCTAAAAAAGGATGATATCGTAAAGGTGAGGGGAAAAGAGACCCGAATAAAAGATCTTACCGAAAGGCTGAAAGCGAACAAGGACAGAGGCTTGCCGGAGTGGATTAAGCTTGATGAATCACAGCTTGCTGCTACAGTAACTAGGCTTCCTGAAAGGAAAGACACAACTTTCCCTATACAGGAGCAGCTTATAGTAGAGTTATATTCTAAATAAGGAAGAGCGCTTAGATAATAGCGTAAACAATAGTGCGCCGAAAGAGATCGCGCCGTACTAATTATGATAAAAAGGAGTTGAGGATATGGGGATTGCGTGGAGAAATTTTGAAATGCCGAAGGTGTTGAAATGTAATGATGACACCATTACAGATACCTATGGTGAGTTTATCGCAGAACCCTTTGAGAGGGGTTATGGCATGACCCTTGGCAATTCTTTGAGAAGGGTTTTGTTGTCAACGGTAGAAGGAACAGCTGTAACTAGTATAAAGATAGATGGCGTAGAGCACGAATTCTCATCCATACCAGGGGTTGCCGAAGATGTAATGCAGATTATACTAAATATTAAAAATCTTGTTCTCAGAAGCCACACAACATCGCCAAAGCCTATTTTTATCAAAGTTCACAAAAAAGGCGATGTCACCGCAAAGGATATCATTGCCGACGAGACGCTGGATGTAATAAACCCGGATATGCATATAGCTACATTGACAAAGAACGTAAAGTTTAATATGGAGATGGAAGTTGGCAGGGGAAGAGGTTATGTCCCGGCTGAAAAGAATAAGAAAGAAGGGCAAGCGATAGGCGTGATAGCCGTAGACTCACTCTTTAGCCCTGTATCAAAAGTTAATTTTTTAGTAGAAGATACACGTGTCGGCCAGATTACGGATTATGACAAGCTAACGCTTCACATCTGGACTAACGGTTCTGTCTCTCCTAAAGAAGGCCTTTTATATGCATCAAACGTTTTGCAGCGCCACATGGATATATTTGTAAATTTCGGCAAACTTCCTGAGGACCTCGAGATAGCGGAAGAGCCAGAAGAAGATACAGAGTTGCTCGAAAAGCTTAAGATGCCGGTTTCGGAGCTTGAGCTTTCCGTGAGAAGCGCGAATTGTCTTGAGAAGGCAAAGATAAAATCTCTGGGGGAACTTGTTTACAAGTCGGAAAGCGAGATGCTTAAATACAGAAATTTCGGTAAAAAGTCACTGACAGAGATCATCAGCGTATTGGAAGGAATGGGCCTGTCATTAGGCATTAAAATTAAAAAATAAATGAGCACATCACTTAGCGCCCGCCTGCCGCTGATAGATAGGGGCGGGCAGGAGCGTTAGCGAAGCTAAGTGATAAGTGCGAATTTACCCCGTACCAATTTTATATACATGTTTATTTATAGAATAAAGTTTGTTTGCAGAAAACTAATGCCTGGAACCAATAGATTTATAAAATTGGTACGGGGTTTATCCAGAGGGCAGAAGGTGCCCGAAGGATCTCTAATAATTAAAAAATAAGGAAAACGATGAGGCATAGAAATAAGAATAAGAGATTCGGAAGGAATAAAGCGCAGAGGAAGCAGCTCATGTGTTCCCTGGTAAGGGCTTTGTTTATATCATACAGGATAGAAACAACTGTTGAGAAGGCAAAAGAAGCGCGCAGGCTTGCTGAGAAACTTATAACGCATGCTAAAAAGGCCAAGCTTTCAGATATACGCGCTATTGAAAAGGTGCTTCAGGACAGGCGCCTTACAAGCAATATAGTAAAAATAGTCGCTCCTCTTTTTAAGGAGAGAAACAGCGGGTTTACGCGAATAATGCGCATAGGCTTTCGCAAAGGAGATGGAGCTTCTTTAGCCATTCTAGAATTGACAGAAAAACCTGTTTTAGAGAAAAAGTCCAAAAAGAAGAAAGAAGAAAAATCTAAACAGGCTGCTGAAGGGCCGGGAAAGACGAAAAAAGAGGCAAAGCCTGCTGAGGCCTTGGGAAAAGAAGTCAAAGAAAAGCCCTCTAAAGATAAACCTTTGCCCCCTAAGGCGGATAAGAAGGCAGAGAAGCTTTTAGCTGAGGAAGAGCCTAAGAAAGAATCGAAAAAGAGCAAAAAAGATGAGCCTTCAGATAAGAAAAAAGGTATTCTCGGCAAATTTAAAGGGTTCTTCAAAAAGGACAGGAATTTTTAAGATTAGCAAAAGAATGCTTATATAGTTCTATCGCGCAGGGGTATAGTCCAGTTTAGGTTATTACCTATGTAGCGCACATTAGTAAAGCTAACAGCAACTCCCACATTCTGACCATTAACTCTCCCATGCCTAGTGCGGTCTATAGTCGCAACCGAGGCAAAAGTAATATTATCTGAATCGCATAAAATAGGGGCGTTTGTGGCTATCAGGCCAGTTATTGGAGTGTCTAATATAACCCACCTGTCTGCATTAATGACTGCTAATGCGTTATTGTATGCATAGCCATTTCCGTCACAAGGACACCTGAATACACTAGGATCTCCTACGAATCGCGTCAGGTCGTTTCGTAAATTCAATGGCGTTGCGCTCCTGGGGTATCTGTACAAATACTGCCTCAATGCCTGCATAATCACAATCTGATTTTGCTCACACACCTTACGCCGGGAACCTTCGATTATGCCCATATAAGCGGAATAACCTATTGTTGTTAGTATTCCCAATACAGCAACAGTTACTACTACTTCGACCATGGACGCGCCTTTTCTCATAATCACACTCTCCTTTTGAATCAGTTCACTTCGTTCACTTATTGCACAGATTGACACAGATTCACTGGTATGCATATATATTTACAGATTAACACCGAAGCTATCTGTGCACATTTGTGAAAGCTATGTCTTAGCATAAAATCTGTGCTCATCTGCGCTTTTATTTTCTAAATGATTATACGTCAACAATAGGATCTTGTAAACAGATTTTC
>JBDRAM010000071.1:0-15040 GCA_043823785.1 Candidatus Omnitrophota bacterium
GGTTACCGCCCGCAGTTCTATTTTAGAACCACAGATGTTACGGGCGTGGTTACATTACCTGAAGGCGTTGAGATGGTAATGCCAGGGGACAATGTAAGTATTGATGTAGAATTGATAATACCCATCGCAATGGAGAAAGAACTGCGCTTTGCTATCAGGGAAGGCGGAAGGACCGTTGGGGCCGGTGTTATCAGTGAGGTAATAAAATAGTTTATAGTTTCAGCCGCATGCTCCGTAGGCGCATCTGCCTGCGGCAGAGGCTGACCAGCCTCCTGCTGGTATAGTCTATAGTTTAATGATAAAAGCTTAAGCTATAGACTAAAACATTAGGAAAAGTGAAAAGATGCGCGATCAGTTTTTATTATCATGTACAGGATGTAAGAACAGATGGTATTCTACGATGAAAAATAAGAAGAATACCACAGAAAGGCTGGAGCTAAAGAAGTATTGTAAGTTCTGCCGCTGTCGCACGCCCCATAAAGAAGTTAAGTAGGTTCTAGTATATATATATTCATATATAACCTGCCATGTAGACTGGCAGGTTTTTAACGCGTAATATTATGCTTGAGAAAGAGGTAGTTTTTGATATTTTGATAGAGTTAACTGAGAGAGGCCTGTAGCTCTAATCGGCTAGAGCAGCGGTCTCCAAAACCGCGTGATGGGGGTTCGAATCCCTCCAGGCCTGCCAAACTTTTCTAAAGAAAAGTATGTTACATGCGCGGTAAAAGAATACAAAATGATAGCAAAAATAAATAATTTTTTAAAAGAAATAACAGTTGAACTAAAAAAGGTCTCATGGCCTTCGAGAAATGAACTCTTTGGATCTACGGTTGTTGTTATAATAAGCATAGCAATAATGGCAACTTATATAGGAATTTGTGATTTTATTTTTTCAAAATCCGTTCATTTAATTATTAAATAAAGCAAACGTGTAGGAAATCAATTTGATGCCAAAATGCTGGTATGTTGTACACACTCTGACAGGACAAGAAGAAAAGGTAAAGACCAACATCTTAAACCGTTTAGCTCTAAGCAAGATAAAGGAACAGGTTGCGCAGGTATTGATACCTACCGAAGTTATTTCTGAAGTAAAGTCTGGCAAAAAAAAGATTTCAGTACGTAAGTTTTTTCCGGGTTATGTGCTTGTTGAGATGGAGTTGACCGATGAAAGCTGGTACCTTATAAAAAATACCCCAGGCGTAACAGGGTTTATAAGTTCAGGGTCAAAACCAACGCCCTTGCTGGAAGAAGAGGTAAACAGCATACTTAAGCAGACAGAAGAAAAGAAAGTGAGGCCTACGCCTAAAGTAATATTTGATAAGGGTGAGAGCGTGAGAATTATAGAAGGCCCATTCACAAATTTTAATGGTACTGTTGATGATGTTAACCCTGAAAAAGGAAAACTTAAGGTATCGGTAATGATATTCGGAAGGCCCACACCTGTTGAAATTGAATATTGGCAGGTAGAGAGGCTATAGCTAATAATATGGAAATTCAAAGCACAGATGCACACAGATATTGTGTTAAGCAAATATTCTCACAGATTGGCGCAGATATCTGCGCTAATCTGTGAGAATGTCAACATACCAGTGAATCTGCGCTAATCTGCGCAATTATTGAGCGAAGCAAAATAATTTAAAATGGCAAAAAAAATAAAAACTCATATAAAATTATATTGTCCAGCCGGACAGGCAAATCCTGCGCCTCCGGTAGGTCCAGCGCTAGGACAGCATGGCTTAAATATCATGGAGTTCTGCAAAAGCTTTAACGAAAAGACAAAAGGGAGAGAAGGATTACTTTTGCCTGTTGTTATAACTGTTTTTGAAGACAGGACTTTTTCATTTATTATTAAAAGCCCGCCATGTTCAGTGCTTCTGAAAAAAGCTGCGAATCTTGCCAAGGCTTCTGGCTCGCCTGGCAAAGAAAAGGTCGCAAAAGTGTCTAAAGTTCAGGTATTGGAGATAGCAAAAATAAAGATGCAGGATTTGAACACAGATGACCCTGAGCAGGCCTGTAGAATTATTCAAGGAACAGCGCGGAGTATGGGAATAGAGATAGAATAAAATGAGCAAACGACTGAAAGAAGCAAGAAAACCGATTGATAATAAGAAGCTATACAGCATAAATGATGCGGTGGCTGCATTGAAAGACTTCCCGGCTGTAAAATTTGATGAGAGCGTGGATCTATCTATAAAACTTAATTTAAACCCGAAAGAGATCTCGCAGTCAATCAGAGGTTCTGTTGTACTCCCTCACGGAACCGGCAAGAAGATTAGGGTCGCTGTATTTTGCAAAGGAGAATATGTGTCGCAGGCAAAAGAAGCCGGAGCCGATATAGTAGGCAGTGATGATTTAATAGATAAGATTAACGCAGGATTTATGGATTTTGATGTCGCGGTCGCGACGCCTGATATAATGAAGGACCTGGCACGCCTTGGTAAGGTATTGGGGCCTCGCGGACTTATGCCAAGCCCAAAAGCAGGCACAGTGACAAATGATATAGCGAAAACCGTAAAAGAGGTAAAAGCCGGTAAGGTTGAATTTAAGATGGATAAGCTTGGCTGTATAAATATGTCTGTAGGAAAGCGCTCATTTAGCGAAAAGGCTATAATTGAAAATACGAACAAATTAATCAGTTCTATATTGCAGGCAAAGCCCCCACAGGTAAAAGGCAAATTTTTTAGTAATGTATCCATATCTACCACAATGGGCCCTGGCATAAAGCTCAATACTGATAATCTGTAAAAAGAGATAATATAATGGAAAAAGAACTAAAGCCCGGTAAATATCTAAAAACGCGCATGAAAGATGCGTATGAGGACAGACTAAAAGGCACATCATCACTATTTATAACTGAATTTGAAGGCCTTACTAATAAAGAGCTAGAGGACCTGAGAAGCAAGTTGATGCCGTTATCTGCAAAATATCTTATTGTGAAGAATTCATTATGCAGGATAGTCCTTGATGAACTAAAGATGGGAAAGGTCAGTGAACTAGTAGAAGGTTCTTGCGCGTTGAGCTATGGAAAGGGTGACCCTGTTTCAATCTCAAAGCTTTTAGTAGATTTTGCTAAGAAAAATAAAAATCTTAAAATAAAAGGCGGATATGTCGACGGCGGCGATATTAGTGCAGATATGGTGAAAGAGTTGGCAAGTCTGCCCGGGAGAGATGTTCTAATAGCGAGGCTGGTTTCATGCATAAACTCGCCAATAAGTGGCCTGGTATCCGCATGCTCCGGTATTATAAAGAAATTTGTATATGCGTTAAATGAGATATCAAAAAAGAAAGAAAGTAAAGGGTAACATATAATGTTTCGCGTATCGTATATAAGATAGTGCATATTCCAAAAAAATGACATACGGCATACGGTATACGATATACAGACGATTAGAACAAGGAGGAATTCAAAATGGCAGATGAAGCAAAACAGGCAGAAGTTAATGAAGAGAAAGATGTAAAAGAAGCGACAACGGCAGATGCCAAGCAGGAAAAAGAACCAAGCGTAACAATGACCAAAGCGCAGGAGGAGTTTGTTGCCAAGATCGAGAAGATGTCGGTCCTGGAACTCTCATCTTTGGTAAAGGTTCTTGAGAAAAAATTTGATGTGTCCGCGCAGGCGCCTATGATGGTTGCGCAGGCAGCCGGCGCAGCTGGTGCGGGTGCTGCTCCTGAGGAGGAAAAGACAACATTTGACGTTGTGCTTACGGAGATAGGTGCAAACAAGATACAGGTTATCAAGGAGATCCGTGCTGTTACAAGCCTTGGCCTGAAGGAAGCAAAGGATCTTGTTGAAGCCGCGCCTAAGGCTATAAAGGAAAGTATTCCAAAGAAAGAGGCTGAAGAGATAAAGAAGAAAGTAGAAGCTGTAGGCGCCAAGGTGGAATTAAGATAATTTCGTATTTCGCATATAGCATATCGTATATCGCATCCTGGATAGCGGCATACGACATACAATATACGAAATGCAAAACGCAATAACAAGGCAAAAAAAATGAGCACAAAAAGGATAAATTTCTCAAAACTTAAGCATCCTTACGAGATACCTAATTTACTCGAAATACAGCTTAAGTCATTTGAGGAATTTTTACAGGCAAAAGTTTCGAGGACAAGAAGAAAAGACCAAGGCTTGCAGGAAGTTTTTACGGAGACATTTCCTATTGAAAGTTACAATGGAGAACATCACCTGGAATATGTAAGCTACTCATTAGGGAATCCGAAATACGATATTGACGAATGCAGAAGCAGCGGTATGTCCTTCGCCTCAGCATTAAAAGTAAAGCTTCGGTTGCGCTCGAAAAAAGATATAAAAGAACAAGAGGTTTATTTAGGGGATCTCCCGCTCATGACACCGGTTGGTACATTTATAGTAAATGGTGATGAGAGAGTGGTTGTGAGCCAGCTCCATCGTTCACCAGGTATATCATTTGAGTCAGAGATACACACTAATGGGAAAAAGATTTATACTGCCCGCCTTATTCCTTATCGCGGTGCTTGGCTTGAATTTGAATTTGATGCTTACGACATATTAAATGTCTATATCGATAGGCGCAAGAAGGTTCTCTCGACAGTATTGTTAAGGGCATTGGGTTTCTCCAAAGATGAAGATATATTAAAGCTCTTTACAACTATTGAAGAGGTCAAATCTCCTGCAAAGGCAGATCTTGAAAAATTGATCGGACTAATTACAGCTTCAGATGTCGTGGATCAGGATACAGACATTGTCCTGCTTGGGAAGAGAGAGAAGCTTACAAGCGATGCTATATCCAAGATGCAGGGCCATAAGATACGATCGATAAAGGTAATAAAAGAGCCTATACCGGAAATACTTGATGCTATGGCAAAAGATCATACCAAATCTACCGATGACGCACTTATAGAGATTTACCGCAAATTGCGTCCTGGGGATCCTCCTACTATTGAAAACGCGCAGGCATTGCTGCATAGCCTATTTTTTGATACAAAGCGATATGACCTGACTAAGGTAGGCCGCTATATTCTTAACAGAAAACTTAATATGAAGTCCCATCTTGAAAACAGAGTGCTTGACAATAATACAATAATAACGGCTATTAAGGCATTAATTAAACTAAAGCAGACCGAAGGTGCCGCTGATGATATAGACCATCTTGGCAACAGGAGGGTTCGTACGATTGGCGAGCTTTTGGTGAATCAATTCAGAATTGGTTTGACCAGGATGCAAAGAGCTATCCGTGAAAGAATGTCTATCTATGATCTTGAAAATATAATGCCGCATAACCTGATTAATTCAAAGCTTATATCAGCTGTGGTTAAGGACTTTTTTGGAAGAAGCCAGCTTTCCCAATTCATGGATCAGACCAATCCGTTAGCTGAGATGACCCATAAGAGAAGAGTATCAGCGCTTGGCCCTGGGGGGCTTTCCAGGGAGCGTGCCGGTTTTGAAGTTAGAGACGTTCATTACTCGCATTACGGAAGAGTTTGCCCTATAGAAACGCCGGAAGGCCCTAACATAGGCCTTATAGCTTCTTTATCCACATATGCCAGAGTAAATGAGTTTGGATTTATTGAGACCCCCTATCTAAGGGTAGAGGATGGAAGGGTTACGAAGAGGATAGATCACTTATCAGCGGATGTTGAAGATATCTACTATATAGCGCAGGCGAACAGTATGGTCGATTCAGAAGGCCGATTTAAAGAGGATACTGTTTTCTGTCGTTACAAAGCAGATTTTCTTAAGGTAAGTTCCAAGCAGGTTCAGTATATGGATGTATCGCCTACGCAGCTTGTTAGTGTCGCGGCGAGTCTTATACCATTTTTAGAACATGATGACGCCAACAGAGCTCTTATGGGCTCTAATATGCAGAGGCAGGCCGTTCCTTTGCTGGACACCGAAGCTCCGTTAATCGGTACAGGCATGGAGGCGAGAGTAGCTTTTGATACAGGCGCTACGATAATAGCAAAGTCTTCGGGCACAGTTAAAGGCCTCCAGGCGGATGAGATACAGATAGGCGAAACAAAATATAAATTGAAGAAATATCAAAGGTCTAATGCGTCAACCTGTATAAACCAGCGCCCTATTGTGCGTCTTGGCCAAAAGGTTAATGCTGGTGATGTAATAGCAGACGGCCCGTCTACCAGCGGAGGCGAGCTGGCACTAGGACGAAATTTGCTTGTCGCGTTTATGCCTTGGAGAGGTTACAATTTTGAGGATGCTATACTAATAAGTGAGAAAGCTGTAAAGGAAGATACATTTACGTCAATACATGTTGAAGAGTTTGAAATAGAGGCCAGGGATACAAGATTGGGGCCCGAAGAGATAACCAGAGACATACCTAATGTCGGAGAAGAGGCTTTGAAGGATCTGGATTCCGGCGGAATAATAAGGCTTGGCGCGGAAGTCAATCCCGGCGATATACTTGTCGGGAAAGTAATGCCAAAAAGCGAAACCGAGCTTTCTCCTGAGGAGAAACTTTTGAGGGCAATATTTGGTGAAAAAGCAGGTGATGTTAGAGATGCTTCGCTTACTGTTCCTCCCGGCGTAGAAGGCGTAGTAGTAGATGTTAGGATATTCTCAAGGAAGGCGCATAGGCCTAGAGGTAAAGAGGAGCTTACCAAGGAACTGGCTCAAATAGATGAGATAAAAAAATATTATGGTTCACAGATAGATACGTTAGAGAGGGAAAGAATAACCAAGCTTACAAAGATGCTTACGAATAAGAAGATAGTAAATGCCCTTCTCGATGAGCAGAGTGGCGCGATTATAATAGCCGCAGGAAAAACCATAAAAAAGACCGACATAAAAAAACTGCAGAAATGCGACATAAACAGCCTTAAGCTGAACGATGATGATCAGCAACTTGAAGATAACATAAAGAGGATCATAAAGATACTTGATGAGCAGATGGAAGAGCTTATATATGAAGAAGAGAGAGAGATGGATAAGATAAAGAGAGGCGATGAACTGCCTCCAGGGGTGCTTAAGAAGGTAGTAGTAAACGTAGCCAGCAAGAGAAAAGTCGCGGCAGGGGATAAGGTAGCAGGCAGGCATGGAAATAAAGGTGTTGTCGCTAAGATTATGCCTGAGGAGAACATGCCATATCTTTCTGACGGAACACCTATAGAGCTGGTGCTTAACCCTCTAGGCGTTCCTTCACGTATGAATGTCGGCCAGATATTAGAGACGCATCTTGGATGGGCAGCAAAGATCCTGGGTTTTAAAGTCGCCTCGCCTGTGTTTGATGGAGCAACAGAAGAAGAGATAAAGGAACAGATGAAAAAAGCCGGCCTGCCTAAGGATGGGAAGGTTACATTGTATGACGGATTGACAGGTGAGCCTTTTGATCAGAAAGTAACTGTCGGATATATATATATGATGAAACTGGCGCATATGGTTGATGACAAGATACATGCCAGATCTATAGGGCCATACTCTTTAGTCACTCAGCAGCCGCTTGGCGGCAAAGCTCAGTTTGGAGGCCAGAGGTTTGGTGAGATGGAAGTATGGGCATTGGAGGCATACGGAGCAGCTTATACGCTGCAGGAACTTTTAACAGTAAAAAGCGACGATGTTTTAGGCAGAACACGAATATATGAATCTATTGTAAAGGGTGAAAATGCCCTAAATCCTGGTATTCCTGAGTCATTCAATGTTCTTGTGAAAGAGCTCCAGAGCCTTTGCCTGGATGTCAAGACAGAGAAGAGTGAGTAATTTTTTTTACGGAGAAAAATATGAGTTTAGATGTAAACTTTGATTCTATAAGCATAAAAATAGCATCGTCCGAGATCATAAAATCATGGTCAAAAGGCGAAGTCAAAAAACCTGAAACGATAAATTATCGTACGCTCAGGCCTGAAAAAGATGGGCTATTTTGCGAAAGAATATTCGGCCCGACGAGGGATTGGGAGTGCAGCTGTGGTAAATATAAGAGGATTAAACATAAAGGCATTGTTTGTGACCGCTGCGGCGTTGAAGTTACTCTTTCTAAGGTAAGGCGCGAAAGAATGGGCCACATAGAATTAGCAACCCCTGTTTCTCATGTATGGTTTTTTAAGGTTTTGCCCTCACGCATAGGCACATTACTCGATCTGTCTTTAAGGGAGTTAGAAAAAGTTCTTTATTATGAAGAATATATAGTTATAGACCCCGGTGATACCGGACTGAAAGAAAGAGAACTCCTGAATGATGAAAAATATCGTACGTACCGCGATAAGTATCATGATAAGTTCAGGGCGCTTATGGGTGCGGAAGCTATAAAAGAGCTGTTTAAACAAGTCGATCTTCCTAAGTTATCAGCTAAGCTTAACAGAGATATTAAGAATTCAAAAGGTGAGCAAGCGCTGAAGAAAGCTGCCAAAACATTAAAGATAGTAGAGCAGTTTAAGCTTAGCACCAACGATCCCGCATGGATGATACTTGACGTAGTGCCTGTTATACCGCCGGATCTTAGGCCTTTGGTTCCGCTTGATGGCGGGCGTTTTGCCACAAGCGACCTGAATGATTTATATAGACGTGTAATAAATAGAAATAACAGGTTGAAGAAGCTTATGGACCTTAAGGCTCCCGAGGTAATAGTAAGAAATGAAAAGAGGATGCTTCAGGAAGCTGTAGATGCCTTGTTTGATAACGGAAGGCACGGAAGGCCGGTGCTTGGCCCGGGCAACAGGCCATTAAAATCATTAAGTGATATGCTGAAGGGTAAACAGGGCAGGTTCAGACAAAATCTTTTAGGTAAGAGGGTTGATTATTCAGGGAGGTCGGTTATAGTAGTAGGCCCAGAACTTAAGCTTAACCAATGCGGGCTTCCCAAAAAGATGGCTCTAGAATTATTTGAACCTTTTATCATTAAGAAGTTAAAAGAGAGGGGTTTTGTCCATACGATAAAGAGCGCAAAAAGAATGGTTGAAAAGGCTAAGCTTGAGGTCTGGGACATACTTGATGAAGTTATTGCGGACCATGCCATACTTTTGAACCGCGCGCCTACCCTGCATCGTTTGGGGATACAGGCGTTCCAGCCGGTGTTGATAGAAGGCAAGGCTATTAGAATACACCCTCTAGTTTGTACAGCCTTTAATGCGGACTTTGACGGTGATCAGATGGCAGTTCATGTTCCGCTGTCTATAGAGGCGCAGATGGAGTCACGCCTTTTGATGTTATCTTCAAATAATATATTTTCTCCTGCAAGCGGAGCCCCTATCGTCTCTCCTACGCAGGATATTGTCTTGGGGATACATTATCTTACAAAAGAAGATGACGGCAGGCAGGGCGAAGGCATGATATTCACATCTTTCGATGAGGTTTTAAGCGCCCATCAGGATAATGTTGTTAATCTACACGCTAAGATAAAGGTAAGGCATGAGCAAAAGCTTATTGAGACTACCCCCGGAAGAATTATATTAAATAAAGCACTTCCTGAAGGCACAACCTTTATTAATGACATAATGGATAAGAAGAAGCTATCTGACCTTATAACTTCTACTTACAAGAAATTTGGGCATAATTGCACAGTAGTGCTTCTGGATGATTTAAAGGCTCTCGGTTTTGAATGGGCAACCAGGGCAGGGCTTTCTATATCTATAGATGATCTAAAACTGCTCCCAGAGAAGAAGCGGATTTTAGAGGATGCGCAGAAAGTGGTCAAAGAGGTAGAATCTCAATACAGGCTTGGTGTTATAACAGACCGTGAAAGATATAATAAGATTGTCGATATATGGACGCATGTTACCGATGATATATCAGATAGAGTTATAGCGAGCCTGGGTAATTTTAACCCGATCTTTTTAATGGCAGATTCAGGCGCGCGTGGCTCAAAGCAGCAAATAAGGCAGCTTGCGGGAATGAGGGGCCTTATGGCAAAGCCTTCAGGTGAGATCATAGAGTATCCTATAACAGCAAATTTCAGGGAAGGGCTTACTGTTCTTGAGTACTTTATATCTACGCACGGCGCAAGAAAAGGTTTGGCAGATACCGCTCTTAAGACAGCAGATTCAGGCTATCTTACAAGAAGGCTGGTAGATGTTGCTCAGGATGTTATCATATCTGAAGTCGACTGTAACACACTAAACGGCATTCTGATAAGCGCTATAATCGAGGGTGACGAAGTCGTTGTCAGCCTTAAAGAGAGAATTATAGGCAGGGTGGCATGTGACAATATTGTTGATATTATAACCGATGAGATAATAGTAGAAGCGGGCCAGGAGATAGATGAAGAAAAGGCAGAATGCATAGAAACAGCCGGAATCGAACGCATCAGAATAAGAAGTGTGCTGACATGCGAATCGAAAAAAGGCGTTTGCGTTAGATGCTACGGGCGTAACCTTGCTACAGGCAGGCTTGTTGAAAAAGGTGAAGCCATCGGCATAATAGCCGCTCAGTCTATAGGCGAACCTGGTACTCAGCTTACTATGAGAACCTTCCATATTGGAGGTACAGCGAGCAGGGTAGTCGAGCAGGCAAATATAAAATCAAAGAGCGAGGGTATTGTAAAATATCATAATTTAAGGACAGTTGAGCGTCTCGGCTCAAAAGAGATAATAGTTCTAAACCGCAATGGACAGATATCTCTTAATGATGAAAGCGGAAGAGAGTTTGAGAGATACGCGGTTCCGCATGGCGCTATAATAGCGGTGCCGGATGGAAAGAGTATAAAAAAAGATGTAATATTCGTTAAGTGGGATCCCTATATGTCTCCTATCCTTACAGAATTAGCGGGAATAGTCAGATTCGAGGACATAAAGGAAGGCATAACAATGCGACAAGAGACAGATCCCCAGACTAAGCTGGTTGATACGGTTATTGTTGAGCATAAGGGAGAATACCATCCGCAGCTTATAATACAGAATACAAAAAAAGAAGTTTTAGCTATATATCCTATACCTGCAGGAGCCCATATACTGGTAAAGAACGGCCAGCACATTAAGGCAGGAGATCTTATGGCAAAGACGCCGCGTGTTGTAACTAAGACAAGAGATATCACCGGCGGCCTTCCAAGGGTTGCGGAGCTTTTTGAGGCAAGGAGGCCTAAGGATCCCGCTATTATCAGTGAGATCGATGGCATAGTTGAATTTGGCGGTTCTAAGAAAGGCCAGCGAAGGATTATTATCAAGAGTGTTACAGATATGAAAAAAGAATATCTTATACCGCATGGTAAGCACTTAAATGTATATAAAGGTGACAGAGTCTACGCTGGTCAGCAGCTTATAGATGGCCCTGTTGTGCCTCAGGATATTTTGAGAGTTTCGGGAGATAAGGCGCTGCAGGAATATCTTGTGAATGAGGTCCAGGAGGTTTATAGGTTGCAGGGTGTAAAGATCAACGACAAGCACATAGAGGTAATTGTAAGGCAGATGCTAAGGAAGGTAAGAATAGATGATGCCGGAGACACAGGTTTTCTGGTAGGTTCAAACATTGACAAGATAGTATTTCAAGCAGAGAACCAGAAAGTCCTTAAGAAAAAGAATAAGATTGCCAAGGCGACTCCAATATTGCTTGGTATAACAAAGGCTTCCTTAAGCACGGAAAGTTTTATTTCTGCGGCAAGTTTTCAGGAGACTACAAGGGTTTTAACTGAGGCAGCAACGAGCGGCAAGGTCGATCACCTTCTTGGGTTAAAAGAAAATGTTATAATGGGCCATCTGATCCCTGCCGGAACTGGATTTTTTGAGCATAAAGATATTGAGTTGGTCAAAAAAATAGATATTATAGAAAAGGCTAGACAAGAAGCCAGAAAACAGGAAGAAGAAGAAAAAGTAAACAAGGAATAATTGAGTATGCCAACAATAAATCAATTAATAAGATTAGGTAGAACGCTTTCAAAGAAAAAAACAAAGTCGCCAGCCCTTAGAAGGTCACCTCAAAAAAGAGGCGTATGCCTGCAGGTCAAGACGCAGACGCCCAAGAAGCCGAATTCAGCGCTTCGTAAGATCGCAAGGGTTAGGCTGAGTAACGGCGTAGAAGTAACCGCATATATACCCGGGGAAGGCCATAATCTTCAGGAACACTCTATAGTCCTTGTAAGGGGCGGCAGGGTTAAAGATTTGCCTGGAGTAAGATACCATATAGTAAGAGGTTCACTCGATACACAGGGTGTTGCCAATAGAAAAAAGAGCCGCTCAAAGTACGGTGCGAAAAGGCCAAAAGGCGCGGCAGCATAAATTAGCATGTAGCAGGTAGCTTGTAGCATGCAGCTGCTTTAGGCTATAAGCAACAACCTAAAAGCGACAAGCTTAAAGAAATTTAACGAGGTAGCTAATGAGACGAAGAAAGGCAGTAAAAAGAGACGTAATACCAGACCCAAAATATAAATCAAAGCTGGTATCTAAGTTCATAAATGTTTTGATGGAAAGAGGCAAGAAGTCTATAGCCGAAGCTATTCTCTATGATGCGCTGGAAAACTTAAAGAAGAAATCCGGTAAAGACGATGCTTTAGATCTTTTCCAGAAAGCATTAGATAATGTAAAGCCTATGCTGGAACTTAAATCAAGACGCGTTGGCGGCGCGACATACCAAGTTCCCATAGAGGTAGGCTCAGAGAGGGGCTTAGCTATTGCCATGAGATGGATCAGGAATTTTGCACGCCTGCGTAAAGGTGGGCCTATGAGCAGCCGCCTTGCGCAAGAGTTGTTTGAAGCGTATCAGAAGCAAGGCTCCGCGATAAAGAAAAGAGAAGATACC
Organism: Candidatus Omnitrophota bacterium; assembly: GCA_043823785.1. Taxonomy (GTDB): domain Bacteria; phylum Omnitrophota; class Gorgyraeia; order JABMRG01; family JABMRG01; genus JBDRAM01. The sequence goes on from JBDRAM010000071.1 coordinate 12,650, forward strand.
CATAAGATGGCAGAGGCTAATAAGGCATTTAGCCACTTTAAGTGGTAGGCCTTCGCGTTAACGACAAGACATACTTTATAATAATGATGAGAAATAATGACATTAATTTTAGAGAAAACAATAGATAAAAAGATGGAAAAAAGGAATCATCCTTTAGACAAGCAAAGGAATATAGGCATTATGGCTCATATAGACGCCGGTAAGACTACCACTACAGAGAGGATATTATTCTATTCAGGTAGAATATATAGGATTGGCGAAGTGGATGAGGGTACCGCAACAATGGATTGGATGAAACAGGAACAGGAGCGGGGCATAACCATAACTTCGGCAAGCACCGCATGTTCATGGAGGGATATCAGCATAAACATTATAGATACCCCAGGCCATGTTGATTTTACTGTAGAGGTAGAAAGAGCTTTAAGGGTGCTCGATGGCGGCATTGTTGTATTTTGCGGTGTTGGCGGCGTTGAGCCGCAGAGTGAGACCGTTTGGAGGCAGGCAGACAGATATAAGGTTCCGCGGATCGCGTATGTCAATAAGATGGATCGCGTAGGATCTGATTTTTTTGCGGTTCTAAAACAGATGAAAGATTATCTTGGCACAAATCCTGTTGCTATGCAGCTTCCCCTGGGTAAAGAAGCGGATTTTAAAGGGATGATAGACCTTGTTATAAACAAGGCCGTTATATACAAGGATCAGGATGGAAGAGAATATGAGACTCAGGATATTCCGGATGAATATTTAAATATAGCACAGGAGTACAGGCATAAGCTGATTGAGGCAGCTGCTGATATAGATGAGAATATTATGGATAAGTATCTGCAGGGTGAAGAAAATATAAAAGAAGCTGATATTAAAAGCGCCATAAGACGAGGAGTCTTGGAATTAAAGTTTACGCCAGTCTTCTGCGGCTCTTCATTGAAGAATAAAGGCATACAGCTGCTTTTGGACGCTGTTTGCGATTATCTGCCTTCGCCACAGGATGTGACTGCGATAGAAGGGGTTGATCCAAGGGATCAGTCAATACAGAAGAGAAGATCGGAAGATAATGCACCATTTTCCGCGTTGGCGTTTAAAATAGTTTCAGATCCTTATGTGGGAAAGCTAACTTATTTCAGAGTATATTCAGGAACATTCACATCAGGTTCGTATATGTATAATGCAACAAAGAATACAAAGGAGCGAATAGGTAAGATAGTAAAGATGCACGCGAATAAGCAGGAGATAATCGATATGGTTTCTGCAGGCGACATTGCCGCAGCTGTAGGTTTAAAAGAGACACGGACAGGAGATACTATCTGTGATGAAAAACACCCTATAATATTGGAAAGGATACATTTTCCGGAACCTGTACTTTTCATGGCGATTGAACCCAAATCTCAGCAGGATCAGGATAAGTTGGGCTTAGTTCTGAATAAGCTCAAAGAGGAAGACCCGTCCTTCAGGGTTGAATATAATAATGAAACAGGACAGACTATAATTGCCGGCATGGGCGAGCTTCATTTAGAAGTTTTGGTTGACAGGATGGATAGGGAATTTAACCTTAAGGCAAACACCGGAAAGCCGGAAGTTGCCTATAAGGAGACTATGAGGAACCGTGCTACATCAGTAGGAAAGTTTGTGCAGCAGACAGGCGGGCATGGACAATACGGACATGTTGTATTTGATGTGGAACCGGGAGAAAGGGGCACTGGAGTTGTTTTTGTAAGCAGGATAAAGAGTGGCTCCGTACCTAAAGAGTACATACCTTCAGTTAAAGAAGGTGTTATGGATAGCGCGAGAAACGGTGTGCTGGCAGGATATCCTGTTACTGATATATACGTTAAGCTTATAGATGGCTCACATCATGAGGTTGATTCATCGGAATTGGCGTTTAAAACAGCTGCTTCTATGTGTTTAAACGACGCGCTCAGAAAAGGTTCTTCTGTGCTGCTTGAACCAATTATGGATATTGAGATTACAGTGCCTGAGGATTTCTTAGGAGACATCATAGCTGATTTTAATTCGAGAAGAGGAAAGATAGGATCTATAAAACCAAGAGGCAATATCAAAGCGGTAAGAGGGCATGTGCCGCTGGCAGAGACCTTCGGCTACGCGACAGCATTAAGAAGCCTTACGCAGGGCAGGGGCACTTACATAATGCAGCCAGCTTTTTATGATGAGGTCCCGAAATTTTTATCAGATAAGATATCTGCATTCTAATTATAGATATTAATTATAAGTCAGCAATAAATGATATATAAGAACAAGGAGAACAAAAATGGCAAAGGAAAAATTCGTAAGGACAAAGCCGCATGTTAATATTGGTACCATAGGTCACGTAGATCATGGTAAGACAACCCTTACATCAGCAATAACCATGTGCCTGAATAAAAGAGGCCTGGCGGA
>JBDRAM010000072.1:0-2170 GCA_043823785.1 Candidatus Omnitrophota bacterium
AGGAGAGTTTGCAAGAGAAAATATAAAGAATCTTATACTGGCTGACTGGTTCCAATCCTTAAGCATTGAACTTATAAAGCTTGCGGATGAGATAGAGAGGCATGGAGATATTTATATAGACAGAAACGGTACGTTTACTGTAAAAGCCGTAAAAAAACTGATAGATTTTATATTAAATGGTTACGCGGATTTTAAGAATAATCAAGACGTAATATATTTAATAGCGACCCGGCCTGATTATGCTGCAGAGGTAGTTATGCCTGTCTGGAGGCAGAGGAACGCAGAGCGCGCTTTGGCATTTATCAGACATCACGATTATTTATTAAAAGAGCAGGCCGCTAACTTAAGATTTAGAAAAGTGGTAAAGTATGGCTCTGACCCCGCGCGCTATGAAAGATACACGAATGAGATAGGGATGGGAGCTACCCCCGCAGACTTTAAGGTAAAGGGCGAGCTAAGTCCTCCGAAGCCAGGATACGCACAGAAGCTGCCTTCTGTAGCAAGCGAAGATTATGCTAAGCTAAAAGCCATGGGTGAGGAGCTCATAAAAGCCGGAGCTATAGCAAGCGGTTTTTCAGCTGGAGGCATGTCCAAGCGTTCAGGCGGTGTCATGGTAGCGGATTATCCGTTTATAATAGAAGGCGTGGATGAGCACCCACGGTCTTTTTTGGCCTGGAAGATAGGCATAATAAGAAGCGCTATGAAAAAGTACGGAGCAAAAAAGATGCCTATTATCATACAGACGAGCTTTAATTCGCACGATAAGATAAGGAATATTCTAAAAAAGAACAGATATTACGGACTGGATGAGAGCGATATAATACTGGTAAATCAGGGTGTAACAAAATATATTATACCTTCTGAGGACTGGTTGGATCAATATCTACAAGACCAAAAATCAAAGGAAGGCGAAGAGAAGACACGTGCGCTTGCCAAAGGCATCGAGTATGAAAAACTTTTTGCCGGTGATTTTCTCACGTTTGGAGACGGAACAGATGCTATATACCCGCCAGGGCACTTTGGATTTATAAGAAGCGCTGTTATAGACAGAGTCCTATCGCGGCTTAAGAGAGACGGCGTAAAGTATATACTTCACGCTAACATGAACAACCTCCCTGGGAGTATTATAGAGCCTGCGATAATAGCCAAGTTCGACAAAGCATGCGAGGAAGCGAGGAAAGATGGCGGGCCCCTTCCTGTTATGCTTGTAGAGATAGGAGAGAACAGAGGAGAAATAGGAGGCTTACCTACAGAAGTCAAAGAGCCAGGCCAGGCACCTTATATAAGGCTTATAGAAGGTGGGGCATGGCCTTCTAATTTTCCAACGGAAGGCTATAAACATTTTAATACCGCAAGCTATGTATTCTCGGTTGACGGACTATTGGATCTATACGGCTTACCCAAAACTTATGATATAGGATTCAGACGAAACAGCGATTTTGTAGAAATGATCGATAGAAAAGTTCCTGTGCCGCATATACTTGACACTGAGGAGCTCGTATCTCCTGTCGCGGGAGCAGAATATATTTTATTTAAACCGGAACAGTGTCTTGGGGACCTCACGGCAGTAGCAGGAAAAGAGGGAAGGGTTGTCTGGCTTGAGGTAGACCGCGATAAGAGGTTTATCCCGACAAAGGTCGTGGAAGACATAGCTAAATACAAATCTACATTAGTGGAGACGCTTAAGGGTAATGTATTATTGCCCGAACCGGTACTAGCCGGCAATGATACTAAATCTTCTTCAGCAGGAAGCGTAGTATATCTTGACGCAAGCTCGCTTATCGAATTTGGGCCTGACACGACAGCTATCCGCAACGCGGTGAGTAAAAAGGAAGGTCTCTCGTTAGCAGGCAGCTTAGATGGCTGGCAGAAGGCAGAGGCTTTTGATTTTGCCAGGGCCTATGAGATGACAGAACTGCTTAAGGGTATAAGCGTCGCGCTCCCTGAAGAGTTAGGCGATATTAATTTATACGATGTGCTTAAAAACGCAGCTATTTTAAATCTGGCTGTCTCCGGCAATGACTATTCCAATGGTATAAGGGCAGGTGTATCGATAAGAGATAACTCGATATTTATAGCTGTGGATGAGATAAATAGTTTAAGCGATAAAGAGCTTCTTAGCGTGCTTATCAATTCCGCGGTAAAGTTAGCAGCGATAAAGCGGGCAAAG
>JBDRAM010000073.1:0-7216 GCA_043823785.1 Candidatus Omnitrophota bacterium
CCGGCTATTTCTGTTACTATAGCATCGCCTAAATTTGTAATACCGCATATCTTGACTTTAGGCATATCCTACCTTCCTATAAACTCTTTCACCTTAGCTCCTATATCTTCGGCATCCATAAATACCTCTCCTATTAAAACCGCGTTTATGCCTAAACTTTTTAAAAAAAGTATGTCTGAGCGTGACCTTATACCGCTTTCACTTACAACTATCTTTCCCTTTGGCACCAGGCCCATAAGATTCTGCGTGGTATCTATGCTTAATTTGAACGTATGAAGGTCTCTATTATTTATACCTATGATATCCGCCTTTGCTGATATCGCTTTCTCTAGGTCCTCCTCGTTATGGACTTCACAAAGAATAGACATATTAAACGATTTCGCAAGATGGGAAAATTCTCTGATATTCTCTTTGGTAAGAATGTCCGCGATAAGAAGTATGGCATCAGAGCCTGCCAGCGCTGACTCATATACCTGATATTCATCAACTATAAAGTCTTTCCTTAAAACGGGGAGAGAGGATACCTCTTTTACCATCTTGATGTATTCCAGCTTGCCCTGAAAATACTTCTGTTCTGTCAAGACAGATATAGCGCACGCGCCGTTTATCTGATATTCCTCCGCTATGTGCGCGGGATTAAAATCTTTTCTAATAAGCCCCCTTGTGGGTGAAGCCCTTTTTATTTCCGCTATAATATTTACATCATGCTGATTACTTATAGCATGCTTAAAATTACGCCTCTGGATCTTTTTTAGGGAAGCCTCACGCTTTATATCCTCAAGAGAAAGAAGCTCCTTAGACTCCTGTATGCTTCGCCTCTTCTCCTCTATGATCTCGGATAATATCATGATTTAATACCTTCCGCTTGTAGCCAGGTTAGGCAGCAAGCGGGTTATTGGTTTGTATATTTTATTAATTTCTCAAGCTTATCCAGCGCCGCGCCGGAATCTATCGATATCTCGGCAAGCCTGATCCCCGCCTTGATATCTTTCGCTTTTGAGGCAGCTACCAAACCATACGCGCAATTAAGGAGTACCGCGTTCCTGCACGCGCCCTTGGCGCCTTTTAAAACAGATAGTATGATCTTTGCGTTCGTGTCAGCGTCCGCGCCTTTTATATCTTTTAACCTGGCTCTCTTTATGCCAAATTTTTCCGGTGTTATTAAGTATGTGCTTACTCTCTTATTTTTAAGCTCAGATACCTGGGTAGGGCCTGCTATGGATATCTCATCCAGCTTTTCAAGGCCATGCACAACGAAAGCCCTTCTTATTCCAAGATCACCCAGCACCCTCGCCATCACGCCTGTGAGTTTTCTGTCAAACACACCAAGTACCTGGCATGTGGCATTTGCCGGATTTGATAGTGGCCCCAGAATATTAAATATGGTCCTTATGCCTATAGATCTTCGCACTCCGGCCGCGTGCTTCATTGCGCTGTGAAAAAGCGGCGCGAACATAAAACCTATCCCTATTTTTTTAACGCATTTTTCAACATCTTTCGGTTTAAGCGCTATATTTACACCTAACTTCTCAAGAACATCAGCGCTTCCGCAACGGCTTGAAGCAGAACGGTTGCCATGCTTCGCGACCTTGACTCCGCAGCCCGCGGCTGCCAATGCCGATGCTGTTGATATATTAAAGGTATCTGCTCCGCTTCCTCCGGTTCCGCATGTATCAAGAACAGGTTCTCTTGCCTCGCGCACCTTTATGCTGTAAGCGAATCTTCTCATGACCTTTGCGGCAGATGTTATCTCCTGGGCTGTCTCTGTCTTCATGCTAAGAGCGGTTATAAAAGCGCTTATCTGAGCAGGCTCCGCTGCGCCAGCCATGATCTCAGTAAACGCCTTTTCCATTTCAGAAAAAGTAAGATCTTCACCTCCGGCAACTTTCTTTATGGCTTCCTTTATCATGTCTTATCCTGGTATAATCATCATGTATAATTAAGAGATTATACCTGATTACAGTGATTAAAAAAGATTACGGAGATTAAAGCATCAATCGCTGTAATCTATTTTTTAATCTTTGCAATCAGATATCCTCTCTTGATCATCATAAAATTCTTAAGTATCTTCTTGCCTTCTTTTGTCAATATAGATTCCGGGTGAAACTGCACCCCCCAGACAGGGAGTTTTTTATGCTTTATCCCCATGATCTCCTTCTCTTTTGTCTCTGCTGTTATCTCAAGGCACTTAGGAAGGTTTTCTCTCTTTACTATCAGGGAATGGTATCTTGTTGCCTCAAAAGGATTTTTAACGCCCTTAAATATAGTCTCTCCGTTATGATAAACGTTTGATATCTTACCGTGCATAAGCCTGCCCGCCCTGACCACCTTACCGCCAAAGACCTCTCCAACGCACTGATGCCCCAGGCATACACCAAGAATAGGGACCTTGCCTGAAAATTCTTTTATCAGATCGCGGGATATGCCTGCGTCCTTGGGCCTTCCCGGGCCGGGAGAAATAACTATATGGCTTGGATCTATTTTTTTAATATCCCGCAGGCTTATCTTATCATTTCTGAATATCTTCAACCTTGCCCCTATCTCAGCGAAGTATTGGACCAGATTATACGTAAAAGAATCATAATTATCTATCAACAATATCATCTCTTTTCTCCTATTGCCCTGCGACCTACGCCCTAGGGCCTAGACCCGACTATTCCATGGCTTTTGCCATGGCAATGGCTTTAAACATGCCCATAGCCTTATTGACCGTCTCTTGGTATTCGCTCTCAGGCTTTGAATCAGCTACTATCCCGGCACCGGCCTGCACATATGCTTTATAATCCTTTAAAAGTATGGTTCTTATGGTAATACACGTATCGAGGTTTCCGGAAAATGAGAAATAACCGACACAGCCTGCGTATGGGCCTCTTTTAGTCGTTTCAAGCTCATCTATTATCTCCATGGCCCGTATCTTCGGCGCGCCAGCCACTGTCCCTGCCGGGAAAGATGCTTTAAGAAGTTTATGTACATTGTTTTTGGGGGCGAGTTTTCCCACGCAGTCGCTTACTATGTGCATAACATGGGAATACCTTTCTATGGCCATAAACTCTGATACCTTTACAGTGCCGGGCAAGCAAGCGCGGCCAAGGTCATTTCTTCCTAAGTCTACAAGCATAAGATGCTCCGCGCGCTCTTTGGGATCCTTTAAAAGTTCATGCTCAAGCTTTTTGTCTTCTTTATCGTCTCTGCCGCGGGGCCTCGTGCCTGCTATAGGCCTTATTTCGGCAATACCATCCTCGCATCTTACCATTATCTCGGGGGAAGAACCTATGAGCTTAAGGTCGCCGAATGAAAGAAAGAACATATATGGGGAAGGATTTATAGTGCGCAGGGCCCTATATACGCTTAAGGGATCTCCTTTGTAATCCGCTACAAATCTTTGGGAAAGAACAGCCTGTATGATATCCCCTGCCTTTATATACTCCTTTGCCTTTATGACCGCTCTTTTAAATTCACTTTTTTTGACATTCGACTTAAGAATCCTTTGCTTCTTGCTGCCAGCTGTCTTTGAGTAGACAACATCCTCAAGGTGCGGCATAAACCCCTTAAGGGGCGTCCTAAGCATTCTTATTATTCCGTCTATATTTTTGACTGCTTCCTGGTAGGCCCTCTTTGCCTCTTTCGCAGACTTATCTTTAAGGTGCGCGTTTGAGACTATCTTTATGCTATGTTTTACACGATCAAAGATTAAAATGGTATCAGTAAGTAAAAGTTTTATATCAGGCACATTTAAGTCGTCTTTGCAGTTATCAGGAATATCCTCAATAAACCTTATAGCATCGTATCCTATATACCCTACAAGGCCTCCGCAAAAAAGAGGCAGGCCTTCCGCAGGCACAAATTTAAAATTCTTCATAAACTTCTCTATCTCATCAAGCGGATTGTCCACTCTTTTGCTTATGGACTGCTTTTTATCCTTGCTTGTTATGGTAAGTAAGCCTGCCTTTGACTCTATTATTACCGATGGCCTGCTTCCTAAAAAAGAGTATCTTCCTATCCTCTCTTCTCCTTCAACAGACTCAAGCAAGTATGAATTCTTCTTATCGTCTATCTTCACAAATGCGGAAAGAGGGGTCTCAAAATCAGCATATATCTCCTTATATACAGGTATAAGATTTCCCTTTTTAGATTTTTTTATAAATTCCTTCTCTGTAGGATAATACATTCTTTTCCACCTTTCTTGAGAACATCTCTCAGGATTCAGGGTTCGGTTTTGCTGTATCCTGTATGCTGTACGCTAATATACTTTGCTCGGATCAAATACCTTTTTGCCGACTGTTTTAAAGCCCGCGCCCTGGACCTTACGATAAAAACAGCTCCTGTAGCCCGCGTGGCAAGCACCGCCTGCCTGGTCTATTTTAATAAGAAGGCAGTCTTTATCGCAGTCAATAAAAATACTTTTTACGCGCTGTATGTGCCCTGATGTCTCGCCTTTAAGCCATAGTTTTTTTCTTGAGCGGCTGTAAAAAAAGCATTTTTTTGTCTTTACTGTCTTTTTTACGGCTTCCTTATTCATATAGGCTGCCATCAACACCTCATTGCTCTTATAATCCTGCGCTATAGCAGGTATGAGCCCGTTTTTATCAAATTTCAATCCACCTATCCAGCTCATATTCTCACCTTAACCCCTTTTTTTTCTAAAAAACTTTTGGCATCCTTAATAGTATATTCCCTAAAATGAAATATGCTTGCTGCCAGCACAGCATCCGCCTTTCCATCTTTAAGCGCTTCGAAAAGATGTTTTAAATTTCCGGCGCCACCTGAAGCGATGACTGGGATGGTAACAGCTTCAGATACAGCGCGTGTCAACTCTATATCATATCCGTCTTTTGTCCCGTCGCAATCCATGCTTGTCAAAAGTATCTCACCCGCGCCAAGTTTAGTAACCTCTTTGGCCCATCGTACAGCATCCTTTTCTGTAGGCCTTCTCCCGCCATGAGTAAAGACCTGCCAGCTCCGGCCTGCCTTTTTCGCGTCTATGGCTACTACGATACACTGGGTGCCAAAACGCCTTGACGCTTCTTTAATAAATTTAGGGTTCTTGACCGCAAAAGTATTTATAGATACCTTATCCGCGCCGGCCTTAAGCAGTGTTTCTATATTATCTATATGAGATATGCCGCCGCCTACCGTAAGCGGCATAAAAACCTTCTTTGCCGTGCGCTTTACTACGTCGACCATGGTGTCCCTGCCTTCATGGCTGGCCGCGATATCAAGAAATACTATCTCATCCGCGCCTTCTCTGTCATAAGCTTCGGCAATATCAGCCGGGTCTCCAGCGTCTCTAAGATTAAGGAATTTCACACCTTTTACTACTCTGCCATGCTTTACATCAAGGCATGGTATAATTCTTTTAGTAAGCAACTTTTAAACTCCCTCTATTACCTGAATAGCTTTTTTCAGGTCAAGCTTGCCCTCATATAATGCCTTGCCCACTATTACACCGTAAAGATTAGGCTTGCCTAATGCTTTAATATCTTCTATATCTTTTAATGAAGATACCCCTCCTGCTATGATAATATCTGTCTTCACGGCATCAAGCATCTCTTCCGCGAGATCAAGCTGAGGGCTCTCAAGGGTCCCATCTCTTAATACATTCGTATAGATTATCGTCTTAACGCCCAAAGATTCCATCTTCTTCGCGAGCTCAGGCGCGGTCAGAAGCGTCCTTGATCTCCATCCTTTAGCAACCACCTCTTTGCCTTCAGCGTCGATACTTACAGCTATCTTTTCCTTATATTTTCCTATTAGCCTTACGATGAAATCTTCATCCAAATAAGCGCGGGTACCTATTATAGCCCTGCAAGCACCCGCGGAAAGAGCTCTATCGACAGACTCATCGTCTCTCAAGCCCCCGCCTACCTCTATAGGTATACTGACCGCCTTCTTTATGCTTTCAATAACATCCAAATTTTTAGGCTCGCCGAAATACGCGCCGTCCAGATCGACAATATGCAGAAGTTTCGCGCCCTTAGCCTGCCACTGCTTCGCGACTTCAGCGGGGTCATCGGAATATATGGTCTCCTTGGCAAAATCTCCCCGAAGAAGCCTAACGACTTTTTTTGCCCTTATGTCTATTGCGGGTATTATTATCATCTTTTCAACCTCACGAAGTTTTTTATTATATTAAGCCCCGCATCCTGGCTCTTTTCAGGGTGAAACTGCATAGCGTATATATTATCTTTCCATAGAAAAGAGCAGAACTTATTACCATAATCAGTTGTCGCGGCAACTACGCTATCATCAGCCGGAACAGCATAATATGAATGCACAAAATACATATATGAACCATCTTTTACTCCTTTAAGCAGCGGACACATCTTAAGCTTAGGCATTTTTTTGCTTTTCTGCGAACTGTCAATTGAATTCCAGCCCATGTGCGGGATCTTAAGCCCTTTACCTTTTGCGAAAGGCACGACTTTACCCTTTATAATACCAAGCCCGCTATGCATACCGTCTTCATAACTTTTTGTAAAAAGAAGTTGAAGCCCGAGACATATGCCTAAGAAAGGCTTGCCGGAATCTATAAAATCTTTTATCGGTTTAATGAGCCCGCGTTTTTTTAATTCCGCGTAGGCATCTTTAAAAGCGCCTACCCCAGGCAATACTATCTTGGCCGCATTCTTTATATCTTTTGGCTCAGAGCTTATCTTTACATCTTCTGTATATAGCTTTATGGCGTTGGTAACAGATGATAAGTTACCCATACCATAATCAATGACTATAATCATATTAGTCGATTACTCCTTTGCTTGATGAAACACCCTTTCGGCGCGGGTCTATCTGAGTAGCTTCATCTAAAGCTATGCCAAGAGCTTTAAATACAGGCTCTAAAGTAGTATGTAAATCGTTGACCAAAGGATCTATAGTTATAATAAGGTTCGTGCCTAAGCTTTTAGAAAATGCTTCGAAAAAATGCTCTGCATCACTAAGGCTATATCCTTCCTGCGGCTGGGGAGCGTCTCCGTACTTACCAGTTCCGAATTTATACGAACCTCTGCCGCTAATGTCCAGCACAACTTTAGCAACTACTTCTTCCATCGGCACTGACACAGAACTAATTCTCCTTATGCCTTCTTTTTCACCTAAGGCCTTTTTGAAAGCCTTACCCAGCTCAATACCAATGTCCTCGTTAGTATGATGAATTCCTACGTTTAGATCACCTTTTGCCGTAATATCTAAATCAAACAATCCCCAAAACGCAAACAGCTCC
>JBDRAM010000074.1:0-9722 GCA_043823785.1 Candidatus Omnitrophota bacterium
GTCAAGGAAAATCTGCCCTTCGGGCAGAGGCTTTAGCAGATTTTCCGCAGACCCCGACGAATGTGGGTAAATTATCGTAGAGAATTTACCCACATCATATGAGTCGGGGTAAAGATATAATTTCCTATACTGTTAAAAAAATCCGTTCAAAAAACGTGATATACTGGTAAATATTGAGCCATTGTTTACGTTATAACTGCGCGGGGAACGCTCCATAAGGGGCCTCAGCATATAAAGATTTTCCTTGGCGCGTGTCATCGCGACATAGAGGAGCCTTCGTTCCTCTTCTATAGAATTTTCATCATTGAAAGACTGATATGAAGGCATGTGCCCCTCTGCGACATATATAATAAACACAGTATGCCATTCAAGCCCTTTGGCGGAATGGACCGTAGAAAGTACAAGAGAATCTTTATTGTTTCCAACCATACCTGCTTTTACAATACTCTTTTCAGGGGGTTCAAGCGACATATCTGTAAGAAATTCCTCAAGATTACTATAGCGCGCGGCTATGTTCTCAAGGGACTCAAGGTCGCTCTGGCGCTTATGAAAATCATCGTATCTTTCTTTGAATATAGGCTCATAATACCTGGCGAAGGCTTTAAATACCTCAAGCGGAGTCTGACATTCAGGATCAATATCATTTAGTATGGTTTTTAGCCGTTGTATGTCAGGAGATTTTTTCATAAGCTTATCATCTAATGGTATATTTTTCTCGTTTGAAGCCAATTTCTCGATCAAGCGCTCTGCAGTCTTGGCGCCCACGCCGCGCATGAGAAGCAGCGCCCTGCGCCAGCTTATCTCATCAAATCTGTTGTACGCGATGCGCATATGTGATACCAGATCTTTTATGTGTGCCGACTCGATAAACTTCTGGCCTCCATATTTAACAAATGGTATATTGTTTTTCGCAAGTTCTATCTCAAGGTCATTCGAGTGCCATCCGGCACGAAATAGTACAGCTATATCACCAAGCTTAATGCCAGAGGCAGTTAGCTCTATAAGTTTCTGCATGATCTGGCCGGACTGGTCATTTTCGTTTTCCGCGTCAATATAAACAGGGTGGTTACCGGATTTTCTGCTTGAAAAAAGATTTTTATTGAACTTTTCGGCAGCCTCGCTTATAACCCTGTTTGTAAGGTCCAGGATAGGCTGTACTGACCTATAATTTTCTTCAAGGGTTATGATCCTTGTATTTCTAAATTGCTTTGGGAAATCTATTATATTTCTGAAATCAGCTCCCCTGAACGAATAGATGCTTTGAGAGTCATCTCCCACAACCATTATATTATTGTGCTTTTCAAGCAAAAGTTTAAGGATGTCCGCCTGAAGCTTGTTGGTATCTTGATACTCATCCACCATAATATATTTATATCTGTCAGAGAGCTCATGCCTTATATCTTCGTGCGCTGTTAAAAGTTCTTTTAAGTATACCAGCAGATCGTCATAATCAAGAAGGTATTTTTGCAGCTTGTATTCTACATACCTGCTCCTTATCTTCTCTATCTCATCAGCATATATGAGAAAATGAGGATATTCAGCATCGATAACAAGTTCTAAATCCTGCGATTTATTAACGCTTTTTGATATGATACTAAGGAGGGCTTTCTTTTTTGGAAAATTCCTGCTTATTTTCAAAAACCCGAGTTCCGCGGAAACATGCTTTACTGTATTTTCAGCATCCGCCTGATCCATGATGCTAAAATTAGGTGAAAGCCTGAGCCGTGAAGCATATCTTCTTAAGACCATGTTAGCAAAACTGTGGAAAGTCCCGCCGGAAACCGCGCTGCAGCGCTTATCGAGTACATCGCTTGCGCGTAAAAGCATCTCCTGCGCCGCTTTGCGCGTAAAGGTAAGAAGAAGTATGTTTTTAGGGTCTATGCCCTGCTCAACCAGATGGGCAACGCGATAAACAAGAATGCGGGTCTTGCCGCTTCCTGCTCCCGCGATAACAAGGCAGGGGCCATCAGTAAACTGCGCCGCTTCAAGCTGGGCGGAATTCAGCTCATTTCTGTAGTCAATTTTAAGTGACATAGCTGTCTCTGGTAACAATTATACCAAGGGGAGGTGAATATCAAACTTCTATTTTAAATAAGCCTTTATAATTTTCTGTTCGGATAGCGGCTTATCTTGCGGGCCAGTAGGTTGATTTTCTATTTTTTCAACATTTTCATAACCAGAAACAACCTCACCAAAAATAGTATGTTTCATATTTAACCATGGGGTTGGAGCTGTTGTTATAAAAAACTGACTTCCATTTGTGCCGGGCCCGGAGTTTGCCATAGCAAGTATGCCGGGTTTATCAAAACCCACGCTTTGATCAAACTCATCCTTAAAGGGGCGCCCCCATATGGATTCACCGCCTCTGCCTGTTCCGGTAGGGTCTCCTCCCTGGACCATGAATTTCTTGATAACTCTATGGAATATTATGCCGTCATAGTAGCCCTTTTTTATCAGGCTTATGAAATTTTCGCACGCCTTAGGCGCTATATCTTCAAAAAGCTTCAGCTCTACATTGCCTTGCGTTGTTTCAAAAATAACTATTCTATCATTCATAGATTCTTCCTGTCCATATACGTTTATTGTTAAAAAGCTTAAACACAAAAACAGAACAATAATCTTTACCATTTCGCCCTACCTCCTTTTTTAGCTAACGCTGTGATGGAAATTCACCGCTCAAGGCTTTTTCGATCAATACTTTAATGTCGTCGCTGAAATCCTTTGAGAGTATCCAAACCAGGTATTCCCGGTCATTTTTAACAATATCTTTAATATGTTTTTTTCTGCCGTATTTACCAAATGTAGGGTATAGTTCGCCATTCCACCAGCAGAATTTTCTCTCTTTGTCAAAATAGTTACTCGAAAGCTCGTATTCAAAATCTTTTAGGGATTCCATGCCCTGTTCCTGAGATCCATACTTGTCAATCTGAGCATCCAATATATCAATTGTTGCTGCTGCATCCGCTAAGGCAGAATGCGCGCCATAAAGCTCTTTTTTGCAATAAAACTGATAGGCGGCTGTTAAGTCTCTTTTCTCATGGAGGTGGTATATCTTTTGGGCATCATAGATATCACGGTTTTGCCAGTGAAAGCTATAGCCTGCCTCCACAAATTCGCGCTCAAGTATGGGTATGTCAAAACGCTGGATATTGAATCCGCCAAGATCGCAATCACCTATAAACTCAAGGACCTCTTTGGCAATATCTTTAAAGGGGGGCTCATTCTTGACATCATCGTCTGTGATGTTTATGATGCGGATTACACTAGGAGGTATCTTAATGCCGGGATTTAAGCGCTTTAGGTACTCCTGCTTTGTTCCATCCGGCATAAGCTTTATCATGCCGATCTCTACTATCTTGTCTTTACCGACCCATGTTCCCGTGGTTTCAAGGTCAAAGACTATTATAGGCTTTGCTATTTTCATACGCACCATTATACTGATATTACACAATAACTACAACAAAAAAAAGCAGCGTTTTATTACTTTTGCTCTTTTTCTGCCGCAACTTCCTCGAGAACCTTCTCTGTTATGTCTACCGGTACTTTTGTATACTTCTCAAAATGCATTGAGGACACAGCGCGCCCACTGCTCAAAGTGCGTAAGGCGGTAGTATAACCGAACATTTCGGCTAAAGGAACTTCCGCAGATACTATCTGCTGCTTAACCTTGACTTCCATTCCCAAGATCTTGCCCCTGCGTGAGCATACATCGCCTACTATATTTCCGACATACTCTTCCGGGGTAGTTATTTCAAGTGACATCTGGGGCTCAAGAAGGACAGGCACGCATTTTAAAAATGCTCTCTTGAAACATTCCCCTCCGGCGATCTTGAAAGCCATCTCAGAAGAATCAACCTCATGGTATGAACCATCAACCAGCGTTACGCATACGTCCACGATCGGAAACCCGGCATATACGCCGCGCTTCATAACCTCTATTATGCCTTTTTCAACAGCCGGTATATACTCTTTTGGTATGCTTCCGCCTTTTATCTTGTTATCAAACTCAAAACCAGCACCAGGCTTGGTAGGTGCTATCTCCAGCTCGACATGCGCGTATTGACCGCGGCCGCCAGTCTGTTTTGAGTGTTTGTAATCAAGGGAACCATTTTTTAATATTGTTTCACGATACGCTACTTTGGGTTTACCTGCCTCAGCATCAACCTTAAACTCATGCTTTAGCCTGTCAACTATTATTTCAAGGTGAAGCTCGCCCATTCCGGATAGTATGATCTCATCTGTCTCCTTATCCGTCTCTACTATAAAGGTAGGGTCTTCTTCAGCAAGCCTCAAAAGGCCCTTGATAAGCTTATCCTGCTCCGTGCGCTTATTTATCTTTATGCTAAGAGACATAACAGGTGTTGGAAACTCCATCTTTTCCAGTATAATAGGGTTATCTTCGATGCACAGGGTATCGCCTGTCTTTGTGTACTCTAAGCCGATCGCGGCAGCTATGTCACCACAGTATATATCATCCTTTAGTTCTCTCTCGTTGGCATGCATCTGCAGGATGCGCCCTACCCTCTCTTTTCTTCCTCTTGTAGCATTATATACATAGGAACCTGCTGACATTGAGCCTGAGTATACTCTGAAATATACAAGCTTTCCCATATGCGGGTCTGACTGGACTTTAAACGCGAGCGCGGAAAAGGGTTCACTATCATCATGCTTGCGGTAAATTATTTTTTCAAGGTCGTCAGGGTGGTGTCCCTCTGTCGCGGGCTGGTCAACCGGTGACGGAAGATAGGAATTTACAGCATCAAGAAGCTTCTGAACGCCCTTGTTTTTAAATGCCGAGCCGCATAGTGCCGGAACAATCTTATTATTTATAGTGGCTGTCCTTATGGCATCCATGAGGTCTTCCTTTGTTATCGAATCCTCTGATTCCAGGTACTTTTCGGTAAGATTATCGGAGAGCTCAGCTGCTTTTTCAACCATAATGTGGCGATACTTAGTAGCTGTCTCTTTCAATTCTTCAGGTATCTCTTCTATGCTAAAATTTTTTCCTAATGAATCGTTTTCGTATATGTATGCTTTCATCTCCATCAAGTCTATGATACCTTTGAAATTATCTTCAGCGCCTATAGGTATCTGTAGAGGTATAACACTCGCGCCGAGCTCATCCTCGATCGCTTTGATAACCCCAAAAAAGTCCGCCCCTACGCGATCCATCTTATTGATAAAAGCAAGTTTGGGGACCTCGTACTTATTTGACTGCCTCCAAACGGTTTCAGACTGCGGCTCTACGCCGCCTACAGCGCAGAAAACAGCTACAGCTCCATCAAGTATTCTTAGGCTTCGCTCAACCTCTACGGTAAAATCAACGTGTCCCGGGGTATCGATTATATTGATCCTATGGTCCTTCCAGTGGCAGGTCGTAGCAGCGGAAGTAATAGTTATGCCTCTTTCCTGCTCCTGCTTCATCCAGTCCATCTGCGCTTTACCATCGTGCACCTCGCCGAGCTTGTAAGAGCGGCCGGTATAAAAGAGTATCCTCTCTGTCAACGTTGTCTTTCCGGCATCTATATGAGCCATAATGCCGATGTTTCTTACGTTCTTTAAATCCATAGTACGTGCCATTTTAAAATTCTCCTTTTAGAAATTAAAAACCTTCGACTGTTGCTAGCAATTCAATCGAAGGCGCTTTTAATCTTAATATAATAACGATTTTTGCTAAATACTCTGTATATATTACACAAAAATAATGAAAAAGTCAAGTATTCATTTATTTCGCCATTCCTGCTTAACTGCCGGCAAGAAAGCCTGTTGAAAAAGCCTGCTGCAGATTATAGCCTCCGCTTGACGCGCACCCATCGATTATCTCACCCGCAAAGTACAAACCAGGAACTATTCTGGATTCCATTGTCCTTGGATTGATATCCTGGGTTGCGATACCACCTGCTGTTACCATTGCACTATCAACTGACAATGCCCCATTTATCGTTAGCGGTAATAGTTTAAACAGTTTTACTATTGAAAGCCTCTCCACGCGAGTCATCTGGTTCGTTCGCTTGTCAGGATTTACCCCTGATAGCTTGATAAAGGTCTCTGTCAGCCTGTTAGGTAACATATCTTTCAATAAAACCTTAATAGATGGGTTGTTACCCTTAAAAGTATTTAGCAGTTTTCTTTCTATCTGCTCAAAACTTAACGCAGGTTTTAAGTCAATGGTAAGATCTACTTCTTTTTGCCTTGAAAGGGCGAAGATGATGTCCCTGCTCATGTCTAAAGCCAGGGCGCCTGAGATCCCAAAAAAAGTAAAATCAACTTCACCGACAGAAGATATGATCTTCTTTTTATCCATATAACTTATCGTAACATTTTTAAGGGTAAGGCCTTGTAGTTTTTTGACCCAGGGCTCTTTCGCCCTTAAGGGAACTAAGCCTGGGGTTAAAGGTGTTATTTTGTGGCCAAGCTTCCTTGTTATGCGAAAGCCATCGCCTGTTGAGCCCGTCTCTTTATATGATATACCGCCTGTTGATAGAACTATCTTTCCCACAGCCAGGCTGCCTTTACCGTCTAAGTTTAGCATGAAAGAAGAGATATCTTTTTTCATATCTTTGAGAGTGGTATTATACAAGATATCTACTCCGCTATTTAACAACTCATCTGAAAGCAGGGCCACTACCGATGAAGATTTATCTGTTGCGGGAAATACTCTCCCCTGCCTCTCTGTTATTAACTTTAGGCCTTTTGTTTCAAAAAAATTAATAAGGTCTCTGTTGGAAAATTCAAAGAAAGCTCTCTTTAAGAAATGTCCTTGACTGCCAAATTTTTTAACGAGGTCTTCTATCGGAGATATATTCGTAAGATTACACCTACCTTTACCTGTAAGAAGTAATTTTTTGCCTAAAAAGCTATTCTTTTCAATAAGAACTGTTTTCTTATTAAGCTGGGCTGACCTTATCGCGGCCATGCTTCCCGCGGGGCCCGCGCCTATTACCGCAACGTCATAATTTTTCATAGTAAGTGAGGATATCTCTTCATCGTTTAAAATTACTTAAATTTACCCACCAATCATTAATGTCATTTTTCTTTGCGTAACGCCATATCTCCTTTGCGGAGTCAGTCTTAAGGAGCAAAGGCGCTTTCCTCATAAACTTAACCGCTTCGGTAAAGCCTTGCGCATGGTACTCTTTGGCCTGGATAAGGCATTCTAGTATATCAGCGTCTCTTGCTATTAGGCTCTCTTTGGTTTTCTGATCTATGTATTCTGTATGTGTATCCGCAAGCCCTTTTCTTATATTTTCCGGCAAAAGAGCTATCTGCTCCTTAAAGGCCTTGTTTTCTGCGCTGTAAGCATCTATATAACGTTGTGCCATTTTGTGTAAATCTGTAATGCGTGCTTCATGGATATCATTAAAAAGCGTCATCATGATCACTCTTTCAGCAGGCACTTTTTCCATACACGCCAGCATATAGCCAATAACCGCGCATCTAAAACTGTGCTCCGCAACGCTCTCCGCGTCTCTTATGCCAAGCACTGACCATCCGGAACGCCTTACTCGCTTAAGCATGCCTGCTTCTGATATAAAATCCACGACACTCTTTGGAGACTTTCTCTTATTTGCTCGCATTAGCTTTTACTTAGCCTCCGCTTTCTTGATATCTCATGACAAAAAATAGCACACGCCATATTTACATTAAAAGAGAGCTCTGCCCCATCCATCGGTATGCGGGCTTTAATATCTATTTGTTTTTCTACGCCATAGCGTATGCCAGAACCCTCTGAGCCCAACGCAAAAGCTAATGGATGCGGCAGGTTTATGCCGCTTATATCCTCAGCGTCTTTGTCAACCAACGCGCCCATAATCCAGTATCCGTGTTTCTTAGCTTTTATTATCGCGTTTGATAAATTAGTTACTATGGATACAGGGGTGTAGTTCTCACCGCCAGAAGCTACATGCAAAACCGTCTCATTTACCTCGCAGGATTCATGGCGAGGGATCACTAAGGCAAAATTCCCAAAGCATGCTGTGGTGCGTATAATTACTCCTAGGTTGTGGGGATCGGTTATCCTATCTAAAAAGATAGGTGTGAGTCCCTTATTTTCTAGTATATTGTCAAATGGGATGTATTCATAATTATCTACCTCCGCGACAATGCCCTGAATATCTTTTGTAGGTTTTATTTTTGATAGCTTTTCTGATGGCAATCGTTCACAGGGTATACCATGCGCTGATATCATATTTTCCACTTCCATAGAATTGAAATTTATATGCAGGTATATTTTTTTTATGCTGGCAGGGTTAGCCTTCAAGCGCTCACAAACTGAATTTTTCCCGTACAAAAGCAGTGATTTTTTCATCTCTGATAACCTTTCAATCTATTTTTGTGGATATATAAAAATAGGGGATCAGATAAGGTTGGCTATAACTATTAAATAAAACGTTTTACCCAAATATATTTTATTTAGCTTATGCTTGTAACAAGATATCAGTCAGCCGTCCCGGTTGCGGTGGAAGCCTGCGCAGATGAGTCTTCCTGCAATGGTTCTTCAATAATGACTCCGCGCACGCCTCTCTCTTCTCTTACCGGTAACTCTGATTTCTTAAACTTGATATCCTGAGGTATACGTTTTAAATAAAAATCAGTGTCAACAAAGTTTGGTTTTATTTCATTTACCTCTTTAAATTTATCCAGAGCTTGTTCATATTGGCCGCTATTATACAAAGTCAAAGCCTGCTCATACAGCCTTGTCGCCTTCCAGACCTGCTCATCACTCTTCTTTTTCTGATACGGCTTTTTCTTGGGCCTTTTTATGACACGGGTTTTTTCGCTGACAATGGGTTTTTGTTTTTTCTTAATAGTCGTCTTTCTTCTGGGTTTTTTACCTGAAACAGGTTCTTCATCTTTCAGGCTTTCAATGTTTATATGCTTTGGAATCTCTTCATGCAGGTATTTTTTTGCCCTTTTATGTTTTGGATCGATACTTAAAATTGCCTTAAAGGTCCTTGCGGACTGAACGTAGCTGCCCGCGTTATAATAGTCTACTGCTTTAATATAAAGAGAGTTGACTTTTTCTTTGCTTATTGCATTTTCCTGCTGCGGAATCTTCTCTTCAAGATAAAGCTTTGCCTGCTTATGGCGCTTATCCATACCTACTACCTGCTCAAAGCCTTTTCGTGCCTTATCATAAAGGCCTTTATTGTAATTATCTACAGAATCTTTATACAAGACATCTACAGTCTGTTTTTGCTCTTTTGTCTCAAGCAGCCCTTCTTTCGCTATTTCCGCGATCTTCTTTTTCTCCTGCTCTATGCGCTGCTTTCCAAACTCCTCTTTGCGTTCTTTTTCAAGCTTCTCCGCTTCAAGCTTGGCTAAGCGTTTTTCTTCTTTTTCCTTAGCTTCTGTTTCTGTTTTAAGCTTCTTCTCTTCGGCCTTCTGCTCTCTCTTGCGTTCTTCCTCAAGCTCTCTCTTCTTGCGTTTTTCATCGAGCTCTTGTTTGCGCTTTAGCTCGGCTTCTTTCTTAGCTTCTTTCTCTTTGGCTTTGCGCTCTTTTTCAAGTTTCTCTGCTTCAAGCTTGGCTAAGCGTTTTTCTTCTTTTTCCTTAGCTTCCAGCTCTGCCTTGAGCTTTTTGTCATCTTCGCGTTTTTGCGTGAGTCCGGTTTTGCGTTCTTCTTTAGGCTGTTTTTGGAGTTGTAATTTCTTCATCCTGGCTGGTATCTTATTTTCAATATAATCCGCGGCTTTTTTCTGAGAGGGATCTAATGCCAGTATTT
>JBDRAM010000075.1:0-6633 GCA_043823785.1 Candidatus Omnitrophota bacterium
ATATCGCTTTCCGCGACTAGGCTATCGCTTAAACGCAGCCATTCTATTGTCAGTTTTTTCAACTGTATCTGGTGAGAAATTTTGCTGAACTTATTATCTTCCAATTTATTGATCTCATCGATCAGGTCATTAAGCGTTGCCCTGCCTAATGAATAATTTTCTGTTTCGTCATTTACTATTGATCTGGCGAGTTTTATTTTATCTTCCGAGAGGCCAATAAGCTTTTTCTCTCTTTCAATAGCGATATGAATATTTTTTAATTTTGTATACAATTGGACACGCGTGCTCTCTGAAGAAAGAAAAGTTTTTTTGGAATCAATCTTTGTAGTCTCGTATTCCGCGGTCTCCACCTGGCCCGGGAAAGGCCAGTCAAAAGACGCTCCTACAAAAGCCATTTTTTCCTTATCGCCTAAATCGTGCTGTGTGCCATCGAGTGAATATCCCGCGAAAATGTTTATCGAAGGAAGCAGCTCATCAGCGTATTTATCAATTTCTATAAGGCTCTTCTTCTCTAAGGAAAACAGCACCTGCGAAGTACGGCTTTCCTGCTTGAATCTTTCGTAGTCTTTTTCAAACATTATCTTTAGCTCTGCGTAAAGGGATGAATCTTGCGGAAAAAATTCACCGATCCCCTCATACCTGATAGCTTCCTTAATCAAGTTAAGATAACTTTCATAACTATTTCTTAGGGAAATTAAATTTTCCTCTTTAGCGATGACTTGTAAGGTAAGCTTATTTGTATCTATTGGAAGCGCTATCTTATTCTTTTCCCGCTCTTTTATATTTTCAAGCAGCTTCATATTTTCATTATATGAATTTTGTCCTGTTTTAAGGTTTTCATAAGCTGAATACCAATCATAATATAACCGCGTAAGGGCAGCCAGATAATCCTCATAGGCCTCGATTATCTGATGTTTGGCTACTTCGATCTCTAAGCCAACTATTTTTTCCAATAAACGCGTATTTTTACCAAAAGCGTTTTGGGCGATCGGCTGTGAAACTTTTACCGTAAAATCAGATGTGACTCTGCGTGTATTTACAGCAAGCGAGGAGCTGTATCCAGCCTCCACTTCCGTACCTGTATAAGGAAAGAGCTTGCTCAGAGAAATACTGCTTTCAGGATCATTATAATCCGGCCTATATAAAAAATCATACTGGCCTTCAAGAGACATTACAAGATCCGCTGCCGGCAGTTGAAGAGCCTTCTCATACTTAAGTGCCAGCCCATCTATAAGGATCTGCTGAAAAACCGTATCTTTTTGGCAAGCCTGTTTAATGAATTCCTCAAGCCTTAAGGCCTTATCTGCTTCTTCCTGGGAATAAGCCGCGTTAGTAACTGCCAGCCATAAAAAGAAAATGCATAATATCTTCTTACTATTTTTAAGCATGTTTTAACCTATATTTTGCACCCTGAGTCAACGCGTATATTGATGGGATCAATATGAGGGTTATAAATGTAGCGAAAAGAAGCCCCCATGCGAGAGCCAGCATCATTTGGGAAAGCATCGCATCATAGCCAGCCCAGCCGTAAGCTGTAGGAATAATACCCACAACTGTTGTTAGCGTGGTAAGCACAACCGCGCGAAGCCTGGTTTGAGCGATATCACCTATCTGCTTATAAAGTTCGGTTCGCGGTAAAGAAGGATCGAATTCCTTATCAAGCTTTACAAGCATGATAATAGCGTCATTAACCACAACCCCGGTAAGGCCAAGCGCTCCGATCACAGCGAAAAACCCATACATGGAAATCCCATGCAGCCAAAAAGCCAATATTATTCCCACCAAGCCAAACGGTATGGAAAGCATTATAATCAGCGGTCTATATAAAGAATTTAAAAGAAGCACTAAGATGATATAGATAAACACTATTGCCATTATGATCGCCAGAGTAAAATCACCTTGTGATTCTCGCGTATCTTTTACTTCTCCGGCGAATTCTAATATAGTGGTCGGGTGCTTAGATGTCAACTTGCTAAACACCTTACTCTCAAAATACTCAGCGATCTCAAGAGGCGTCTGCTTTGTGCCCTGTTTAATATCCGCGTATATTCTTGTTATTCTTTTCAGGTCTTCTCTTTCAATGGAATCCGGCTTACTTACCTCTTCAACCAAAACTACATCCTTAAGCGGGACAAGGTATTTGCTCTCATTTTCTACCGGAATATCTAAAACTTTATTAATATCGTCCTTTGCGTCTTCTGTTGTAGTAAGCCTGACATACACCTCTTCATCGTCACCCGCGAAATCATATAGGATCTTGCCTTCTAGCGACGCCCTAAGCGTCTTAGCGATATCTGAAGGGCTTATAGCCAAGCGCCTTATCTTATCGCGGTCAAGCTTGATCCTATATTCCGGGCTTAAGATGGGCCTGTCTATTTCAATATTTTTAAGTGAGGGATGATTTTTCATCTCTTCAGCGAGTTTATCACTGATTGTCTCGCGAAGATCATCGTTGTTCTCTTTTACCAATATCTCAATAGGGCTGGAGCTATCCTGCCCATGCCACCCTTTGCTGAATTTTATATTACCGATACCGTCAACTTTTTCAAACTTATTTTTCCATTCTGATATAAGATCATCTGAGCTTTTTTTACGCTTTTCCTTGGGTAAAATTTCAATATCCATGCGCAATTTATTTTCTTGGGCCACAGAACCCCTTCTTGTCCTTGCTATCTGATTCCTAAAACCAACGACCTCTTTTCCTATATATTGCGCTACTATATCTTCGAGCGGCTGTGAGGCCTTAGCTGTCTCATATCTTGTAGAACCTGGCGGCGCTTCCGCCGTTAGATTTATGGATCTGGTCTCCTCATCAGGAAACATTACAAATTTCATGTTCGCAGAGGCTATAAAGCCCGCAAATACCAAAAGAGCTATGAAAAAAATAAAGATTATCCGCTTTTTTGGAAGAATTTTCTCTATTATCTTTCCATAAGCCTTTTCGCATCTATCAAACCAGTGTTTTTTAGAAAGATCTTTTCTATCGCCTAACGGCAATGTCATATGGCCCGGTAATATGAGAAGGGATTCAAGCAAGCTCGCCCCCAGCATGAAGAAGATGATCAGCGGGATAAACTTTACCATCGCTCCAAACCTTCCGGTAAAGAACAAAAGCGGCACAAAAGCGACACATGTGGTCAATATGCTGGCGATTATAGGCAAAAAGACAAACCCTGTGCCCTTTCTGGCTGACTCTTCCAGCTTCATACCTTTTGCCCGAAGCCTTGATATATTTTCAGAAACCACAATGGCGTCATCAACCACCATGCCCATTACGATAATAACCGCGGCAAGCGTAATATTGTTCAGAGAGTATCCTGTTATCAGGGCGGCTATTAATGTAAAACAAAAAGTAAAAGGTATGCCTACGGCAACCCATATACCTGAGCGCACATCTAAAAACAAAAATAGCGCTATAAGTATAAGAATAAAACCGATAGCGCCGTTAATTCCGATGAGTGAAAGCCGATTCCTGACATCAAAAGATTCGTCATCCAGCAAAACTATTTCTATGTTCCCGTTTTCTAAGCTCGCGGCTGAAAAATCTTTAACAGCTTTATTTACTACTTTTACAGCCTCGATTATTCCAACCCTGGAACTTTTAACTACATTTAAAAATATCCCCTCATATCCGTTTATCTTTAGTACTGTTTTTGTTTTTTCATGGCCTTCCACGACTTCAGCTATTTCATTTAAGCGTATAACCTGGCCCTCAAAGCCTCCCTGAACCGCCAAGTTTTTAAGAGTCTCTATATCATTAAGCTCACCAAAGAGCGTTACCTTGGACTCTTTTATGTTCTCTATATTCCCAGCCGGTTGGCGGACATTGTTGGTCTGTATCTCATTTATTACGGTATTAAAAGGTATCCGGTATTCAATCAGCTTTTCAGGATAAACCTTAATGTGGATCTCATCATCCAGATAACCTGAGCGGGATACTGAGCTGACTTCCGGCAGGCTTAATAATCTATTCTCAAGTGCCAGAGAATAACTCTGGAGCATCTGCCTCGATTCAACATCTAATAAATTCTTACCTTTAAGGAAAAGGCCTACATCTATGATGGCCTTTCGCGATGTCTTGAACACCCTGACATTAGGATCATCAATTATATCTTCCGGTAAGTCTACATCCAACACATAATTTCTAATATCCGCGATCACTTCATCTTTATCCGCGTAATCTCTTTCTATCTCCACTGTGACCGCGCAAGTTCCAATGCCTGTTGAACTTGTAATTCTATATATACCATCAAGGCCTCTTAGGGCTTCTTCGATCGGGCGGGTCACATAATATTCGACTTCCTCTGTAGAGGCTCCGGGATAGTTTACTCTGATGCTTACGCGGTCAAAGGTAATATCCGGAAGTTCTTCTTTTGGGATCTGTATCCAGGAAAAAATACCTCCTACAAATACCGCTATAAAAAGCAAATTTGTAAGGAGGTGGCGCTTCAGGAAGAAATTGATTATCTTATCTATCATATAGATTCTTTATATTATGTAATATATTTAGTATATGTATTTGTATAGTATTATAATTGTTTCATAAAGCCAAAGCAACTACTATTTATCTTGAAATTATAAATTGGTAGGTTATGGTGTGAAAAAAGTTTTTACGCGGCTGCGTTTATAGCCTCTATGACCATGGGATTTCTTCTGTGGTCAAGGAGTGGTGCTGTGAATACTGCTGAAGAAAAGTTTGGCGCAACAAGATTACCTACGTCAGCTGATAAGGGTTCTGTGATAGCGGCGCGGCTTTTCATTATAGCGCTGATAGCGCGAATAGCTCTGTTAGGCGTACTAAAGACAAGAAAGCCTTTTTTTTGCATATGATCTGTAAACCCTATTCCTTCATCTGAATAATCTTTATTGGCAAATATAAGAGGGAGAGCATCCTTGCCTCTGTTTTTAATAAACTCCATTAGCTTTTTATCATCTTCGGTTCCGGTAAGCCATTGCAGATATGCAAAGACGATCATATCAAATTGCTTTCTCTGTTTGGATGTATCAAGAAATCCTAATAACTTCTTTATATTTTTTATTCCGGCAGCAGCAGTTGCGTCAAGTGGAAACTTTATATCGTTTGGTAGCTTTAATTTCTTAATATGTTCATACAAGTTTCTATCCGGCTTTAGAGACTCAAGCTTTTCGCTTAATTCTATCGCATCGGTCATGGTAACCGCATCTACCCCTCCTAAATTAACCCCAGCGACTATATTACCCTTCGGGAATCCTTTTTTTGCGAAATAACTTGCCGCGTAGACCGTCTCCGGCCACATATCATCATCGTCAGTATTCGCAAAGACTATCGCTCCTGCCTGCTCAAAGAGTTGCTTGAAAGTCTTAAACTCACCTGCCATTGAAGCTGTATGCGAAGCAGCAGCTTTAGCGCCCTGCTTGGTAGTTCCCCCTTTACTGATGATCACAGATACTCCCCTTTTGCGAGCCTCATTTACCCAGTAAAGGAGCCGCTCTCCGCCTGAGTCTTCAAGATACATACCCAATACCTTTATCTGCTGCTTATATTTTAGAATATACTCCAGATAATCCGCTGCCTTAAGATCCGTAGCATTGCCGATAGATATTCCGTAATGGACCCTGGTATTTCGCTGGGTGAGGCTGGTTATGCCTGTAGAAAGAAATACTCCGCTCTGCGCTATAAGAGCTATGTTGCTTTCTTTATGAGCTTCAACACCTGCTGTTATGGGAAAAGTAGCATTATAAGGGCCTACAAATCCCATCGAATTTGGGCCTAGTACGCATCCCCCTTCAACTGCTGATTCGATAGCATCTTTAAGCTGCCTTGCTAGGTCTGCGCCGCTTTCAACCTCTTCGACGCCTGCGCCTATCATGATCACGGGTTTACCTTTAGCCAATATGTCTTTCACTGCCGCGATACCGCCTTTTCCAGGAGGTTTGAGTACTACATATAGATCACAATCATCAGGAATTTCTTCCACAAAAGGAATACCCTTGTATGTTTTTACTTTGCTTGTTTTCCTTCCAGGCTTAGCGTACTCTTTAGTCAGGTATAAATAAATCTTACTATATTCACCAAACGACTCTCTAATATTATTCACGGTATTGAGAATATTAGCATGGACCCTTTTCGCGTCGCTATCCGTCACTGCGCCGATAATTGCAATGGAGTTAGGCTCAAAGAGCCTATCCATTCCACTCTTAGGTAAGAGCCTTACTTTTTTAGGGTGTTTCTTGGGCCTAAATTGCAGCTTGGCATCACAGGCAAAGAGCTCTCCGTCTTTATCGCAGATAAAGGGGTTTATCTCAAAATCCCAAACATCATATTTTCCATTCTCATCATAATAGCGCTTGAATGCCACAAGCATCTCAATAAGGCTCTCTAATTTTTCAGGCTTAAGAGGAAGTCTCTTGCCGCGGTAATTATCTTTACCGTAGACAAAAGTCCTTCCGATCTTTGTAGCGGATATCAGCTCTTTTGCTGAAAAAGGCATATATGGCAGATAACTGCGGCATGCGTCATCTTCTCGATAGTCTGTCCCCCATCCCCCTTCTCCAAAACGGACAAACCCGCCTGACTCTGAATCACTAAATCCTATTATTAGCTCGCTCGGGACCGGGCTGGCTTTCTCAATAAACGAACTGACAAGCACACCT
>JBDRAM010000076.1:0-28665 GCA_043823785.1 Candidatus Omnitrophota bacterium
ATCAGACTTCGCGCCAGGCGACTATCACCGATAGCCATATCGAATCAGAACCTATCGTGCCGGGAGGGAGATTCCTTACAATTTCGGGGACTTGAAATATCTTGGGTACCTGCTGGCCCATATCAAAAGAATTAGATACAAACGTTCCGGCAACATCTGTCTGCATCGTAGAAGTTACCTGGGTTTCACCATAAAATATTCCCATAACATCATAATTTGCTCCACCAAAATCTATTTCACCGGGCGTCATGACACCAATTATGTTAGCCGGATATGCGCCGGCTGTCAATAGATTAACATTCATGCTTACGTCTCCTGTAACAACGAGACTTCCCCGGCCTACATATTCTATGGTCTTAAAGTTTTTATCTTTACTCATATTCACATCGCCGCCGTCAACATATACGATGCCATCTATAAAAAGATTACCGCTTCCATCCATGCTTATACTGCCTTTAGGGATCGGGCCTGGGTCAGTGAATGAAAAACTCGCGGTAGGTTTAATATTAGCTAAGACCGCGAGATCAACAGGCTGATCAATAACCAAAGCATTGGCCTTTAGATATTCCATGTATGAATCATAACCCAGAAATGGATCCGAAAGACTGGGAAGCTCTAATCTGTCGCCGAGGTCATATCTATTTCTAGTGCCATTGTCAGAAAAAATATTCGTGTCGCCCTGATTCCCGGCATAACCATCAGTCACATATACGCCATCAACCGTCTCTTTGTACACGTCCCCCGGCTCATCCTCATCTCCAACTTGAGCTGAACCGCTTAAGCCTACTTTGCCGCGCTTCACTCTTAGCTTCGCGTTCATTGTCTCGACTACTTCTCCTCCTACAATTGTCGTCTCAAGCGCGGGGAGCCTGTTTAAAAAACTGGCCGGGATCCCATCATAGTTGTTACCGATGTGGCCGCTTCCACTCATATCCATAGCAATGTCCGCGAAGGTTAATCCATCACCCAGCAAATGAATAGACCCGCGTATATCAACGTTACCATTTATTAATACTCCCGCGGGTGAGCCTATGCCGGCAAAGATCGCGTTGTTCCATATATTAACCTCTTCCATTTTTATATATACTTCAATGTTTCTCATTATACCTTCGACAGTGCCCGTAGAAAGAACGCGCATATGATCGATTCTGCCACCAACATTTGTTAAACCAACACTATAGCTGCCATTGCCAAATGCTATATCTGTATATAGAGGGCCTGGCGGCGTGCAAGGTATGTTGTCTATGAAACCGTCCAGCCAGCTAGGCGTAGGATAATTTGCAAAATCATTCTGTAGATTGTATATCGCTCTTTCGATGCCTGCTTCAGCGATAGATAAAGCTTCGGTTGAAAGCCTGTATCTTAAGGCGAGATTGTTTTCATTGTAAGCGCGCCAAAAGAATACACTACCCAGCATCATCAAAACAACCACCGCGGCATAGGCAGATATCATTACAACGCCTCTGTTATTCCTGATGTCCACGGTAACACTCTCCTCGTATAATATGTTAACAAACCTGGTCAGGCAACCAGGTTAGGGTCAAGATGCCAGTTTGGAAAATTGGGTTTGGTAGTTGGTCCTTATCGGATTTAATCTTTTCCACCAACCGCCTAACCTAACTACCATCCTGGCCTCCTGACCTTTACCTAACAACATGACCTCTCGTATTCATTTTACCGCATTACTTATATAGCGATTAATTCCTAAGCCTTACATCAAAGCCGGATATATATGTAATAGTTCTGCCCATTACGCCTGTCTTTTCAGATGTTGCCGCTACATTTATCAAATGCGGTTCCGAAACAATCTGCGCTAAGGCAAGCGTTGTTATGTTATTTGCGATAACCTTTGTGCTTCCTTGAGAGTCTCTCAGGACCTGCCTTAAATCAGCCTCATGCCGGTATCTTATCGGCTGCCATGTTATAGATCCCCCATTATCTACCGTTGACGGAATAGAAAAATCAATGGTGTCTCCGTTGGTTATTGCTACATTCATTTCCCTGCCCTGCATAAGCTCTTTTACCATATATTCCTTAAGTTTTCTTAATTCATGCTGTATATCAACTGAGACACTTCCTGAGTAGAAGGTCTTCTGCCCGGTACTCATGACCATGTGGACAGCAGACAAAAGAATTAAAAATATAACCATAGATACAAGCATCTCGACAAGCGTAAACCCCGTACGTAATTTTTCCTTATTCTTTTTTATACTGTTAAATAAGTTAAACATATTAACATATGTTATACAATTTTTGTTAGTTAGTAGAATTACGTACGGGGCAAGCCCCGCAGGTAATTCTTCCTTATTCTGTTTTATGCCACTGAATAGGTTTAACATACAATATGGCATCCTTTAGTACCTGTTCGCGATCATGGTGGCTAAAGAAAGGCTGCGCGCCCCGCCCCCTTTTTCAAGCCAGCTTACCGTAACTGCTGCCTCTAATAATTCAGAATTTGTGCCCGCGATAGGGCCATAAACTATAGCTACGGTTGATGTACCACCGGGAAGATTGGGAACGGGATATACAATTCCGACTGGATAGTCCGTCGCAATACGATGATAATCAGCAGAGCGTATCTGTTCAAGTTTGGTCTGCGCCTCAGTAACAGCATCTGCTGTATTCCTAGCCCTTGTAATGGAATCGTAACAATAATTGAAAAGTGACAGGGAGCCGCACAAAGCTATTGCCAGAATTGCGATTACAATTGCAAGCTCAATCATGGTAAGCCCATTTGGCGCATTACTTTTTCTCATAATAATCCTTTCTCTGTAATTATATCATATAAACGCAGAAATATGAATACTGATTTCTAAAATAAACATAAATTATTTTTTGCCGATCAGCGCACCGTGAGCTTAAAACGCGGGGTAGCAAAATTTATGCCGGGGCGGTTTATATCTCCTGAGAGGTATAATTCAACCTTTGACCAATTTTCACCCTGCTTAAAAAAGAATTTTCTGGTAGATTCTGACATTAAAGACAAAAGCTTATCTGACAACAATATATTAAAACTACAATTTATATGGTCGTCATTTGTAATAGTTCCATCGATAGAAAGCTCGATATCCTCACCCTTAGCCTTTATGCTCTTTAAGACAACCTCTCTGTTTTTAAAATAGAGCCTTCCTTCCGCCGAATCAAATAAGATATCGCTAAGCTGCGTAAATCCCAAGGCATCGGTAATGGAGCTTACAGCTGCTGACCCGGGCTTCTGAAGCCTAATATTTTTTAAATCAAGAGGAATGTATAATCTCCTGTCTTTAACCAGTGTTATAAAAGATTCACCCCTTAATTCAATGATTGCGTCTGCAACAGTACATCCTAGCCCATTTTCACTAACTATGGATATGCCCGAGGCAGCCACCACCCCTTTTACTGTTATGAAAGCTTTCGCAATTTCTACTTGAGCTCCAAGCCTCTTGCCGATAAGGACGGAAAGCAGTTGGGGCATGTAAAAACCACTCCCCGCCATAGCCAAAGCGATGATCAGCAATATTACAAGCAGTTCGATTAGAAACCTTTTCATTTTAATCTATGGGGTAAGTCACTCCTCTTTGAGGTATTTCATTATCTCTTCGATTATTCTTTGATCCTGCGTAAAAGAATATCCGGAAGCTGAAGACACAGAAATGGAGCTGAGTATACCAGCTTGGACAAGTTCATCGAGCGCTTTTTTTACCTTAGTGCGGCTTAGGCCTGTCCATGCCGCAACACCCCTTGGGCTGTCTACGCTTGCAGGGTTATCCTTAAAAAAGATTATTATCTTCTTGTGAAGATCTGAATTACAAAACCTTTTTAAGGTCATGGGCATGCCTCCTTATTAGGCCCTCGAGCTTTCCGCTGTTGGCAAGGTCCATAAATTCCTTGACTACTTCGGGGTCAAACTGCTTTCCTGATTGCCTTCTTATCTCTGAGGCTGCCATCCTGAAGGGCATGGACTTCCTGTAAGGCCTATGGCAGACCATAGCCTCAAAAGAATCTACAACAGCCATGATCCTTGAGCCTAGAGGTATATGTCTGCCCTTTAGCTTGTCAGGATAACCGGTTCCATCGTATTTTTCATGATGGTGAAGGATTATAGGTATTACAGGCTTAAGCACATCAAGATACTTTAATACTTCGATACCTCTGAGCGTATGAGTCTTTAATATCTTGCGCTCTTTGCCGCTCAAACCTTTTGGCTTTTTCAGTATCTCTTCCGGCATTACTACCTTACCCAGGTCAGGAAGTAAAGCTGAATAGTGAAGTATCTTAAGCTCATCTTTTTTTAAGCCCATCACTCTGCCAAGTTCCAGTATTAATTCAATGAAGAACTCGGTATGCGTATAAATTCTAGGAAATTTCGCGTCTAAAAGATAGGCGAGCGATCTTACGGTTCCTATTGTAAGGTCTTCCTGCTCTTTAAACATCTGCGCGTTTCTTATGGCTATGACCGCCTGCTCCGCGAGCGTAGTCAGGATCTCATGGTCAAAAATGCTGAAACGTTCTTTACCGACTTTGTCTCTTACCGAGATTACACCGGTTATATCCTCTTCAACAAGGGGTACGCACAAGACATTTTTTTTGAATATAGACCTTCCTGTATAAGCAACCTTTTTTTCTATGGGCGTAGACCTCGACTTAAGCTGGTAGACATCCTTGCTTTTTCTGTCATTAACTGACGCGACACAGGTCAGTTTTTTACTTTCCTTATCAAGCATGGATATACTGACGCGTTCGGCCTTTAAGACCTGTAAGGATAATCTTGCTATTCTTGGGAAGAGTTCCTTTATGTCCAGGGTTGAACTTATAAGCCGGTGTATTGTATGGACTGTAGACAATGCTATCGCGCGGGGCCTTACAAGCTCATAGACCCTTGAGAGTTCCGAGTCTTTATAGATCTCATTTATTACAATCCTGGAATAACCTGTGATAATATCAAGCAAGGCGGGGCCGGCCTTTGTTTTTAACCCGCATGCTCCAAAGAATCCGAAGGACTTACCCTCCCAGAAAAGCGGTATTGAAATTCCATATGTATTATTAAGCGCGTATGAGAACGCAACCGCACTCCTTTGCTTCCCTGACTGTCCCATGGCGCGAGCTATCGCATTCTTGTACTCTGAAAGCAGAAGGTGATCTTCAACGCCATGAGCTCTTTGTGCTCTCGTGAGAGGCCTTATGCTTGAAAAGGAATTCTTTTGAGAGGCCCACCAGATAGGCCTGCCTAAGAATTTATCAACAGCGCTCCTCATCTCTTTATAGCCTGAATTTTCCAACAAAAGGTCAAATAGTTCCTTTTTTTTAAGTATGGTTTTATGATATGGCATTATACCCTCTCATATGGTTCAAAGAATTTTTTATACTCATCAAGCGCGTACCTGTCTGTCATGCCTGCTATATAATCGCAGATTACTCTATAATCGCCATGTTCCTTGATCTTCGCCTGGTAGTAAGGAGGAAGTATATCCGGTGTTGAAAGATACACATCAAAAAGTTTTTTTATAAAACGCTTAGCTTTCTCCGCCATGCGGATGACCCTGTAGTTCTTATAAAAATTCATAAATAAATAGTCCCTGAGAGATATCCTCTTGGCATTCATCGCGCTTGAAAAATCTATTATCTTAACAGGCATTTTTCTTACATCTTCGATAGAATGTATCTTCATATGTTCCAGGCGATGCCTGGATTCATCGATTAAGTCTGTCACGAGCATATTTATAATCATCTTAACAGCCATGTATCTTCTTAGATGAAAATTAAGCACAGGATATTCTTTTCTTATATCGCGGCTGACCTTGCTCCAGATCTCCACGCTTTCCAGCTTGCTTTCATCAAGTACGCGGCTGGATATGCCATCATCAAGATCGTGGCTATAATATGCTATCTCGTCAGCTATATCGACAACCTGTGCCTCAAGAGTAGGCGATTTTTCAGAAGCAAACTCTTTTACCATTGGAGGTTTATCATAAGATGTATTATGCTTTACAATACCCTCACGCACCTCATAAGTAAGATTTAATCCGCTAAACTCCGGGTATCTATCCTCCAGCAGATCTACCACCCTTAACCCCTGAATATTATGCTCAAAGCCGCCATGCTCCCTCATTATCTCCGTAAGTGTATCTTCTCCCGAGTGGCCAAAAGGTGTGTGGCCAAGGTCATGGGCAAGCGCAATGGACTCAGCAAGGTCTTCATTTAAGGATAAGGCCCGCGCGATTGTCCGCGCGATCTGAGCGACTTCAAGCGTATGGGTTAGCCGCGTTCTGTAGTGGTCGCCTTCATGATTTACAAATACCTGTGTTTTATATTCAAGCCGCCTGAAAGCGGTTGTATGTATTATCCGCTCCCTATCTCTCTGATACATGGAGCGATAAGGGTGCTCAGGCTCCTTATGTTTACGCCCCTTGCTGTATTCGCTTTTCATGGCATATGGCGCTAAATATTTTTCTGAATATCTCTGTTCCGGTTTTACTTTCCACATGAGCTTTTCAACCTTTCATATAAAGAATCCAGAGATTCTGATATAATTTTTGTATCTGATAGGACAGGCATAAAATTGGTGTCGCCATTCCATCTGGGGACTATATGTATATGCAAATGGCCGGGGTATCCTGCCCCGGCAGCCTTACCTGCATTCATGCCAATATTGAAACCATGCGGATTAAGCTTTTTTTCTAAAAGCAAGGTCATCTCATTAAGAAGCATGATCATGTCTGTTAACTCTGGTTTTTTTAGTTCACCCAGAGTCGCTTTATGCCTTTTGGGGGATATCATGATATGGCCATTATTATACGGGTAGATATTCAAAACTGAAAAAGAATATTTTGTTCTTTTGAGCACATAAGATATCTTATCGTTCTTGGCATCTCTGGCCATACAAAACACGCACCCTTTTCTTTTGCGGCTGTATATGAATTTACTTCTCCAGGGAGCCCATATTTTGTTCACGTTATACTCCGGGTTTGGCGTAGGGTGTAGGTCCTAGGGTGTAGGGAGTAGGGCATAGGGCCTGTGTTAACGCCATTTAGCCTGCAGCCTAGAACCTAGGACCTAGGACTTTCCTTGTTTTTCGAGTTTGAGTTTTTTTCGGGCTTCTTCGAAAAAGGGTTCTGCGAATTTTGAATCCCACACACGAGCGTTAAAATCTCTTTTACCTATAGTATCAAGGAAACCCTTAAACTCATCATAGTAGCTGCCATATATATGGAAGCTGTCTGTGATATCTACATATCTGCCTACAGATACCCTTTGATTTATATTTTTTGATATCTTCTCCGCGACAAGCCGCTGCAGATCGGTAAGCGCGAATATATTCATAAATGACGCCTTAAACGCGTCCCTGGAGCGCCAGTGAGTATTCATATTTAGAAGAACTCCCTTCTCGCTCTCATAAAGCCTAAACCAGACTCTTTGCAGGCAGGGAGGGTCATCCGTAGAAGGATCTGTTTTAGGGTTCCAGGTAATTGCCTGCGCTCTCCTTGAATAACCGCTTTCGCACAACTTATTGACAACATAATCCATCTGGTCGATAAAGTCTCCTTCAATGTGGTATGAAAACAATCTCTGATGATATGTATATGTCCACTTCCCCTCATCCGGCGCTATCCAGTGATCGTGAACCCCATCAACCACCTCTTGTCTGTATGTCTCAAGGTCCTCGAGACCCCCTGGAAATGCCCTGTGTATTCGCGGTTCCTGGAATGGATCTCTTATAACCATGACCATGGTAGCGTCTTTGCTTGGAGGATCTTGCGGTTTGTCATACTCTGTCTTGATGCTGATCCCCTTTTCCCAGGTCATTTTCACAGCTTCCTCCCATGCGGCTGGAAGCGTATCCTTCTCAACTAATAATACAGGTATCCCTTCTGTCTTCATGATTTTAGCCTTACTATTTTAGGGGTTAGCTTATCTGTTATCTCTAATATACCGTATGAGTTATATGGCGCGATAACTTTATCGGTAGGGCTGCCGGGATTAAAATATATGGTTCCATCGATATTCTCTATTTTGGGCAGATGTGAATGGCCGTATATGATACAATCAAGCTCCTGGTTAGCGAATTCTTGCTGCAGGCAGCAAATAAGATTCTGCGGCGCTCCGCTGCCATGTGTTATGCCTATCTTAAAACCACCAAGCTCTAAGATTTTCTTACGAGGCAGAGATCGGCCTGACTTTAAAGAATCCATATTTCCTGAAACAGCTTCAACAGGAGCTATCTTTACTAAATCATTCAGGACAGAGAGCTCTACCAGGTCTCCCGCATGTATTATGAGATCAACGCCCTCGATTTCCTTTAAGAGCGCTTCGGGAAGGCTCTTGCAGGCCAGGGGAATATGCGTATCGGACAATACTGCTACTCTCAATTATTGACTCCTCATGCTATAAGTGCTCTTTGGCCTTGAAAAAAAAGAAAGAGCCTGTTTATGTCTTGGCTTCCCCAGACCCAAAGCTGTTTCTGCTTCGCGATCATTTTTGCTGTGTCATCAATTCCTGACGGTGCCAAAAGAATTATTTTTGCTGAATTAAGCT
The DNA here is from genome assembly GCA_043823785.1 of Candidatus Omnitrophota bacterium. Lineage (GTDB taxonomy): Bacteria > Omnitrophota > Gorgyraeia > JABMRG01 > JABMRG01 > JBDRAM01. The sequence continues at coordinate 8,512 of JBDRAM010000076.1, forward strand.
TCCACGCTTTGGCTCTTTGGACTAAACTATATACATATTCATCTGTTACATATCTGCTCGGCAGTACGAATAGCCAGTCTTTCTTGCCGCGCATAACAAAGACCTTACCATCCTGACCTAACCTGCGCACTCGGACATAATCAACATTGGGAAGTATGCGTATTCTCTCATCTATAAAGAACTGATCATTTTTGAAAGAAGTGATAAGCTCTATCAGCTTATCATCAAGTCCTCTTTTTCTGCCGGCATTAAACTCCATGATCTTATTTTCCGCCTCTTTCGCGTAGCTGCCGCTCTCTTCTTGAGGCATAAAGTCGAAGCAGAGGTTTCTAGGTTTTGATTTTATCTCAATCCACATCCTAAAAACAGAATCTGTCACAGCATACAAAGAACCGCTTTTTGATATCATGCCCAAGTCAAGAAGGCCGTCCAAAAGATCTAAAATCTGTTTTGCGGAAGAGACGGTTCTGCTAACAATGTCTGAGGCCCGGCCGGTTGAAAGAATTGTCTTTAGTATATCATAGATATCTCTTGATGGGATATCAGAGAATACAAGTTTCAGCTGGTCACTAAAGAACTGGTTTATGAGGCCTCCCGGATAAAGCAGCAGCTCGGCTATAACCTGGCCAAGGTGCCTGGGCAAGACTTTCTGAGTCCCGTAAAACTTTGTGAGCTTCAGCCTATTTATAATAGAACTTAGGTAAAATGGGTGGCCGCCTGTAAAACTAAGGAGATAATCTTTTATATCATTTGAAATATTGATATCCTTGCATTGCGATTCCATGAAAGCCCTGGCCTGCGTAAAGCTGAATGGGCCTATATCTATTGTCTTAAAACCACCAAAAAGCATAGAAAGCTTCTCGGCGAGTATCTTTTTTGCTGTAACAGCGGAGGAGCTGGAAAGTATAAAAAGTGTCTTCTGCTGGACCATTATCTTCTGGCCAAGAACCTGAAAAGGCTTACTTAGCCCAAACTTAGATATCAGATTAAACTCATCCCATACAATTACCAGAAACTCGCCTGATTCAGAGCTTAAGGCAACATTAAGGTCCCATAGCGCCGAATACGCTTCATCAAGCTCGCCCTCTTGCGCCAGCGCTCTTATTCTTTTTATGAGATCGCAGCTCTTTGGAAAAAATCTAAGCGCGCATTTAAATAAATATTTAAGATCGTCACTCCTTGTAATCTCCTTGCGCTTTTTTAAGCTATGGTACAAAACCATATTTATATAATTATCCACAAAATCCGCGAAACTCATGCCTTTTATATTTATATAGACAGGGATAAGCTTATTATCGTTTTTGATAAGGCCCAGAAAATGCAGGAGCAAAGAGCTTTTACCGATAAGGCCTTGGCCGATAATAGCGATATTATGCCTGTAGCCTTCTTTTATGTCAGCTGCGCTCTTACTAAGGGAATCTAGCAGATCTTCCCTAGCAAAGAAATTATCGCCTACAACAGGCTCTGTGTATATATTCACGGTAGATAATAAAATGGGTTATGGGGCTTGTGCCCTTTCCTTACCTGAAAATGCAAAGTAGGCCTGTTCGCTCTGCCGCTGCTTCCGGCCTTTGCTATTGGCTGATTCTGAGTTACGCTATCTCCACAGGTGACCAGATTTTCAGAGTTGTGAGCGTAAAGCGTCGAATAGCCGTCACTATGCTCTACTATCAGCGCCTTGCCAAGCCCCTTTACTTTTTCGTCACAAAAAACTACCTTGCCAGAACGCGAGGCTACTACAATCTGGCCTTCTTTTGCTTCTATATCAATACCCTTATTCGCGACATTATCTCTCTTTGAATTAAAATATGAGATAACGCGCCCCTTTAGGGGCCAGATATAGTTTTTTTCTGTTTCCTTAGGAAGGTGAGCGCTTAAATCTCCCTCTATGACATCTTTGGTTCCGGGAATGAAGATCATCTGGCCTTTATCAATTTTAGATGGATCAGACATGCGGTTAGAGTCAATAATATCCTGTATATCTACGCGATAGGCCTTTGCTATCCCCCATAATGTCTGCCCTTGAATCACCTGATGGTACACACCGCTTGAGTGCGGTTTTGGCAAGGGAATTGTAGAAATTGTCTGCGGCGGAGTTGTAGTAGTAGCACATCCGGCTGCGAAAAATGTTAAGATTATTGCAATAAATATTTTTTTCATATTATGTATTTCTGTGGTCGTTTTTATCTGTGCAATCTGTAAGCACCTTGCTTACCTTTCAATCTGTGTAATCTGTGGTTCTGGAGCGGGAGACGGGGTTCGAACCCGCGACGTCAAGCTTGGGAAGCTTGCATTCTACCACTGAATTACCCCCGCGCGTATTAGTTTACAGTTCACAGTTGACGGTTGACAGTTTCAGCCAGAGGCTGACCAGCCTTCGGCTGGTATAGTTTACAGAATGCGGCTTGAAAATACTATAAGCTGCATATGTGCTTGAATGCTAATGCTCTCTGTTCGATCATGCGGCGGTTCAAGCGATTGTGCGCCTTAATGTCGTAATGCTCGACAACAAAGGATGCCATTACGCTGCCATATATGAGAGCGCGCTTAAATGCCTTCTCATCCCGTTTTTTTCTGCTTGCAAGATAGCCTAAAAATCCGCCTGCGAAGGTATCGCCTGCGCCGGTGGGATCCTTAATATTCTCAAGAAGATAAGCAGGGCAGATAACAAAACTTTTTTTTGTAAAATATAATAGCCCATTTTCGCCCTTTTTGATAATTACCTTATCTACACCATAAGAGATTATTCTTTTACCTGCCTTAAGAAGATTGGGCTCCTTAGTCAACTGTCTTGCTTCGTGTTCATTTATTATGAAAACATCTATCCTTCCTAGGACTTCTAGCAGGCTTTTTCTCTTATGCTCAATCCATAAGCTTATGGTATCAGCGGCGGACAAGGTGGGCTTGGTCTGCTTTAGCACCTCAAGCTGTAGATCAGGATCTATGTTTGCCAAAAAAACTATTCTTTCATCCCTATAGTCCGGCGGCAGGGCAGGCCTAAAGTCCTTAAAAAGATTAAGATGAGTTTCAAGCGTCTGGGGATTGTCAAAAGATAGGTCATATCTGCCTTTCCACCTGAAGGTCTTTCCCTTTTTTATCTCAAGGCCGCTGGTGTCTATCCCTTTTTTATTAAAAAACCGTATATATTTAGTCGGAAAATCATCTCCAACCACAGCAACCAATTTTACTTTTGTAAAATATGAGGCGCTTAAGGAAAAATATGAGGCGGAACCTCCGGGGGCATTAAAATTTTTCCCATAAGGAGTGATGACATTGTCTAACGCGACCGACCCTACTACCACTATTCCCATCCAATTTTCTCCTCTTATAGGGTGTTAACTAGCCTGGTTAGGTAAATAGGTTAAGGTCATGATGCCGGTTTGGTAGTTGGGTCGAGAAGTAAGTTTTTTCCACCAATTACCTAACCTAACTACCATACTGGCTTCTTGACCCTTACCCAAAAACATGACCTGTGTCTTTATCACCATACGCCTTATTTTTCCGATATCTTAAGTGGACAGTATTCTCCACACATGCTGCACACATCTTTAGAACGCGTCCTGAATCTCTTGTGAATTAAATTTGCCTTGCGAGGATCCAGAGAGCAGCTTATATGCTTATCCCAGGCCCTCTTTTTCCTGAACCTGGATATTTTGCGGTCCCATTCTATAGCGCCTTTTACGCCTTTTGCTATATCCGCGCTATGCGCGGCTATGCGGTATGCTATTAAGCCCTCTTTCACATCTTCAAGCGTTGGAATGCTAAGATGCTCAGCGGGTGTTACATAACAAAGGAAATCAGCCCCGTGATAACCTGCCACGGCAGCGCCTATTGCTGAAGATATGTGGTCGTATCCCGCGGCTACGTCAGTAACTAAGGGGCCTAAAACATAAAACGGAGCGTTGTTGCAAAGTTTTTTCTGTAAATCCATATTGAGCTTTATCTGATTTAAGGGAACATGGCCGGGGCCTTCTATCATTGTCTGGACACCTTCTCTATTAGCCCTGCCGGCCAACTCACCTAATGTTTTAAGTTCTTCTATCTGCGGGCGGTCTGTCGCGTCACATACCGAGCCTGGGCGCAGTCCATCTCCGAGGCTCAAGGTAATGTCATATTTTTTCAATATAGAAAGCAGGCGGTCAAAATCTTCATAAAAAGGGTTTTCTTTATTATTTTTTTTCATCCATGAAGCAATGAGTGCGCCGCCCCTGCTTACAATTCCGGCAACACGCCCACTTTTACTTAACAGCTTAAGCACCTTCCTGGTCACGCCGGCATGTATAGTAAAAAAATCTACTCCTTCTTCTGCCTGAGACTCAATAATATCAAATATCTCATCCTCTTCTGCCTCATCGAATCTTCTCTTCTTCTTGGCCGCGGATACAGCAACTTCGTAAAGCGGGACAGTGCCGACCGGGATGGATGAGTTTTTCAATATAGCTTTTCTTACTTTTTTAAGATTGTCGCCTATGCTCAGATCCATAACAGTATCTGCTTTATACCTTAAGCATATATCAAGTTTTTTTAGCTCCTCGGCAGGCGTACCGTAATACGGTGAGGTACCAAGGTTGGCATTTATTTTTGTTCGAAGGCCTTTACCTATAGCGCAGGGCGTTTTTAATTTTCGCGATCTGTTGGCAGGTATTACAATTGTACCCTTACTGATGCCTTTTAAAATAAACTTCGGAGTTACTTTTTCCCGGCTGGCAATCTTTCTTACCAGGCCTGTTATGATATTTTTTCTAGCCAGCTCGATCTGCGTCACGATAAAGCCTCTCTAAGAACTCTTATTGCTTTTAGGGGATTGGTTGAATCCAGTATGCCGCGTGAAACCGCTGCTCTTTCCGCGCCTGCTTTGGCGATCTTCATCACATTTTCTATATTAATGCCTCCGATGGGGAAAAAGGGGCGGTTATATTTTAAGCTTGAGATATATTTTATCAACTTTAAACCTACGGGCTTTGCGTGCGGCTTCATGGCTGTTTTAAAAACCGGCCCGACACCGATGTAATCTACGTCTTTTAATACCGACGCTTCCCTGATCTGGGTTTGGCTGTGGGTAGATAGGCCTATTATCTTATCATCGCCTAATATCCTTCTAGCCATATAAGGCATAATATCATCCTGCCCTATATGCAGGCCATCCGCACCGCAAGCCAGGGCAATGTCAGCCCTGTCGTTTATTATAAATAAAATGCCAAAGTCATTACACATCCTGCGCAAGCTTATCGCGTATTTAAGAAATCTACTAAACATCGCTCTCTTATAACGAAGCTGTATTATGTCTATGCCTTTGCCTCTTACAAGATTATTTATACTTGCCAGCGGCAGCCTTTGGCCTGGAGCAACATTTATTATCAGATAAAGCTTGCGAGCTTTCAATAACTTTCTTCTCAAAATCATATATCTCAAAGCGTAAACCTTTAAAACTCTCGGCTGTTTTTTTATCAAAAAGCTTGAAAAACTCCTCGAGGACTCTTACAGACTCTTTAGACCTCTGCATATTCGCGAAAAATATCGATTCCCAGCTCTTTCTTTCCTCAAGGCGGTCATACTTTGTGCCGACATCAAGCTTCACATCGCGCGATACGCAAAGCGGTATCTTTCTGATTTTTGACGAACTTATAACCCTTTGGACCTTGTGCCTTACTGACTTAAGGGCCTTTGTAAAATACGCGTTGTTTAATATAAATCTTACGATATCTTCGCAGACCCTTAAACCCTCACACAGCCGGTTCAGATTAACATCAATAATGCGTAGGATATCTTTATCGTCTGGTTTAGGCATAACGTTTGACTATACGTTTTATCAAGGAAGTGACCGAATGCCCTTTATGAAACTTTACGTTTTTCACAGAGCCGCCGTAAGCTTTAACAATATCGCCGCCTACTATATCAGCTATCTTATAGTCGCTGCCCTTTATCACTATATCGGGCTTGAGATACGCTACTATCACAGCGGGGGTATCCTCGCTAAAACTGGTAACATAATCTACGCTCTCAAGTGAAGCTATCAGCCTCATCCTGTCTTTTAGCGCACATAAAGGCCTTCTTTTTCCTTTCAGCCTGTTTACGGAGGCGTCGCTGTTAAGCGCTGCTATAAGGATATCCGCCTTCTTACCCGCATCCTCAAGATATTTTACATGGCCGTAATGCAATATATCAAAACAGCCATTTGTAAACCCTACGGTCTTGGCCTTTTTCTTGAGTGCTGTAATTATTTTCTTTAATTCAGAGGGGGATTTTATCTTGTCGTTTATCATATCACTTCGCCGCCAGAGGCGGCTCCTACGTTCTACCTGAAAAGATTTTGTTCAACAAGCTCGCATAACACATGGCCTATCGTAATATGAGCCTCTTGTATGCGCGGGGTATTATCTGACGGCACCACAAGTGAGATATCAGCGATCGTTGATAGCTCTCCTCCCCCGCTTCCTGTTAAGGCTACTGTCTTTAACCCGAGCTTTTTAGCCTCGATCATGCCTGTTATCACATTTCTCGCGTTTCCGCTGGTCGATATACCGATAGCCAGGTCATTATCTAAAGCTATTCCTTCCAGCTGTCGTGAAAATATCTCTTCATAGCCGTAATCGTTAGCTATAGAGGTTATGATAGATGTATTTGTTGTCAAAGAAATAGCGGCAAGGCCTTGCCGTTCCAGCTTGAATCTTCCGATAAGCTCCGCGGCTATGTGCTGGGCATCGGCAGCGCTGCCTCCGTTTCCAAAAAGGATTATTTTTCCACCCTTTTTTATAGCGGCTGCCATCATGTTCGCGACGGTCTTTATATCTTTCGACATTGTCGCTAAGACAGCTTCCTTGACTCTTATGCTATCACGTATTATCTCTTTAACATCTGCCATCAGTTTAAATCCTCCGTTAATTATTTCGCTTATATCAATATTTGCGCAGATTGGCGCAGATTAAACGGTATACGTGCGTTTTCACAGATTAGCGCAGATATCTGTGCTAATCTGTATACTAAATCTGTACGCATCTGTGCTTTATAAAAACTCAACCGAAAAATACTTTAGCTATATCATAGAGTTCCTTGTCAATAGTCTTGAGTTTCGCGACAGCCCTGCTTATAGGAACGCTTACTATCTTATTTCCGCTCAGGCTCACCATATGCCCAAATCTCTTTTTGTGAACCAGCTCTGCTGCCATGACGCCAAACCTGGTCCCGAGCACGCGGTCCATGGCGGTTGGCGTGCCGCCTCTCTGGATGTGCCCAAGCACCGCATATCTTGTCTCGAATCCTGTCATCTCTTCTATAAGCTTTGCCAGTTCCTGTCCTATACCTCCCAGCCTGACATGGCCAAATGCATCAAGTTTTTTCTCCTGCAGGATCATCTTCTCTTTGAATTTTGCGCCTTCCGCGACAACCACTATACTGAAGCTCTTTCCTTTTTTGTGGCGTTTTTTAAGTGTTTCTACTACTTCTAACATATCTATAGGGATCTCAGGCACCAGAATTATATCCGCGCCGCCTGCTATCCCAGAATACACAGCTATCCATCCAGCATGCCTTCCCATGACTTCGCATACCATGATGCGATGGTGACTTTCCGCTGTTGTGTGCAGGCGGTCTATGCATTCTGTCGCTATATTTATGGCTGTGTCAAAGCCAAAAGTATAATCAGTGGCATCTATGTCATTGTCTATGGTCTTTGGCACACCAACGATGTTTAAGCCTTTTTTGCATAGTTTATTAGCTACACCAAGCGTGTCTTCTCCTCCGATCGCGATAACAGCGTAAAGCTTAAGCTTTTTAAAATTTGAGATCACCTTTGGCACTTCTTTTTTTTCGTTATTAAATGGGTTAGTCCTGCTGGTGCCAAGGATCGTGCCGCCTCTATGAAGTATGCCGGACACAGAATTCTCATTGAGCGCCATGGTATCTTTTTCAATAAGGCCTTTCCAGCCGTTTTTTATTCCTACAAACTCATATCCAAGCATTATCCCCTTTCTTACCACCGCTCTTATTACCGGATTTAAGCCCGGGCAATCACCACCCCCTGTAAGTATTCCAATTCTCTTCATTCATCCTCTCCGTTTCTTTAGCTTATCTTGCTATTATTCTATAAACTGTGAATTGTGAACTGTCCACTGTCAACTGTGAACTGTCCACTGTCAACTGTCAACTAATCTAGGTTTCCGCTTCAACAATGACCCCTTCAGCATAAGTCGTATCTATATCAGCTCTTAAGAAAGCGTCGTCAGCCATGACTCTTCTGTGAAACGGTATTGTTGTCTTAATAGGTGATATAAGAAACTCATCAAGCGCCCTTTGCATTATATAGATAGCTTCGTTGCGCGTGCGTCCATGAGTTATAATCTTAGCGATCAAAGAGTCGTAATACGGTGGTATCATATAACCGTTATATATATGGCTGTCCACCCTTACACCTCTTCCTCCCGGGACATGAAAGCTATCTACTACACCGGGAGACGGCATAAAATTATTCTCAGGATCCTCCGCGTTTATTCTGCACTCTATCGCATGGCCCTCAAGAACTATATCATCCTGGCCATATCCCAGCTTCTCTCCCGAAGCTATCCTTAACTGCTCCTTAATAAGATCTATGCCCGTTACCATCTCGGTTACAGGATGCTCAACCTGAATACGGGCATTCATCTCCATAAAATAGAAATTGCCGTCTTTGTCCAATAAGAACTCTACAGTGCCGGCATTAACATACTTTACATGCTTTGCGCCTTTTACGACTAACTCACCTATTCTTTTCCTTAGTTTTGGGCTTAAGTTAGGTGAGGGCGATTCCTCTATAAGTTTCTGGTGCCTCCTCTGAATAGTACAATCTCTTTCGCCTAAATGGACCACATTATCATGCTCATCCGCCAGTATTTGAAACTCTATATGCCGTGGGCGTTCAATATATTTTTCTATGTAAACATCTGAGATGCCAAAAGCTGACTCTGCTTCAGATTGAGCCATGTAAAAAGCGCTTGAGAGCCTTACATCGTTATGCGCCACCCTCATGCCTTTGCCGCCTCCGCCTGCCGTAGCTTTAATAATTATAGGGTATTTTAGCTTTTTGGCTATCTTCAGCGCTTCATCTTTTGTCTTTATGATCACATCGCTGCCAGGTATAGATGGTATGCCTACTTTCCTCATGGCATTCTTTGTCGCGAGCTTATCGCCAAGCAGTTTCATGCTTTCTGAAGTAGGGCCTATAAATTTTATCTGGCAGGATTCGCATATCTCCGCGAAGTGGGGATTTTCCGCGAGAAAACCATAGCCTGGGTGTATGGCTTCTACATCTGTGATTTCCGCGGCACTTATGATCGCGGGTATATTAAGATAGCTGTTTGCAGAGCTGGAGGCTCCTATGCATATAGCCTCATCCGCGAATTTTACATGCAGGGAATTGACATCAGCCTCAGAATATACAGCCACGGTCCGTATGCCAAGCTCCTTGCACGCGCGGATCACTCTTAAGGCTATCTCACCTCTGTTTGCAATCAGGATCTTTGAAAACATATACGTGTTTCTCCGGATTTTCCCTACACCCTACAGCCTACACCCTATACCCTAAATCACATCGGTTCTATTAAAAACAATATCTGTCCGTATTCAACCGGATCAGAATTCTCTGCCAGGATATCTATAACCCTTCCCTTAACCTCTGATTTTATCTCATTCATAAGCTTCATAGCTTCGATAATGCATACTACCTGGCCTACTTCTATTTCCTGGCCTACTTCAACAAAGCCCTCCGCGTCCGGAGAGGGTGAACGATAGAAAGTACCTACAATCGGTGCTTTTATTTCTATTAGCTTCCTTGTCTCTTGCGTTGGTTTTGAAGCTTGAGATTCCGGCTCGATGCGTGTCGTTTGTGCGCCAGCGGAAACAAGCGGAGCTCTCTCAACCAGGACTTCCTGCGCTAATGGTGATACTTTTTTAAGCTTTATCTTTTGGTCACCTTTCTCTATCTCTATCTCAGAAAGATTATGTTCATTCATCAAGCTTATAATCTCTTTTATCTCTTTGAGGTTCATACTGTTCTCCTTTAGCCCCGTACCTCTATACTATGTACCAAGTTATTTATGCAACATAACTATTTTGCTAACTTAAGATATTTCAACCCCACAACTCTATTTATACTAGAGGTTCGGGGTTAAGCCCTTTCCACGTACTCTCCGCTACGGGTGTCAACTTTTATCTTATCACCGGCATTGACAAAAAGCGGGACCTGGACTGTCGCGCCGGTATCCAGCGTAGCTGGCTTGCATGCTGACTTGGCAGTATCACCTCTTATGCCTGGTTCGGTGTGCTTAACCGTAAAGACAATAAAAGTAGGAAGAATTACCTCTATCACATCGTGCTTATGCCACACAGAGCTTACCACCATGCCGTCTTTTAGGAACTTCTTATCCCCGCCTATTACATCCTGTGATATTGTGACTTCCTCAAACGTCTCTGTATCCATGAAAAAATATGTGTTCCCGCCAAAATAGAGATACTGTATCTTTTTATTTTCTATGTATGCCTGCTCTACCTTCTCGCCTGCCCTAAAAGTCCTGTCAATTACAGCCTTTGAGAGCATAGCTTTAAGCTTTGTCCGGACAAAGGCGCCTCCCTTGCCCGGCTTTATATGCTGAAAACTTATTATCTGATAGACGGTATCATCAAGAATAATAGATATGCCGTTCTTAAATTCATTAGTTGATATCATCTCGTAAGCACCTCATGACCTTTGGCTGTAACTAATACCATATCCTCGATCCTAACGCCGCCTGAGCCCGGTATGTAGATACCCGGCTCAACAGTAAAGACCATCCCTTCTTTTAATATAGACTGATTTTTTGAATTTATGGCTGGAGGCTCATGCACATCTATGCCGATACCATGGCCTGTCGCATGGCCGAAATATTCTCCAAAACCTTTTCCAGATATATAATCTCTCGCTGTTTTGTCTATATCAGATATCTTCCTACCTGGAGCTACTTTACTTATTGCTTTTGACTGCGCTGTCTTTACTATATTATATATAAGTTTAAATGATTGAGATATTTTACCTACAAAAAAGGTCCTTGTCAAGTCAGAATTGTATTCATCGCGCTTAGCGCCGCAGTCTACTATAACAGGCTCTGAAGGCCTTATCCTTCTTTCTGTTGCTTTGGCATGCGGCATGCTCGCGTTTGGGCCTGAAGCAACGATTGTTTGAAAAGCAGGGCTATCAGCCCCCTTATTCCTCATCAGCAAATCGAGCCTTGCCGCTATATCTTTCTCTTTTTTGCCTTCCCTGATCTTCTGCCCCAGCTCCTTAATGGAGTTTTTGGCTATTACGCACGCTCTTTTAATAGCTATTATCTCTTCGGCTCCTTTTTGCATGCGCTGCTGCTCAAGGAGCTGAAAAACAGGTTTAAATCTCTTGTGCTTAGTGCCTGACAGAAGCTTAAACTCCTGAACACTCAAATGATACGGCTCAAAGCCTACACGCTTGATGGCAAGCTTATTTATAAGCATTGATGTCTTCTTAAGGAGGCTGCCTCCCTTGCTTATAACATCAAAATCAGCTGATTCCTTTTCAGCCTGTTCGTGATATCTGAAATCCGTGATAATAAAGGATCGCGAATCTGTAACAAGGCAGTATGAGTCCATGCCGCTAAACGCGCTTATATAATAGATATTTGACGAGCTGGAAAGAAGGATCGCGTCTAATTTTTCGCTCTTTAGAGTATCTCTAAGAGCCTTTAGCCTACTATTCATTTGATAATGCCAGCCGCACCGCGGAGCGCTAGTATGTAACTGTCGTGCCCAAAACCGGATATCTGTCCGGCTGCTACAGGGGCTATTAAGGAAGTATGCCTGAATTCTTCACGCGCGTAGATATTCGAGATGTGGACTTCTATAACCGGCACCTCAATAGCGCTTACAGCGTCTCTTATCGCTATGCTTGTGTGCGTATACGCGGCCGCGTTTATTATTATGGCTTTAAAGTTTGACTTTGGCGCGTCCTGCAGTTTTTGCACGATCTCACCCTCATGGTTAGATTGAAATATCTCAAGTGAGAAACGTAAAACCTTTGCCTCAGACTCTAATAATTCGTTTATCTTATCAAGGCTCATGTTACCATAGATATCCTTTTCCCTCTTTCCAAGGAGATTGAGGTTTGGGCCGTGTATTATCAGGATTTTTTTCATGCTAATCTCCCTCTATTTTAAGCAAATCCGAAATACGAATATCGAAATTCGAAACAAATTCGAAATCCTAATGTTCAAAACTCAAATTTTGAATTTAGAAAATTAGAATTTGTTTCATGCTTCGGATTTATGATTTCGTATTTAACGCTATTGTCCATTTGGAGTTACTGCTTCGTCTATAAGCATTACAGGTATGCCGTCTTTAATGGGATAACGCCTGCGGCATTTTGAGCATACTATCTCATCCCCCTCCAGGCTCACATCTGCCTTGTCAGCAGGGCATGCCAATATCTTAAGCAGTTCAGCATCTATCATTCTGATTCTCCTGGTATAATCATCCGTAATATCAGATATTATACCTGATTACGGTGATTAATTTAGATTACAGAGATTTAATCATTAATCGCTGCAATCTTACTTTAAATCCTTGTAATCAGATGCCCTCTTCTTTCTGCTGCAGGGCATCTGTTTTTACAGTAAACTGGCTCTTCTTCAATGAATATATAATACCTCCTATGATACTGAAAACAGCCAGGGAAGCAAGCACAAGTATTGAGACCGCGAATGCCTTCTCAACAGGCATGTAGTCTTTTAAAAAATATACAAATCCACCCTCCCTTACGCCAAGACCGTTAAGCGAAGGCGTGAGTGTCAATATCCATATAATGGGGACAAAAATAAAGAATATCTTAATACCTACATCGTCTACGCCTACAGCTCTTGTGAAAAAATAGGTAGAGACTACAGACATGACCTGGACAGTTACGGAGAGCGCGAAACTCCATAATAATATACGCTTGTGCCTTGAGTAAAGATTTAAAAATCCATATCCTCTCTTCACCTTTTCTGACCATGCCTTTCCCTGAAAAGGCTTAAGTAAAAAGCTCAGGCGCCTGGCAGCGCTTTTACTCATAAGCAGCCAGAAAAGCGATAAAGAGATAAAAAATAAGGCGTATGAGAATATGAGCAGGATCTTGTTATTTATATTATGGTTAAATAAAGTAAGGGCGAGAGCCGGCAACAGAGTAAAGGGGATTACCGCTAAAAACCTGTCCATAAAGATAGCTGCGAAAGCAGCTGCTTTTTTATTGGATTTTTTTCCAGCGTAATATGCCTTTACAGCATCCCCTCCGAAAGATGTAGGGAGAAAATTATTAAAGAATAATCCAATAAAGCTAAGGTATGACGCCTCTTTTAGCGTTAGGTCTATTGCTTGAACTGATAAAACTTTTGACAACCTGAAGGATACTATTATTACTGAACACAAGTACACGGAAAAACCGAGTAAAAGAAATCTCTTGTCCGCTCCCTTTATAGCTGCTGCTATATCAGGAAGCTTATCACGCATAAGCCACAGGAGAAGCCCTATAAGCGAGAAACTTATGAGTATACGTAAAGCAGTGAATATCTTATTTTTCATGGCGGGAGATAGTATAACAAATATAGTAAGTAAAGTAAAGGCAAAATTGGAAGGTAACTACATAGGATACTGCATTTGCTGTGTTGCCTGCGTTACAAACGCGATGAACTCAACAAACACTAAAAATACAACAAACGCTAAAAACGCAATAAACGCTACAAACCCCATAAACGCTACAAACGCAATAAACGCTTTTGGCCCACTTAGCTTTTAAATATCAGTCCGGAGCCACATCTGACCATTAGGGCCGTTAGCAGGTGGATCTGAACCAGCCCTTTTTTCTATTACAATCCCACCCTGAGCCTTCAAGGGAGCACCTACTACACGAAGGGCATCTGTCCCGGGATTGTTAGTGCCCATTCCTACACGTTTAGTAGTAGCATTTATATATAGAAGATCTGTAGTGGCCCCACCACTGTTTATAGTAAAATTACCCCCGTTATTATTGATCTGACGAGTTGACCCAGGTGTTTCTAGGCGTAAGGCAGGTACACCGCTAGCATTATAGACTCTGAATGAACCACCTACATCAAGATTGTAATTTGAAACCGGCGGGTTTCCTATGAGCACTCTTTGATTAGCAGCAACTGCATTTGGAACTACTGTGAGAATCTGCGTCCCGCCTTGGTTTCGAACTGACCAGCGAGCAGCATTATTTAAAACTCGCGTAAATGGTCCTGTAGCATCATGGCCTATAATACTTGAGGTTCCAAGGGTATTTACTATGCGAATCTGATCACGACCTACAGGCGGGTTGCTTGCAATTTCTAATCTTTCTATAGGATTTACCGTTCCTATACCTACGTTCTGCTCTACTCTTAATGGAATATTATCGGTAAGCGTGATACCACCGCGAGTACCGAAATTATCGCCAGCACCAACCCACTTTGACCTGAGCTCCTGATACCTTCCGCTCGGTGAAGGATAATATGTGCTTAGCTCAACACGCTCTGTCTGGGCATATGATAAACTAGATACACAGAGTAGCATTAAAAATAGTATATATGTGATTTTCTTACTCATGTTTTTCTCCTGCTACTTTAACTAATATTCCTTATTATGATCATGGATTAGGTATAACATTTGGATTTATCCATATTCTGCCGACCTCAGTGCCTGGCGGCTTAGGTACAGTATCCTCTTCGATGATCAAGCCATCCTGGGCATTTATAGGCCCGCCAACTACATGAAGCCTGTATCCAGCCCCAGGAGTTGTTGTGCCTATACCCACACTACCGGCTTGAGTTATTGTCAACATGTCATCCGCAAAGCTTAGAGGATCACCCCTATCTATATAAAAACTATTGGCTCTACTATAAAGACGCAGTTTGTTAGCAGGAGTTTCTAAAAGTGCTTGAGCATCTCCTGCTGCTGCATAGACACGAAAAGTGCCGGTTACATCAAGATTATAATTTGAAGCTGGCGGGTTTCCTATGAGCACTCTTTGATTAGCAGCAACTGCATCTGGAACTACCGTAAGAATCTGCGTCCCGCCTTGGTTTCGAACTGACCAGCGGTTTGCATTATTTAAAACTTGCGTAAAGGGACCGGTAGCATCATGGCCTATAATACTTGAGGCTCCAACTGTTGTATTAGTCAAACGTATCCTGTTCCCGAGTACTCCGCTAACACTACCATCGCCTTGGAGGTCTAATTTCTCAACAGGGTTTGGTATTCCTAATCCTAAACTGTTTTCTACGACCAAGTCAGCATTAGCACTAAAAGTATTAGCTTGGGCGTATCCACCTACCCAGCCATGTGTTGCGGTATTAGAATAATTCGGCCCTATTGCCATTTGCCTCGCGCGTATCTCTTGATATTCACCGTATGGCGCCGGATAATAAGTAGATAATTGTATCTCTTCAGCATGCGCTGGCCCAAAGCAGCAGATACATACTAATAATGTAAACACAGATAAGATCGTCATTATCTTCATTTTAATCTCCCTCCTATATATTACGATGGCTCTACTCTGCTCTTGGGGGAGCCGGCCTGGCCCTTCTTAAGGCCTTAACAATTGTGCCTGGACCGTCAGGATCTTTAATACTAATCCTCACTCCACTGTCGTCGCGATGGCCAGGGTCAACCAGGACAACGCCCCAGATCTTATTATTTTTGCGAAATCTTAAAGGAGAAGTCACGGTGTCCTCTTTCTCAACTGCTATAGGTACGCCTCCCCCCGCATCGATCTCGCCAGTCTCATTCATTACGGTATTCCAGGCGGCAGTATTTGCCTGCCTGACTCTTAATCCTGTATCATAACCTATCTCTTTATCGCGCCTCTCTGCATACCAATGCCAATAAAAACAGTTTAATCCATACACCTCACAGTTATCGACCCCTAAGCGATGGTATATCCATCCAAACGGATATATAGTGCTGCCATCTACAGCTATTTCATAAGCTTTGCCCCAAATCCTATCATCGTTCGGCCAGTTCCATACTTCTTCAGCATTGTCCTTTTTTACTTTCCAAAGGACCCATATATAATCACCCATAGTGTTGCTGCGCTTGCTCCAACCTACTATATATAAAAAGTCATCATCCAAAGCCATTCCTCCAGCAGTGTCACCATAAGGTGGAGAATTAAAATAATTATCGAACCTAATTCGCCCTGGAATCGCTCCTCCTGCATTAAAAGTAGTGACCAAATTTCCGGTTGTTTTGTTCCTCTTCTCAGCATAAATCTGCTTCTCACCCGGCGCATTAGTAGTTCCGCATATGTAGATGAAATCCCCATCAACTTCTATAGCAGATGGCCAGGCCCAATAAGGGGGGAAAGGTCTTTCTTCTATTATCCCTCCAACCCATGCCCCGCCCGGAGCTAATGCCCCGGTACTCTTAAGCCTTCTTTGTATATGAGGAACACTGTCTCTGGCTGTGACAATATATATGTAGGTTTGATCAACTGCTATTCTGAGGTAATTATCCTGCCAAGGAGGACCCTGTTGAAAATTAGCGTGACGAGTAAACCATGTTCTACTTAAGTTGCTCTTGTCCCTTTTTTCAATGCGTAATGCGGTGTAGCCATCATACGGATCGCTAGTATTCATATTAACCGAATCAGTGCCAACTATATAAAGATCATTTCCTGATATAGCAATAGCTATTGGCTTATCAGGATAAGAATATATGTCACTCCCATTTCCTGAACTCTCAAGATCACTTTTTATAGAAGACCAATTTCTACCATCCGGGTTTTCTGTTGCGAAACCATTTATCGCCGGGCGGGTCATAGTTGCTTTACTTATCCGCTCTACGCGCCATTCACGGTCATCGGAACCATGAAGAACGCCAACTACATATAGATAGAGATCGTCGTGAGTCATACCATAGATTATGGATGGCCAATCACCAGATTCATCGTCGTCATCATCCCAGGGGTCATCTAATATATATGGCTGACCAATTAAATTAGATGAGGGCGGGTCTGTTGAGGTGTTTGGTTCTTTTGACCTTTTCTGGATATACCAGTCATAATGTTCGTCATCAAAATTATTAGGTGCCCATGTTCCAGTAAGATATACATATCCGCCTTCTCCTGGATCTACAACGATTGCTTTACCTTCACCCTGCTTAGCGTTTGGTGCAAGATGAGGGATGGCTTGCCTCCAGACAGCTCTATACGCCAGTGCGTCATCTTTTATGATAATATTGAGAAGAGTATATATAATCACTAATAAAAATAGATATCTAAAAAACCTGTGAAGACTCATATTGCGCTCCTTATCTCTTTGCCTTACCATTTAAATATATACTATTTATCGCAATATATCAATGTATGATATGCAAAAAGTGAAGTTTTTTGGTATGGGAATAGCGTTGTGGTAATTCTCGCAGGGACGCAAAATTTCCTCCTCCCCCCCCTCACAAGGCTCTTTGAATATACACGTAGACAGAAAAGAACCTCTTCTAAAGATAACTTGTAATTCAAGCAAAACTTGGCAAGTGTCGCGAGGTGGAGATATTAAGCAGCATGTTGAAGATGCGAGCGGCCATGGTTCACCCGAGATAGCGCGTTGGTGAGAGCGAGCAGATTCACCAAGCGAGGTTTGCCACGGCGGGGCAAACCGAGCGGTGCTGCGGATATCTCCACATCGCAATAGCCTAAAAATGCTTACTTTTGAGTAAGTTCTTTTGGAGAGGGTTTTTGGCTCTCTAGTGATGAAACAGAGCCTTTCATTGAACCTAATATCTGGCGGTATTCGGAAGAGGCGTTTGAGATCATGGTCTGGGACTTCTCGATCTTATTCTCTAATATCTCACTCATCTGCTCTATGTTTCTCTTTATATCTATAAGGTAGTGCGTGAGGTTATCCATATCTATGGAAGAGGCGTACTGAAGATGCAGGCTGAAGAACATCAATAGGTACGGCATGAGCATACTGTATGATACGAGGATGACGTTCTTCGAATAAGCGACAAGATGAGCGTCCCTGCAGAGTGAAAACGCTGAATCAGGCACCGCGGCTATTGCCCACGGAGCTGTAGTATTTGGGTCAAGATACTGGCTTACCTCTGAGACCCTCCTTGTCACTTCCTTTTTTACCTGATGCTCAAGCCTCTCTCTCTGGGTATCATCCTGCTCCTTTGATATGCTCTCAAGCAGGTCAGTTGACGGCCATTTTGAATCTATGGGCATTACTTTTTTATTTGAAAGCACAAGGCCAAATTCTACTTCCTTCCCTTTTACCCTGAAGTTTGTACTTATCATATCGGGAGGAAAAATGCTTAAGGCTTCTCTCAGTATATTTTCACCGGCCATGCCTTTGAGTTTTGTGCCAGCTATTATGCTCTCAAGGCGCTTAAGTGACTTGTAATTCTCCTCTTCTACCTTTTTAGACGCCTCATAGTGCTGTTTTACGCCTTCTATGGTGCGGAGAGTATTTTCAAGGTTGTGTTGTATCCTGTCAGAAGCTTTGGAGTCGCTCTGCATAAGATCCTTTAACTCCTGGACTACCTGGCCATGAAGCTTCTGGTTGTTTTCAACTGACGCGACTAGAGATTTGAGCGCGCCAACATCAGACACAAGGCCCATGCCTTCTTTTGAGAAAAGGTCTTTTTTCCCTTTTACAAAAAAGGGTTCTTCTCCAATTATAGTGGTACACACACAGTCCTTTAAAATAGTATCAGCAGCTGATGTGGGAATTGTGGAAACTAAAAAGTAATTATCCATGGATGTGAGTAAATTGAAAGCTTATCCACATCCGTCAATATCCACATCCGCAAAAGCTCTTTCTCAAAATATCATCGATGGCCTGAGCAGGCCTGTTTAATCTTCAGGATAAAGTAGTCATCGTCATGGAAGCCATAAGCGATTCGTTTAACTACTTTGATTTTGTTATTCATACCTTCGAGTTTGCCCGTGCCTATGCGATAATTGCAATGGTTTATAAGGCCGTATCTATACCTATCCAAGGTTTTTCCAAACTGGATAAGCGAACGGATATTGCTTGCTTTAGCTGTTTCTATCCATGAGTCCAAGAAGTCTTCAGCACACTTGCGGTAACTGTAATCCCACAACCTTCTGAGATCATCCTTTAGGATATAGGTCAAGTTTATCGTCTCATTGAGCGCAAGCAGATCCTGCAGGTGTTGTTTCTGATCCCTCTTGAGCTTGTCTCCATTCCTGAGGAGTAAATACTTAGTTCCTTTGATAACTTCTTTATCCTTTGCGGTAGCCTTTGCGCACTCTACGTTTCTGACTTTGTCGATAACTTTGGAATAGTTATTTATGACATGAAATTTATCGAAAACTATTTTCGTCTTTGCGTCAGGAATATTCTCAGTTATGCTTGCAATATAAGGGTCCCACATATCGATAGCTATAGCCTCGATCTTTTGGGATCTTTCAGGTCCCAGCTCTTTGAAAAATTGATCCAGGACCTCTTTGGTTCTGCCCTTACCTACCCAGATGACCTTGGTCTTTTCCAGGTTCATCACAATGGTAAAGAAGTTGTACCCCTTGTGGGATGAAACTTCGTCTATAGCAACAAGCCTAAGGTTCTCATAGTCCGGAATGGCAAATTCCTTCTGGAGGTACTTCTTATCGATATTCTTGACTGTTTTCCAGTCAAGCTCCAGAAGTTCGGCCACCTGTTTTATGCTGGTTATCTTGCACAGTCGTGCTACCAGTTCTTCAAAGCGCGTGGTACATCTGGAATAATAGTCAGCAAAGTCCAGTTTTTCGATCTTAACTCCACAGCAGGGGCAGTTAACCCTGTGTTTATGTAGAACTAAATAGGACTTTCTTTCAAAGATCGGGAGATCCCTCAGTCTTATTGGGGTTGAATCCCATGACCAAAATGTTCTTTGACCGCAACCTGAACAGGCATATCCAATCTCTGCAAGCCTGGACAGCTTTATCTCTGTTATCTTATCCTCTGTTATCGCATCTGCAAATTTTACTGTTGGCAAATTAAGCCATTCTGCTATAATATTATCTGGCATCTGTTATCTACCTCCGTTGTCTATAATATTATCATTGTCAGACAATATTATAGGAGGTTAACAGATGCTTTTCTATTATAAAGAGCTATATACTACACGATTTTTGGAGAAGAACCC
>JBDRAM010000077.1:0-6863 GCA_043823785.1 Candidatus Omnitrophota bacterium
ACCTTCTTTTTCACATCCTGAATAGTCTCATCATACTTATGCCATACCTGCGCAAGCCCTGTTATGCCCGGCTTGACATTGAGGCGCTTCTTATATTCTCTTACCTCTTTGCTCAAAGACTCAACAAATACCGGCCTCTCAGGCCTTGGGCCTACTATGCTCATCTCACCCTTAAGTACATTGAAAAGCTGAGGAAGCTCATCAATATGCATCTTTCTTATAAGCTTTCCGCCTTTTATAAGCCTGGGGTCATCCTCTCCTGCCCATACAGGCCCTGTGTCTTTCTCAGCGTCAGGCCTCATTGTCCTTAATTTATAGATATAAAATCTCTCACCGTTGTGGCCTACTCTCTCCTGCTTAAAGAATACCGCCCCGGGTGAAACTGTCTTTATAAAAATAGCTGCCATGGCAATAATAGGCAATGCTATTACAAGGCCGCACGCGCCTGCCAGGATATCGAAGAATCTCTTGAACTCCTGAAAACGCCTTCTGGCAAATCTTATAAACCATCCGAAGATACCGGTTGTAATGAGAGCTATACTACCTGGTTCAGGTACAGAAGCTTCCTGATGAGAATTCACCTGCGCATAGCATACCCCTATCAGGAAAAATATAAATATTCCCAGGCATAAAAATAATGTTATATAATTGAGGCTTGACCTAAACTTTTTCATAAAGTCCTTTGAGGGATTCTGTGGTTATCCGGCCTGTATTCCTGCGGGAATATCTGCGGGCTAAACGATAGTATCTGATACCTATCTTTACATCGCCGATCAGTTCTCTTAATCTGTTTGCCATTTCTTTCATTATATTAAGCATATCTCCAAACAAGCATAGTTTTTCTTCATACTCTTATATAAGCAAGGCGCATGCCAACTTATTATTTTTCCAGTTTATAAAATAATTTATTAAGTGATATAACTTATTGAAAATAAATAAGTTAAAAATTCAATTTCAAAATAATATACGCCTATCTATGCTATACTATGACAGTCTACAACAGGCAGGTGTGAACATGTTGAACACTATAGGTAGGATGTGTTGAATTGGTTATACAGTAAAAAAATCGGTAACGCTTTGTGAGATTAAAGAAGCTTCCAACAATTTCAATTCGTTCTTATCCTCAAGAAATCTCTCTACATCTTTTTTTACGGCGCTGAAGTCGACCTTCGCTACTTTTTCAAGCAGAAAATCTTTTATATTAGACTCTTTTAACCCCGGGTCTTCCCCTTGTGTCTGCTTAATAGCGTTATTAAGAAGTTCATAATTGGGTTTGACCCTCTTGCCAAGATACCAGATCAGGTCATAGAAATCCCTGCCCTTGGTATATTTTCTAAAGAAACAGGCATGCAGCTTGGTAGCATAAAGAGACGGCAAATCAGGATGGGTAATGTTTAAGACATATAATTTATTAACATACGTATTCTTAAGCTGCCATCCTGATGGAGGATTAGAATCGACCTCCACCTTGATTGCAAGGTTCTCACCTTCTAAAGCAGAAAGGCCCACAGCCTTTAATACGCCTGGAAATTTCAGCATACTGCCTTGAACCGTCTTTACAATTCTGTCTTTAGTATTCATATCCAGCCCGTATAATTTAACTTCACGTTTAAGAATAGAGATGAGTTCCGAGAAATCATAATCTTTTTTGCTGATAAGAGAAAAATCCAGGTCTTCTGAAAAACGCCTCATATCATAGATGATCCTTAAGGCTGTGTCGCCGACAAATGCCAGCCTGGAAAAATAACCTTTATTGTATAGTATCTTTAAGACTAACAGCTGGATAGCTTCTCTCAGGCGATTAATCTTTTCTTCATCGGATTTTGAAGAATCGATCTGCTGTTTGAGCAACTCGATCATCTTCCACCCTCCTTTTTGATAAACTTGCAAAAACCTCGGCATACACGCGTGAGTTTTTTACTGCCGAAAAGTCCCGCGAATTCCATTAACCTTTTTGTCTTTAGGGCTTCTGTGTTCTGTAAACGGTAGGATTCCTCAAAGATGCCGCTATAATCGCCCTGGAATCTGCTAAGATTTAAGTAAAAGAAATCCACTAAAGCTTTTTCGGGCTCAGCAATTAAAAAATTTAGCCCTGCCTCAT
Organism: Candidatus Omnitrophota bacterium; assembly: GCA_043823785.1. Taxonomy (GTDB): domain Bacteria; phylum Omnitrophota; class Gorgyraeia; order JABMRG01; family JABMRG01; genus JBDRAM01. The sequence goes on from JBDRAM010000077.1 coordinate 2,102, forward strand.
CCTTTAATGCCTTAAAACCCCTAAAGGCCTTGGGATTGATATGCTGATAGATAAAAGTCCCTAAATCATTTACAAAACGCATGGTCTTCTTCGTCGTTATGCTGGTCAAGTCGCTTACACGTTCCGGGATAAGGTCATAATAATTAAGGGCATATTCTAAACTCACATAAGAAGGCGCGTATAGCTGATTAGCGATATATGCCCTTGAGGGGTTGATCTTTCTATCATTTTGATTTAAGATAAAAACTCCCCGCTTCAATTTAATAAGCAATTTCCTAAAAGACCAGCGCTCAAGTTGATTACGAATAGCCTGTTTATTTTTCTCGCGCAGCATTATATCGCGGCTGATAACAAGGGGAAATCCTTGCGCACTGTTCCTGAATTCAAGGTAATCCATACTTCATTTCCTTATTTAATCAAATATGATTAATTACAGAAATAATATACAGTATAAACGCCCATTTGTCAAGGGTTCTTATCATATTTGTTAAGTTAATGCCACAAGAATATCTATTTTTTGGCAAGCCGTAGGGCACGTTTAAACGTGCCCTACGACCTTGACGAACTTCTGCAGAAAGCTGAACTGTTACTAAAAATTACATTCCTTCCAATATCTCAACAACTTCCTTGAAAAAACTCTTCAATGTCATAAAGGCCTTTTCTTCATCGCTGCCTATTCCCGTTGTAACTCGTATGGTCGCGCCGCCCTTATGGCTTCCTAAAAGCTGATTAAACGCGAATGATATCTGTTGAAGATAAAAATTATCCGTGTATAGATTGCCGGCTTTATAGCAATAAAGGGCCATGCCCTTAAAATCTTCCCTTTGAGTATAGATCTTATTTGCCGAAAGCTTATACTTGTCAGATTCTATATCTGCTATCTGTTTATCCACTATCGCGACGCCGCTGCCTATCATGCATACTTCAGGAGGGTGAAATACCGCCCTGTTTGTTTCAGAATAGATAATAAAAAGATATAACGACTCACCTGAAGGGTTTACATACTTTCGGGAAATAAGATTGCGAGTCTCAAGTATCTCATATGACCTTTCATCTACCTCAAGCTCCTCACCCTTCCATTCGCCTACTGCGTAAGGAAACTTGCGTATATCGAGTGAATCTTTCTCAGCCCTCTGCCGTAAAAACATATTAAACGAGATTATGCTTGTAACCGCTAAAAGCGCTATAACCGCTATATATCCTATAGATTTTGTAACCTTTGTCATATTAACTCCATTCCGTCGTAGGGCACGTTTAAACGTGCCCTACGGCTTAACCTCTGTAGGATGTTTATCAGGCACCAATACTCTGCTTACCCCATACAGACACATAAACGCTATCCCAAACATAAAGAACCCGGAAAAATCATGAAAAAATCCCATGGCTATCTTTTTTCCATAAAGATCATTTACTATCGCCAGAGAGACTATCCTTATCATGTTTGTCAAAAGCGCTATAGGTATAGATGATAAGAAGAGCAGCGATTTTTTAGTGTAAGTACCTTTTACCGCGTACGCGAAGACAAGGCCCAGCGTGATAAGCGATATCAGAGACCTTAAGCCGCTGCATGGAGCTTCGACCGAGACAAAAGAACTTGGCATCTTTATAACACTACCCGTTCTTATCGACGGAAAACCTATTTTATTTAAGATGAAAGTAGCTACCTGCGCCACAAAAAGCTTAAGCTGTACCGTAAGGTTGCTTATAAAGACAAGCGGAAGCGGCACCATAACAAGAAGGAAAAATATTGGAAATATAAGTTTTCGCGCCATCTCTTTGCCGTATAAGAACAGGATAAGCCCGAAAAGCACAAATACAAAGGAAAACCCTGATATAAAATATACCTTAAGCAGAGCGGCAAGTATATGCGCCATAAGCCCAAGGGCTATGATCACAACTCCAAGCATACTGCCTGATGGCTTTATCTTTTTTAGAGTCTCTCTTCTCTGCCACACTATATACAATGATACAACGGGTATCAGAAAGCCATGATTATAATAAGATTCCTCCGCAAACCACCTCTCCCGCATCCATATAAACATAGGTATATATGCTATGATCAAAAGAACTCCTGCTGCTATATCCTTCATATAACTTCTTTGCTTCATCTACCCTCTCCTTTTTATTTTACCAGCGTATGGAATGTTTTCCGGTAACAAATCTAAAAAAACCCATCATGACCGCCAGGTTTGATAAGCAGAAATAATAAGGCACATAAAGATACTTTATATGTATATTCAGGCTTTCAAGAAGCGCGCCTATAAAAGCGACAATGTAGAATAACGCCTGCATGATAAATATACTCTTAAAGAAATCACCCGGCGCGAAATAGCTTGCTAAAAACATAAGCAAAAGAAAAAAAGGCGCAAGCGTCCTTAAGAGCTTATGCGATACAAACTCAACAAATATCATTCCCTTAAAAGGATTGAGCAGCTCTTTGAGCTCCGGTATAAACTGATAATTCCCTGCCGCTATCCTCATGCGTCGATAAAACTCTTGCTTCCTGCTCGCGCAGGTCTTCTCATAAGCAACTGCCTCTTCTTCATATACCGACATATGGCCTGCTTCGACTATCTTTGCCGATACCACATAATCGTCATTTATCATATCAGGCTTTAATGGCGTATATAGGCCCTTCCTTATCGCGTAAATTGCGCCGTGTAAGCCCAGCAATGTGCCGGCTTGCGCTTCCTTTCTTTTTATAAAAAGCTCATATCTTACATAAAGGCCTTCGCCCTTGCTTCGTGAGGTTTCGTGCTCATATCCAAACTTGTAATCACCGCAGACACATCCTACTCTCTCATCAGCAAAATTCCTCACCAATTTTTTTACAGCGTCTTTATCAAAGATAGAGCTCGCGTCAGAGAATACTATGATCTCACCCCTTGCCTTGCCAACAGCGTCATTTAATACTTGCGGTTTTCCGCGGCGTTCTTTGTGATCATGAAGCGTAATGGAGCTTTCTTCGTATTTTTTCACTATCTTTGTTGTATTATCCGTCGAGCCATCCGAGGCAATGATTATCTCAAGCTTATCCTTCGGATAGTCAATAGAAAGTGAGTTCTTTATCTTCTCTTCTATTACCTTCTCTTCGTTGTATGCTGGTATTATAAGCGTAACAGACGGCTCTATATCTTCTTTCTTAAAGGTCTTTTTTCTTATAGCCGCGTAAACAGTTAATATAAGCGGATATCCTATAAATATGTATATAAGCGTAATAAAGCTAAACCAGAAGATAAAGCTCATCTCTTGACCCCTATAAGCCTCTCCTTTAAGAGAGTATAATTTCTTATGCCTATTATTTTTTTCAATACAGACCTGCTGTTTGCCTCAAACCTCTTAAAAAGAAAAGCAAAATCAGGCATAGCCAAAAGGCTCTTGAACTTTTCAAAATCAGTATCACCCCTTATCGCTATCCTCTTAAGGCAGAGTAGGTCTGTCCCAGCATTGTTGACTCCCTGAATGGATGTACAGGCTATCCTGTAGCCACAGCTTCTTATTGTTTTCTTAACGCGGCTGTTATAAAAACCTCCGGGAACAGATAAGATATCTATTGGCACGCCAAGCTGTTTGCTAAGTATATCCTTGGAATTTTCAAGCTCATTGATAAGTATATCCTTATCAAGCTTTGTCAGGAATCTGTGTGTTAATCCGTGCGAGCCAAACTCCATGCCGCTTTCACGCATCCTACTTATTTGCTCAAAGCTTAGTGAGCCTTCTGTGCCAATATTTCTAACTATCAGAAAAAAAGACGCTTTAAGCCCAAGCTCTTTCAGCAAAGGCCACGCTATATTGTAATTTGATATATCTCCGTCGTCAAATGTAATAACAACAGGCTTATCAGGCATATTATCACCCTGAAGAAGGCTCTCCAGGCTTATAGCGGTATATCCGTTATCAGACAGGTGCTGTAACTGCTTTCTTAATTCACGGCTATTTACCGTATAAAAATCAGCTTCATCTTTCATGGTCAAGGCCGCGTCTTCAGATACGCGGTGATACACCAAAATTGGAATCCTTACGTCTCTTCTCATAGTCCGAGCACATCCTTTACTGTAGTAAATGAGAAATCCTTAACCAGCTTCTTAAGTTTATTTTGAGTCTTTCCCAGATTGATATAATGCATAAATCTATAATTCCATTTTACTTTTTCTCTCGGCTGGTTAGGGTCCAGCTCCCATGGGTGAAGATATACCATAGCCGGTTTAGAAGCCCTGTTTAGGCTCTTAATGCATGCTTTTACGAGCTGATAGGGCATCAGCCTGAAATACCCTCCTCCTGAAAACGGGATATTCTTGCCCAGCAGCCTAATAGTTGAGCATGGAAATTCAGCTATCTTCATCCTTCCTTCTCTTACATCGATACTATGCGGAAATCTCTCCGCGTCAGGAATTCCGTATCTATGGTGCTTTATAGGAAATATCGAAGCATCATATCTTATCCCGCACTCAGACATTATATCAAGGGACCACAAAGACTCTTTTACAACAGAGAAGTTTGAGGCGCGGTGGCCTATTATCTTATCCTTTATGATCTCCTCTATGATACTTATAGATTTCTTAAGGTCTTCCTTGAATATGCCTGGCGACATCTCATATATCATATTATGGCTGTAACCGTGCGTGGCTATCTCATGGCCTCTTCTGTGTAAATCCTTGATAAGCTCGGCATGCCTCTGTGCTATCCACCCCAATACAAAAAAGGTCGCCTTTGTATTACTCTCATCAAGTATCTTAAGTATCTTATCCATGCCTATATTGAG
>JBDRAM010000078.1:0-6096 GCA_043823785.1 Candidatus Omnitrophota bacterium
CCTACGCCATCGTTGTCTGAGTCTTTAGTCTCCGTTGGGTCATGTGGGAAGGCATCGGCATTGTCGCCTACGCCGTCACCGTCTGAATCTATAGTCTCTGAAGAGTCATTTGGGAAAGCATCAGTATTGTCGCCTACGCCATCACCGTCGGAATCTCTAATCGCTGTTGGGTCATGTGGGAAGGCATCGGCATTATCGCCTATACCGTCACTATCGGAATCTTCAATTTTTGGAGAGCAATTGGGGGACGCATCGGAAATTACTGTTATAGTAATATCCTTCTCTGCTACATAACCGCTCCTGCTTGATACCGCTACATGAAGAGTATGGGTGCCTGCGTCATTGTCTGTGATGGTATAAGGCAGAGAAGTAAGCCATGCTGAATATGTATAGCTCAGGATATCATTATTGGGGCTTGTGGCAACTTCTATATCAGCGGCTTTTATGGTATCGCCAGCTGATATGCTTAAGGAGTCTGGTATAGCTGATATATCAGGGGTAACTGATCTACTAGATCTTGGTTGTTCGCACTGAATTGAAACATATTCATCACGGCCTTTATTATGTGCGTATTCCGCCCAAGCTGCTTCTTGGCATAATAGAATCCCCGCCAGGCTTAAAATAACTACAACAGCTAAACGTGCTCTCTTTTGCCTCTTTATCATTTTCTACATCCTTTCCAATATGCTATAAACTAAAGAAATATGTTATAAAAGTTTTAAGTAACACCTCAAATAAAAAGCCCGGCCTGCCACTTATCTTCGGAAGCCTGGCTGTCATAATAAATTTAATACGTTGTCGGTGCGCTTGGCGATCATAAAAAGCTTAAACTTATTAAACTTATTTTAGACCCGTAGCTTTGCCTGCCCGCCATCCGGCGGACAGTCCCGCTTACCCAGCTACATGGGCAGGCGGGCGTCCTGCGGTTTCCCGCAGTTTGCCCTGTTAGAGGTACTCTCTAACGTGGCGCCCCCCGTTACATCTAATGGGGTTTGCCTTTTCGGATATCTTTCTTACCATATAAATATACACGTTAGGTTACGATAAGTCAATGCTGCGGGCTAAGTATATATACATTTTTATAAAATAGGGCCCAATTATAAAAATCCTGTTCAAAATATATTGAATATAGAACCTTCTGTGGTATAATATCTTTCTAATTAAGCAAGATTGACCTGCCAGGGTGATGGAATTGGTATACATGGCGGTCTCAAAAACCGTTGCTCGAAAGGGCATGAGGGTTCGACTCCCTCCTCTGGCACCATTCTTCTTCGCCCTGCAACTCGTAAACTATGGTAGGACTACGAAGGAATAGGTCCTGCGAAGCTCCACCAAAGTGCAAGGAGTAGAAGAGCGAAGCAGACCCTCCCCTGGCACCAGAACCACAGATGACACAGATTGACACGTAAGCTATATGCTTACAGATTACACAGATAAAGGTATTAAAAAAGCCCTGGAGATTCCAGGGCTTAAATTTTATGCTAAGGCGCGCCTGCCCTCCGTAGCATTCTAATAGCTTACGCGTTGAAAATGCGAAGGAGGGTCCCCTATGCTGATGATGCGATGGATGCCCGCAATCTCATATCTAGTAAAATAGATCTTGTTTTAAGAGCGCCAGCTGATGAGGTTTTATTATGAGTACTTACAACAGCTATTCTATTCTCTGCCGGGGTAATGCCAAAGCTGGCTACAGGAGCTATCTCTGATATGGATAATTTGCGCGATATGAGAAAGGTCTGTTCGGTGCTTGAGGCTTTAATGCTGTATATATCGGACCGTCCTTTATCGCCGTCATAAAGTCCCATATTTTTAAATGTATCGCTATCCAGTTCTTTCAGATTTGCGCTTATAAAATTTTTAATTTCAGCTACACGCATACCGCCGTTCTGCGATACCTGGAATGCAAGCTCCCCCAATTCCTCTATGAGCTGGGCTTGATTTTGCCTCATCATCTCAAGATAGAAACTGCTCGCCCTTAGAATAGTTATCTCATGATTGGATGTATCTATCTTTATGGGGTGGGTCTTATCCGAGTTAGCCTTAAGGTAGCCCCTCCAGGTATCAGCAGCTTGCTGAGAAAACAGGCCTGAATCTATTGCCTGGGTAATAATGCCTTCAAGGATGTGCGCACTTCTTACAGAGACATTGTAAAGGTTGTTTTCGTTATCAATAGCAAGAAGATGGTAATTGCCGCCAACCTTCATTACCATTAAAGCTATCTTAGTATCATGCTTATAGTCAAAAGGGCCTATAAGCGAAGCTGCCTCCTGCAGCTCACCTATGGGATTTATTACATAACCGCCATTTACAAATTTCTGCAGATCTCTTCCTTCACAGCGGATCTTTTCATGCAGAAGATTTACTTGCTCTATAACGCGCGCTCTTCCTAGCCCTTCTCTGTAAAAGTCAGATATACGATTAAGCTCTCCAGCAAAACTGTTGACATTTACTCCGGCAGAGGAGGATTTAAAACTACGCGGTGTCTGCTTTATAAACATTGCCCAGGCACTTGTCTCATCTTCTGTTAAATATATACTATGCAAAATATCGCTTAATCTATTTATATCTGTTATATCTATAGCATGGCGCCATCGCAACCTTCCTGTGTCATACTTATCAAACACCACCCCTGTTACAGGAAAATTGCTTGCGTCTTCTATCTCCTCATCTGTAGGTCTAAATAAAGCCAGGGCCGCATTTTCACCTATATCTATTGCGGAAGCCAAACATTCGCCCGATGGAAAATCTTTCGCAGCTTCACAAATACTTTTGGCTGCAATTCGTATTTGCGCCTGAGCCAATGACCTATTGTGTGACTGTAGAATGTATACAAGCAGGCTGTTGATCTGAGGATCCCCTCCAGCGACAAGGGGCATCTTTTTGCCGTCCTTAACATTGCGTACAGCCACAACGCCACCTGCAATCTCATTATCAGGCAATGCGGGCTGTGGCCTTATACTCTTTTCCAGCTGCCTGATTAAGGAATACCAACCAAGCCTTTCTCTAGCATTCTCTAATTTATCTATATGCAGATATATAACTTCTTTAAACCGGTAAAAATCTTTAACATCTACCATATAAAAAGTAACCCGGGATGAAACGTCCACCGCTACTATGTTATATTTACCGCTAGATTTTACCAGGAGTAAAAATAGTTTCTTTTCTTGCTCGTCAAGTGGCCCGATCGCTGAAATGATAGCGCTGGTTTCCTGATCTTTCACCGCTCGCAAAAGCACCCGTAGCCTATGCTTGATATTGCTTACGCCCGCAAGCTTTCCATTTAATGCATTTAATTGCCCTCTAAAGCCATATTCAAAATCCCCTATAGGAAAAACGTGCGCTAGGATGTTATATATAGGTTGAAAATAGGCATGCTCCATAATCCCGGCAGATGAGGATTTTTCTTCAGTTTTTGTTTTTTGCTCTGGTTGCTCAAGCCTCTCTTGCAAGAAAAGCTCTATGGTATTTTCTAAAAGTGTGCCCCTGCTTTTTCTTGGTAGCTTAATACTATATTCCTGGACTTGCAATTTACCATCCTTATCTAATGAATAAATAAACTTAGTGAATATACTTTGTGTTAGCGTTTTTCTAATGATTAAAATATTTTCAACGGTAAGTAAATATGTAGTATCATTATCGACTTCCTTGAGCACGCCGGGTTCTAATCCTTGCAAGATCTTTGCGTACCCCAGCGATTCCTTTAGCATTTCTGCGATGCCATGCTCTGCAGCTTGTGCTCTTAAGGCATGTTGCTGGATAGGAGATGCTAAGGATAAGGAATTGAAGGTAAAAAGGATAGCGACTAGCAACGAAAAGGCTCTGTATATATATGATATATTAACGAAGCTGAACATAGCTCTCCTTCTAATTATTTTAAGCTTTATATATATATTAAATAAGAAGACTTAAAGTATAACATAGTATTATGCTGGTGTCAAGAAAATTCAGGGAGAAGATAAAATTTGTAGGGGAGAGGTTTGTTGCTATGCGTAGCCAAATAGAGTGTTGGGGCAATTGGAGTAGGATTTCTAGGTTGCGAGGTAAAATATGGAGCAGCATGTTGAAGATGCGAGCCCCGTACTAAATTTAAGGAAAATTCTTAGTAGGTGTTAACTTAGTATGTAGTAGAAACTTTTTATTCAGCAAACATATATATTTTTAAATTTTGTACGGGGCGAGCGACCATGGTTTCCGCCGAAGGCGGAAGAGCGAGCAGATTCATCAAGCGAGATTTGCCTCGGTGGGGCAAATCGAGCGGTGCTGCGAATATTTTACCGAGCAATATAAAAATGAGAGGTGCAGGTATAAACGCACTAGAATTTTACTCTTGCACCTGCGGAAATTTCTCGGCCGGGGAGGGTATTATTCTCTATGTCTTCGTATGAAGAATTGAATATATTGTCCACATTAATAAATAGGCTGCTCCCCTTTACTATCTCATAACTTAGGGTAGTGGCTGCCGTGATATAATGAGACCTTCCCTTTCTATCTTTATAAATCAGCCTGAAGTTTTGCGTACCAATGGGAAGAATAATATCCGCTTCTGTAGTCACCTTATGGTCAGGATTATTAAGAGCATATCTCGATATATAGTTAAAGCCCTTCTCTATATCAGAATCAATATATACATAGCCTGCTTTTAGTTTCAAAGGCTCAAACGGCTTTATACTAAGCTCTGTCTCAATTCCTTCGGTCTTTACCTCTGTTAAATTTCTGGCTTGATAGAAACTCTGTCCCGCGTTATCTTTCACCCAGTCTATAAGGCCTGATGAGTCACGCCTAAATATTGTACAGCTTAGCTGAGCGCTTCTTTCGCCCTCTCCCAAGAAAATCGCTTTCGGCGATGACTTTCTGCGATTTTCAGTGGTGTTTATACTTTCCCTATACCATAAAAAGAGGTCTACTCCTGCCTCATAATTCATGGCCTTCTCAACCGATAGGTCTTTATTCCCTTTGCTGGATGGGCTGTCATAATAAAGCTCTGTATATGTAGGAGTCCTTGTAGCTTTAGCTATTGCTGAGCGCAGCTTTATATTCTTATGTAAGATAAAAAATATTCCTGCCTGCGGCGAAACTTGAGTCTCATAATCTGAATAGTCATCGACACCGGCAGAAAGATCATAGCCGAAAATAGAGTTTTCATAATTATGCCAGCTTAAAAAATATGATGACCTGTTACGCGATCCCTTTCCAAGGCGGGTGCTTTTTAAATCTTCTTCATTGATATCTACCCCTGCTAAAACTTCACCCCATCCCTCAAGGTCTGTCTTTGTCTCTACCTGAAAACCTTCTATATCAGTAACATGGTGATTAAGATAAAAATCGGGCCTTTCTATATCAAGCATGAATTTATCATGGTGCCTTCTGAAATATAGCTTTGGTATCAATTTAAAATTATCGATCTTGGCTTCCGCGCTCCAATTAAACAAAAGAGTGTCTGTCCATTCTTTTGAGTTATATGGCCCGTAAAAATAAGCGGCCCCAAACTCTTTTTCCCCATATGAAAGCAGAAGATTGCTCGATATATTCTTATTTATCTTTAACAGAGCGGAGGACGCTAATGATACTGATCTAAAATCTGTATCATGCCTCCAGCCGTTTGATACAGCCTCTTCCGCTGAAAAATTAATACCGAAAAAATCTTTATTGTAAGAAGCATACAAAGAATCCTCCCTTGTCTCATCAGTCCCGTATGAAAAATAGGCCTCGCCTTCGTTCTTATCAGGTTTTCTGGTAATAAGATTGACCGCGCCGCCCATAGCTCCCTGTCCCCATAATGTCGCTGTCGAGGCCTTTGCTACTTGGATCTTCTCTACCATGCCTTTAGGTATACCTGTATCCAGGTTATGGTGCGCGGTCTGGGGATCATTCATAGCTATGCCGTTTATGGAAAACTTTGTCTGTTCAGGCGTCGAGCCCCTGATAGTCATATCTGCCTGGACACCTGAAATGCCGCGGCGGATGATATCAACGCTGTCCTGATAATCCAGGACCTCTTCTAATGCCAGCGCGGGGTATTGCCAGGTCTCCACGGTTACGGTATTTTTAGTAGGAATCGCTGCCTCTGGATAGAACCTATCGAGTGCGACCACAATA
>JBDRAM010000079.1:0-9532 GCA_043823785.1 Candidatus Omnitrophota bacterium
GAGTTAGAAGAGATATATCATCCGAAGTATGGGCTGATATATGACAGATGGAAGGAGTTAATCCAAGATGGATCAGGAACAAGAACAGGATATGCCGTTTGGAGGCCCATCAAAGAAGTACCCCTACAAATGCAGTTCATGTGGGCTTGAGAACGACGTAGAAGATATTGTTATAGATGCATTTATTGCTTCAATGGAATATAAACATGGAGAGATGCCAAAGTTGGAATGTCCTTGCGGCGGAACATTGTTATACAACCCAAAAGGAAGTCCGCCCGAAGGGCGTTAAATTTAATAAGCAAGCTATGGCAACGCTGCTTCGCAACACGCATTTTTTGCCTTCGGCCCGCATCTTTTAAACTAAGACAAAAACAACTCGTCTTTCAAATTAGCGCAGCTAATTTGAAAGACCCCTCATCCCGCCTTTGGCGGGATTTCGGGGCCAGGTCGGCTGTCGCCGACGGCTCGAACATGGTTTTTGCCTCGCCCCGGATTGTAGAAACTTCATGGTATAAGTTCTACGGGGCTCGCCTTCGGTTAGTTTAAAAGATGCTAAAAAATGCTATTGTTGCTTCAGTAACGTTGCCATAGCTTAATCAGAAAAATATGTTTATTATATGCCAATTTCGCCTTGAAAATGAGAGGGTGGGGGTGTATGATTAGTTTATGGTCGATAGTTTATAGTCTATAGAAAAAGCAGCAGTCCAACGAGCCCTTAAAGGGATGGTGAAGGAGAAGTTATGAAAAATATTATAACTTTGTTTTTAGTAGGAATGGCAATTTTTTATATTGCAGGTTGTAATTTTAGTTGTGGGAAAAGCAATGAGATATTTCTAAAGGAACTCAAGGCTAACCGAGATAAAATGATGAAAGCCCAAGCTTCTATAGTTGAGCAAGAAAAAGAAGATAACAAAAAATGGATTGAGTTAGTAGGAAAAAACCCTTATTCTCTCCCAGAGCCATTTTTAGAGGAGATATGGCAATTGCGAAGCGATATGATAGGAGTTACTAATTCATACTGTTTCTCCTATATAGAGTACATAAATTTTCTAGAAAAAGAACTAGCAAAAAGAACCAGTGGCGCCTTTACTCCCTTACCTAGACTGTGAGCCATAGAGACGTTTTCAAAATTACTCAGGAAACCGTACCTGCGCTAAGCACGAAACTGTACCCTTTTACACTTTCCACAAATAAACCTAACTCCTTATAACATGTAAATTGAAGGCAGGGGTGTGCTTTTGTGAGTGGCCCTTCGCATTTGCTCAGGATCCCTCGCGAAGGGTCCTGAGCAAGGGCGAGGGAGAGGATCCCTGCCTGCCTATGTAAGCGAGTGGCAGGCGGGCACGCCGGACGGAGGGGCCCGCGAACAAATACACATCCCTGCCTCCGGTCTGTGCATTTGCGAACAGTGCCCACAGAATATTCAATACTTGAACCGCCCAATGCAAAAGCAACCCTAACCAGGTTACCTGCCCGCCTATGAAAACAGGGGCAGGCGGGAAATTGCCGGTTTTTAACCTGGTTAGAAATGGCAGCTTTTAACCAGGTTAGATAATTTTATCATTTTCTTAAAATCTACTTGACAATACAAGTTATATCTTGTATACTCTTATTGAGAATAGAAATGTTATCAAGTGTATATTACTATATAGATGACCGAGGCAATAATCCGGTTAAGGCATTTATAACTTCTTTGCCGCTAAAAGATAGGGCAAAGGTATTTGCATATATTGAAGAGCTAAAACAGCAGGGACATAATTTACGTCATCCTTTAGCTGATTACCTTGGACATGGTATATATGAACTTAGGCCAAAGCATAATAGAGTATTCTATTTATTTTTCATGAAAGAGAACGCTGTTTTAGTGCATGCGATTAAGAAAGAAACCGATAAGATCCCGAAGAATGACTCGCAGCTATGTATAAAAAGAAAAAATCAGGTTGAGCGTGAGCATAGGAACATACAGAGACTACTGTAAGGAGAGAATAAAAATGAAAAAAGTTAAACTAGAGAGAGTTGATAAACATCTTGCCAAAGAATTAAAAAATGAGCAGTTCAAAAAAGCCTTTGAGATCGAGAGGGCCAAAGTAGCTTTGGCGCAGAAGATTGCAGAACTAAGACAAGACCAGAATTTAACACAGACCGCTCTTGCGAAAAAGCTGGGCGTATCCCAACAGTTTATATCACAGATAGAAACTGGGATGGAAAAGAATCTGACCCTTGAAACATTGTTAAATATAGCCAGCTCACTGGGGAGAGATATTAAAATTTCCTTTATCAAGCCTAACGGCAAGCATTCATACCTAAGAGTAGCCTAGCGCCATTTAATATTCCTAACCAGGTTAGTTACCCGCACTCGCAGCGCACGTTTCAATGCGCGCTACTTATTTTATATTTATGCGAACAATGCCCACAGAATATTCAACACTTTAACTGCCCAGTGCATTATTTAGTGTGTTAGGTTATTATTATATAATGATTATTAAGTAATTTATAATATATAAAAATATTTCATATTTATATATTTTGGCTTGACATAATTCTGCTATTCTGTAATAATAAAATTGTACTCGGTGGGAGTTTTTTATGTCTACCTTCTTTGTAGATGGACATTTTTTTTAGATGAAGAAGGTGGGGCCACCCAACGGTGGGGGGAGCCAATTGTACCTAAAAAAATTAGAGCTTTTTGGATTCAAATCTTTTGCAAATAAAACAGAACTTGTCTTTGAGCCCGGCGTTACGGCGGTTGTAGGCCCAAACGGCTGCGGCAAGTGCTTACATAAAGATAGCCTGGTGTTGCTTTCTGACGGCAGCAGAAGAACAATTGCCGAATTGGTAGATGAGGCCTTTGAAAATCTGCCGCCAGAAAAGATAGATGACGGATGGCACGTCTTTAATCCCTGCTCAGAACTAAAAGTCCTTAGTTTGAATCCCAAGAATCTTAAAATTGAAGCCAGAAGTGTATCCGCTTTTATAAAACGCAAGGCCCCTCCGTATCTACTTTCTATAAAGACAAGGTCTGGCCGTAAGATAAAGTCAACCCATTATCATCCTTTCTTTACAATTGAGAATGGCATACTCAAAAGCATAGAAGCAGAAAATCTTAAAACAGGCATAAAGATAGCAGCACCGCGCCAACTCAGGTTAGATTACGCTGATAGCTCTTTGAATGCTTTTGATACTTTGAAGGAGTTTCATGTAGATGATAATATATATATACCAGCGTCGTCAAACCTGCTTTCCGCACTCGAGATTTGGAGGGGTAGAAGAGGTACCTTGGCAGGGGTTGCTTCTGCTGCCGGTATAGACAGGTCTATTTTGAGTTCTTTACGCAGCGGGCAGGCCATCAATGCATCCTATTTAAATAGACTATCTCATAGTAACCCCTCCGGCCTTGTACAGTCAGATATTTCTTGCTTGAAGTCGAAACGAAACGGCAGTTTTAGGCTTCCACAACAGCTAACTCCGGAATTAGCCAGATTTTTAGGATATATTATATCGGAGGGTAGAAACACCTCTTCTAACCAGGTCTGGTTTGTTAATGAAGAAGATGAGGTAATAGAAGATTATTGCCGTTGTGCAAAGGAAGCTTTCGATGTAAAACCTAAAGTTTTACAGTATAAAGAATCTGCTAAAGATGTCCTTGTCTTCAACAAGGCGCTCTGTGAGTATTTGGAAAAAGTATATGGCATTAAGATAGACGGGCACTCTAGCAGCAAGAAGGTACCTGATGGGATATTTAAGGCTGGCGATGGTGTAATAGCGGAATTTCTTTCGACCCTTTTTATAGGCGATGGCTATTTTTGCACTAGCGCAGAAAAGGAGAGCGGAGTCTACGCAGAATATTCTACCGCAAGCGAAGGCCTGGCCAAAGACGTATTTCATCTTCTTCTGCGTTTGGGCGTACAGTCAGTAATAAGAGAAAAGACCAAAAGGGCAACTAATTCGCCAAAGAGCACGCCGCGCCTTTATTATTCCGTATATATATATGGCATTGAGAATCTTAAGATGCTTTCCCGTCATCTGAATTTAGTTGGTAAAAAGAAAACAAGCCTTGAATATATTGCCGCAATAAATAAAAACTCCAACCCGAACTATGACTTAATACCTGGTATAAACTCATATATAAAAGGTTATATACGGCAAAATAATGTAAATGTGAAGAAAACTAAGAAGGCTTGCCCAAAGTTAGCAGCTTATTATGAAGATTCCTGTGAACCCTCAAGAGGCGGCATCAAAGAAGTAGTGGCAACGGTTGACGGTGATCTTTCGTTACAGGACCTTTCTCCTGAGGCAAAGAGGCTTCTGCTTTTTGCAGAATCTGATATCTACTGGGATGAGATTGTCGAAATTGACAAAATCTATACTGAGAAGTGGGTCTATGATTTAGAGATAGAAGAGACACATAATTATATAGCGGATGAGTTTATTGTCCACAATTCCAATATAAGTGACAGTATAAAGTGGGTCCTTGGTGAGCAGAGCGCGAAAGCGCTGCGCGGTTCAAAGATGGAAGATATAATCTTTAACGGCACCGATGATATCCAGGCGGTAAACCTTGCCGAAGTATCCCTTACCTTCTGTAACAAAGACAAAAACCTACCCATAGATTATGATGAAGTCATCATAACCAGAAGAGTTTTCCGTTCAGGCGAAAGCGAATACCTCTTAAACAAGACACAGGTGAGGCTCAAGGATATAATGGAGATCCTTGCCGGCACGGGCATTGGTGTAAGCTCCTATTCTGTAACAGAACAAGGGAAGATGGACAGAGTCATTAATTCCAGGCCCGAAGACCGAAGAGAGATATTTGAAGAGGCAAGCGGTATCACAAGGTATAAGGCAAAGAAAAGGGAGGCTATGCTTAAGCTTGAGCATACAGAGACCAACCTTACAAGATTAGCGGATATAATTAACGAAGTAAAACGCCAGATAGGTTCGATAGAGAGGCAGGCGCACAAGGCTGAAAAGTTCCGATTAGAGTTTGATAAGCTAAGAGAGCTTGATGTTAAAGAAGCATTTCATGAATATACGAAAGTTAAGCAAGACGAGACTGGCACAAAGCAGAGAAACGATTCGATGAGGCAGAATGAGGCTCATATCTCCCTTGAGCTTAATCTCCAGCTGGATGAGCTGCGAATACACCGCGAGAAGATAAACTCTCATGATGAGAATATAACAGAGACCAGGGAGAAGCTTAATATTATTTCTAATACCATAGACAAGGATGAAAATACCATAAGAATAAGCAGGGAGAGGATAGATGAGCTGAATAATCGTTCACAATCTCTTCTGCGGGAGATAGATGAGATATATAAAAGGGTATCTGAGATAAGAGAGAAGGTTTCTTCTGTTGAGTCTGAATTTAATCTGATTAACGATGAAAAAGAGAATAGGCAGAATCTTTTAACAGAATCAGAAGAGAGCCTTAACATGCTTGTGAACTCAATAAAAGAATGCGAGAAGACTATCTCTGAAAGCAAACTCTCCATAATGGAGAAAGCTGCCAACCAATCAAAGTTAAAGAATGAGTTTAGCAAGGTCTCAGCCGCGGTTACGGCCGCTACCTCAAGGCATAGAAGGCTTAATATAGAAAAAGAGAACATAGCCAAAGAGTTAGAGTCTATCGAGCAAAGATTGAACGATGCCCAGGCATTATTCGAAGGGCAGAAGGGGATTTTAGAAAAAGTACTGCATCAGCTTGTTCCTTTGAAGAATGCCCGCCAGCAATTGGTAGCAAATTCCAAAGAAAAGGCATCCCTTATAGAGAGGCTTAAGCAGAGGCTGGCTTCTTCTAATTCAAAGCTCGAGCTGTTAAGGGACCTTGAAAAGAAGAAAGAGGGTTTTTCCGAAGGCGTTAAGGCCTATATGGAGTTTATTGAAAATAATCCGGAGGCAAAAAACCTATTTGTCGGTATCGTAGCAGATATGATAGATACGGTTTATGGCTATATAGTTCCTATCGAATGCGCTCTGGGCGAGGCCAGCCAGGCGATAGTCGTAAATACAAAACAGGCGCAGCAAGAGGCTCTTGAATACCTTAAGGTCAATAAAAAAGGTAGGGCGCAATTTATATCTGTTGATGAGCTCCCAAGCACCGGTGCGGATGTCACAGAATTTAAGCATCCGTCAGTCATAGCCAGATTAATAGATTTTGTCAGGGCAAAAGATGAATACCTTCCTGTGCTTAAAT
Organism: Candidatus Omnitrophota bacterium; assembly: GCA_043823785.1. Lineage (GTDB taxonomy): Bacteria > Omnitrophota > Gorgyraeia > JABMRG01 > JABMRG01 > JBDRAM01. The sequence continues at coordinate 6,194 of JBDRAM010000079.1, forward strand.
ATCTTTTTAAGGATAAGTATTTGGTAGAAGATGTAAATGCAGACCCTTCATTGAAAAAATCAGCTATTGCGTTGGTTACAAAAGAGGGCAACATGGCAAACGGTATAATAACTACCGGAGGCACAGCCCTGAAGGAAGAATATACCAGCATAATAGGCCGCCATGGCAAAATAAGAGAGCTTGCAAACGAGGTAGAAGGTTTGAAGAAAGAGATACTGGCTTATGAAGGTGAGTATTCTCAAATGCTCGACAGGCTTGAGCAGATGCAGAATGACCTTATTATTCTTGAAGAGAATTCAAAAAAAGAAGAGATAAAGCTTAATTCAAGAAAAGCGGAAAAATTAAACATAGAAGAGAGCAGAGAAAAGCTTAAGCAGGAGCATGATCTAATAAGCCTGGAATTGGATGAGGTCCGCGAAGAGGAGGAGAGCCTTAATACAAGAGAAAATACCTTAAGGGATGAGATAGCGGGCCTTGAAATAGAGCAGGAGAGGGTCGAGTCACTTATTAACGAAAGCCAGAGCGCCATTGCGCAGAAGTCGCAAGAGAAAGAGAAGACCGTTATTAAGCTGGCAGAGCTGCGTACCGAAATGTCGTTGGTAAACGAAAAGCATGATTCTAAAAACTCTTCCCTCAATATGCTAAGAAGTTCATTAAAGAATGAAGAGTTGGCTATAGAACTTAGAAAGACGCAGGCTTGTGAAGCTACAGAGAAGTCTTCTTCGTTAAGGAGCGATATAGAGCGCTTAACCGAAGAAAGCAAAGTCTTGCTAGGCCGTAAAGAAGCTGTTGGAAATGAGCTATCAGGCCTTTTGGATCATAGAAGGGCAGCTTATTCTTTGATAGAAGATATAGAAAAAAAGAGTCGTGATAAGCAGAAAGAGCTTGATGAGTTAAGAAGCAATATATCCAGTTTTCATATAAATATAAATGAGCTTAACCATACAAAGAGCAGCCTGAGAGAAAGGATACTACAGTCATATAAGATAGACCTGGATGAAGAGAGCATGGTATATGACGGTGATGAGGATTGGGAGCAGATAAGAGTAGAGACAGAAGGCCTCAGAGATAAGATAGAGAGGATGGGGCCGGTAAACCTGGTTGCCATAGAGGAACACAAAGAACTTTTGGATAGGTATGAGTTTCTTACTACTCAGCAGGAAGACCTGCTAAATGCAAAGGAATCTTTGCATAAAGCCATAAATAGGATAAATCGAACAACAAGAAAAATGTTTATAGATACCTTTGAACAGATAAAGGCCGCGTTCAAGGACTATTTTAAGCTATTGTTCGGCGGCGGGCACGCGGAGTTATTCCTGATAGACCAGTCTGATATATTGGAGAGCGGAATAGAGATAGTTGTAAGGCCTCCGGGCAAAAAACTTCAGACCATATCTCTATTATCCGGTGGCGAGAAAGCTCTTACAGCAATAGCTCTTTTGTTCGCGTTATTCAAAGTCAGGCCTACGCCGTTTTGCGTACTCGATGAGATAGACGCGCCCTTAGATGAGGCAAATATTGACAGATTCAGCAGGATGCTTCAGGAGTTTATAAGTACCACGCAGTTTATTGTGATCACTCATAATAAAAAGACGATTGCGGTATCAGATATAATGTATGGTATTACAATGGCGAAATCCGGCGTCTCGAGCATAGTATCGGTTAAATTTGCGGAGGATAAGAATAAGGCAGATAAACCAATCAACCGGATATTGCCGATTGTTCATACGCAGCAAATTCCCAAGAGAGAAGATCTTGAGGAAGAGATCGCTTCTGCGGAGCCTGTTTCTGACGAGAAATAATTAGGGACAACACTTTATTATTTGATCTGTTAATAAGGCGTTGTCCCGTTTTTATATCTGCGAACTATAGATTACAGTCTTATTTTTGCCTATTTCTTTTGCTTTATACAAGGCGTCGTCAGCTTTTTTTATGAGGCTTTCTTTGTTTCTGGCATCATGCGGGAATGAAGCAATGCCTGAACTTATGGTAAGGGAAGGAAACGCGCCTTCTTTTTCCTCTCTTTTAAAAGTTTTCTCGACCGCATCCCTTAATCTTTCTATTATATTATATGCATGGTGCTTGTCTATATTTGGCATTATTATAGCGAATTCCTCACCGCCATATCTGCATACAAGGTCCTGGTTTCTTATGTTTTTTCTAAAGACCGAAGCTATCTCCCTAAGGGCCACATCGCCTTTCTGATGGCCTAATGTATCATTGTATATTTTAAAATTATCAAAGTCTATCATCGCGAGTGTGACTATTTCCTTCGTAGCTTTAGCCCTGCCTATAGTATCTGTGAGGCTATTTTGAAAATATCCATGGTTCCAGAGGCGCGTAAGGGAGTCTGTATGTGCCTGAAACTTCGTCTCTTCATAAAGGTGGGCATTTTCTATAGCAAGGCCTGCCTGATTCGCGAACATAGTTAAGACACGTATATCGTCTTTTGTGATAAGTTTTTTTGTGATAAGATTATCAACAAGAAGGGACCCCTGAACTTTACGTTTTCCTTTTAAAGGCACGCAGACAAAGTGATGGGCCTTTAATTTATCGAGTACCGGGTCTTTTATTTTTGCACGTAACTCTTTTGTTGTTACCTCAAAATTCATTCCCTCGAGCGCGCACATAGCCAATATGCCGCTGTCATCTTTGAGAGGCAGCCTTATCTCCTTTACTAAATTATTTAATAGGGCTTTTGTAACATGGCTATCGATCCTGTGAAACATCTCTACTATTTTTTCAAGGCTAAGAGACTCATCTTCAATCTTGCTCCATATCTGGTGTGCTTCTTCCGCGTCGGTAGGGCCTATTCCCATCTCACCCTCTAATACTTTCCTGTCTTTATTTACCAGAAAGAGCATCGCCCGGTTAAAGCCTAGGCCCTCGCGGGATGTAACAGCGCTTAAGATAACATATAGAACCTCCTGCAGGTTAAGGGTTGTCCTCATGGCATTCCCAATCTCATGCAAAAGCCACAACTCCGCCTTGGCCTTTTTTAACTCATTCTGTAATTCCTTAGTTTTATTATCCATATCTTCCATAGCAAACATATTATATAGTTACCCCCTCGAATGTCAAGGGAAAATAGGCAGGTGCTTTTTCAGGAAGGGTGAGAAATTAATTTTTTCTTGACAATAAAAAAAAGAGTGGTATACTATTTGAGTCTTCGGGGCAGGGTGACCTGCCCGCCCGTCTAAAACAGGGCAGGCAGGAATTCCCGACTGGTCGTTAAAGCCGACGAGTTCCTAAAGAATAGGAACAGAAAAGGTGTGATTCCTTTGCCAATAGTAAAGTCTAGAAGAGAGAAGGCGAAAATAACTTTTTTGAGTTATAATT
>JBDRAM010000080.1:0-2372 GCA_043823785.1 Candidatus Omnitrophota bacterium
TTTCTGTTTAACAAAACGGGCCGGAAACGTTCTTGCCATATCTTTCATAGCTGTCTTCTTCATTCTATCCCTGACGCGAAATTATGATTTCAAGACTTTTGAAAGCATCCTTAATGCTACCGGGGATGATTGGGGCACATACGCAAATCATGCCTTAGATATAAAAAACAACGGCATGCTTATGCCAGGAGCAGAAACAGCCTACTGTAGTCCCGCAGGCTTCTTGTACAATTATTTTATTGCCCTTTGCCTTGTATTATTCGGGGAGAAGAGCCTTCCGATCTTTGTCGTACAGCATCTTATGCTGGGGCTTTCGGTAGCGCTTATATATTGGACGTTTAGAGATAAGATGAGATGCCTCACCAGCCTCGTATTTCTTTGCACCTTGTTTTTCTTTGCCTTAAAAGATGTTTATAAAAATTACTCGCCGCTCTTATTGAGTGAAAATTTAGTCCTCTTCTTAATGGCGCTATTCTTCTTCTGTTTCGTTAAAGGCTTTGAGAAGGATAAACTCGTCCTGCAAATATCTTGCGCTGTGGTATTGGGGCTGGCTATTCTGACACGCCCGAATATATTTGTATATGGGATTGTGCTTGTACCGGCAGTGGCGTTTTACTATACAAAGAGAGGGATGGCAGGTTGCGGGAATCTATTGATATTTGTCCTGGCCCTTATAGCTGGGGCTTCATTTTTAGGTATACGAAATTATCTTCTCCTTAAGCAATTTATATTCTTACCGACGAACATGCTCTCCATAGACGGCCTAAGGAATTTTCATCCGATACCTCCATCCGTAGATCTGTCGAGGGTAGCAACGAATTTATTGTATACGAAACTTCATATTGATATACTGATAGTCAACTATGTAGAGTATATAAGGCAGCAGCCTGGGCTTTTCTTTCAATTTTACTGGAAGAAAATCCTCTTTTGCTTCGGCTATCTGCCAAGCCTTCTGTCAGGGTCACAGGCGCCGCGTCTTCGCTGGATGATCGCGTGGGCCGGTTACTTTGCGTATCTATTTATGCACGTTCGGAACCGGAAGAGATGGGAGATGTGGGAGTTGGCTCTGAATCTCTATATAGTATGTTACTACGGGACATTAGTGATGACCACATACGTGCATAATTATGGCTTCAGGATGCTTATCCCCGGGATATTCTTTGTTTTGGTATTTGCTTTTGTTGCGCTGGACAAATTACTAACGCCGACCATACCTGCTTGTAAGGAGGCCGTGTGAAGAACATTCTATATTGTGTTTGCGCTGCGCTGGTGGTGTTATTAATAGGTTTTTCGCTATCGTCCGGGATGCTGCATGATTCTTTAGCGAAAGCTGCTGCGGGCATAAAAGCAGAATTTACATATAATATCAACCGCCATTGTCAGACTTTATGGGTTTACTCTTTCCAGAAGAGCAGGTGGCACTATTTTCTTCTACCGGAAGGCGCTTATACGGCGGCATTTTATACAACGCCACTATCCTTAGCGACCATAGCCGTTATATTGGCTAATTCGACTTTTAATGCCATGTTCCAACCCCTGTTTCTCTGCGCCCTTACGCCGCAGGCGATATTTAATTGTCTCCTTTTTCCATTTTTTTTATACGGGACTGTAAAGTATTTCAGGAAAGTCCCGATCATGATATTGGTATGCCTGGGAATATACGTGTATATAGGCACTTACAGTTCCATTGTTGAACCGATAATAAGACATAGGATGTCATGCGAGCTGATATATCTTTTAATAGGACTGGCTGGCTTTATAAACTTGATCACAGGAAGATCATCCTCATAGCTTTTCTGGCGAGATTCATCTTTGCCGCTATGTATGATAGCTTCGTTTCCGTGACCGGGAATGAATCGTTAGTGCCCGATGGCAAGTTTTATTCCGTGAGGGGCAAATATATCGCGCTTCTCCTGAACGGATATGATTCCAAGTCGTTTACCCGGGATATGGTGCCGTCCGACAGGCGCAGCCAGTATATATTTCAGAATGCCATTGAGACCGAAGGTGGCCGCATCCCGCTCCGCTTTACCGACGAAAGCACGGTCTTCACCTACATAATAGGCCTCATACATTTTATATTCGGGTATTTTCCGCTCGGGGTTAGAGTATTTAATATAGCTCTCAGCATAGGCAGCACCTATCTTTTATTTATGATAGCCAGGCGGCATTTCGGGGACTTAGTAGCCAATCTATTTTTATTGATAGCGCTATTTTTGCCGAGTCAATTTGTCTATTCCCTTACCCTGACGAGGGATTTCATAAGGATGTTTGTGGTAAGTCTAACATTATGGGTGATATATGGAAAAAAAAGTTAGGAGAGTGGCCTTGATCTTGGCGTTCTACGTTTTGATCTTTATTGTGGGATTTCG
>JBDRAM010000081.1:0-14065 GCA_043823785.1 Candidatus Omnitrophota bacterium
CAGATATTTCTGTCGACGCAAGAAATATAATGGCATTAGGGGAAGATGGGAGGGTTATGGTCTGGTCTGCGGAGACAGGCAAGTTAAGCAAAGAGTTTGGCAGCGAAATTATATATGCCAGGTTTACCCCTGACGGAAAAGGGATAGTAACGGTAGATAAACATAACGATGGTTTTCTACGTGATGCGGAGACAGGCTGGACAGTTGCGGCATTGAACAATAAAGAGAAGCGCGGAGAGCATTCTTTTGTAATAGATAATTTTACATTTTCTGAAGACGGAAAGAGGATGGCAGGAGTAAAAAGCTGCGGCTTCATTCCTGATTATGAAGATGTTGTATGTGTGTGGGATACAAAAACAGGGGAGATAGTCAAGCAGTTTACACCTAAGAAAAATTATGAGACCGAAAGTGTCAGTTTTGCGGTCATATCACCGGACGCGAAGGAAGTAGTGATAGGCCCAAGGCTGCGTGCATACAGCTCGGCCACGCTATATAGCGAACCTTTCGCAGATAAGACCTATCCCGATTCCGCAGTCTACTTTCCGAACGGTAAGAAGATATTGACAATAAGGCACGATGCCGGAGCGCAGATATGGGATATGGAAAGAAGGACTTTAATCAAAAGCCTTGGAAAAGACAAAAATCTCTTTCCGCTTTCTGCAGTCATATCTCTGGACGGTAAGAAGGTAGCAATAAGAAGCAACAACAGAGCTTATATTTGGGATGCAGGAAAGACCGGGAAGGATCACTTTATGGAACTGGGTGGCCACGGCGGCTGCAATATTCAACAGGCCGCTTTTTCCCCGGACAGCAGAATATTGGCAACAGCAGGCTGGGATGGCACAGTGCGTTTCTGGGATGCCGAGACAGGGGCATGCTTTAGTATATTAAAGGCCCATAAGGAAGGTGTTAATTCTGTATTATTTATGCCAGACGGAGAGAGGATAGTAACAGCCGGTAGAGATGGAAGAGCCTGCATATGGGAATTCCCGATAACCTTACCCCAGACCAAGTCTTCATCAGCGGGGGCGTCAAGCGTTATGCCGACAGGGGCGCTTGCTAACATGCTACACGATTGGCTTAATACCGTGCTAAGAGGCAAAGAGGGCGATAAACTTGTAAGAGAAACCCGCGTGAGGCTTATACGCGAAATAGGAGGGCCTGTACAGGAGGCGATAGAGACTCTTGTGTGCCGACGAGATGACGCATATATGAAGGCGGTAGGCTCAACTAATACTTTTACACCGTCGACCATGCTGGGTGATAACCTGTTTCTGCCAGGCCATGACGCGTTCAGAGATGTTATGCTCGGGAGAAAAGCGTTGATAGCCCCAAATATCATAAGTTTTAACCAGATACGCGGGCATTTGGAAGCCATGAAAAAAAACGATGCCTTGATTATTCTTCAGCAGTCGCTTTCTCAGATAAAATATGCTTTTAATGAAAAAACAGCGGCCGCGTATATCGAAGAGGCCTTAGGAAGCCTTGGCATAAGAAACCGAGTGATACTGCACGCTGACCATATCCAGTATTCCGAGAAGCTCTTTAATGTAAAGGCGATATTAAAAGAGGAGTACGAGAAAGTAAAGGGCCAGGGCACGTATAATGAAAATATGTCCGTAAACGATATTGACTGGAGCATATTGCGGGTTGTGCAGAAGAGGCTTAAGGAGAACGCAGAAAAAGAGCACAATGTGATAGAAGGCTATGTTGAAAGATTGATCAAGGCAGGATTTACCTCGATAGCCATAGACGCCTCCACCATATATGATCAGACAGCGGCGGACGCGGTCCTAAATCATTACCTTGAGCATGGTGATAAAGCCGAGCAGTTGGTTGCCAGGCTTGAGAAAGATTGTATGCTTCCTATTGAATGGGGTACCGAGCTTCTTAAGATGGACAAGCTTAAGCTGATATATATAAAGGAATTCGAACAGATAAGAGATAAGGTATCGGCTGATATGGAAAAACGGGGCAAGAGCTCAGATGATATAGCCAAGACCATCAAGGATATGGAAGGCGTATTTGGTATTTTATTCGAACAGGCACGAATAGCTGATCTTGGGCCATGGGATGTTGTTAGGGCTTACAATTGGATTATGAGAGAACTTGCCGAAGCTACCATAACCGGTAAAGTAAGCTACGCCGTACTTTCTGCAATGAGCGATAAAGAGAAGCTTCTTCTTCTGCCCACAAACAACGCGCAAGAGACACTCCACCAGCTCAATTATATGGATGATATGCTGCGCCGGCATGCGCCGGAGCTCGTGGGCCATTTTGGAAAAGAGATAGAGGTGGGGCACGTTGACAGAAGGGTTCCCAATCCAAGGCGCGGCGGAAAACTTGAAGCAAAGATGACGCATCCGGTTGCTATCCAGGTTATGGGTGATTATATAAAAGGCGGTGGGCAGAGCTTTGATTTAATCGCTACTAATAACGGCTCAAGCCACGGAACAGATTATAATAAAGAGACTCTGGAACCGATATCGCAGGTAGGAAAGATAAGCCCGTTGCTTACAATAGAGCTTCAGAAAGAGGCAAGCCGCTTTAACGCGGCCATTGCCCAGCACGGCACATCAGGAAGCGATATGGATGAGCTAAAAGAGCTATCAGCGGCAGGCGTAACTAAGTTCAACATAGCTACAAATTACCAGCAGATTCTCCTAAACGTCCTTTCGCTTTTAGATGACGGCCTGACTCCCGATCAAATACTTGATATTGCAGAGCATGGCGATGATGATGATATAGAAGCCCTTGTGAAAGGCTTGCATGAGACAACCAGGGCCAAGATAATAGAAATGGCAAAGGCATTCAAGCAGAACCCCGACAACGCGAAGATAGAAGATACAGACAGCCTATTTAGAGAGCATATAAAGCGCATGTATGTATGGTCCATAGCGAATAAAAAGTTAAAGCCCGACTCAAGCGCCGAGGATATAGCTGTGTTTATCGCCAAAGAGTTCAAGCGCGTACTCCATCAGATGGATGATAAGTATTATCTGGTAGGCCACAACGCATCTGTAAAATCCTCTTCAAGCGGACAGAGCGAGAAAGAGAAAAAGCTAGCACTGGTTTTAAAAGATAAGCGTAGGCACCCTAGGCGAGACCTGATTGGCATGAGTAGGCACGCTCCTGGCATTCTAAAGGAGGCGGCTAAAAAAGAATTAGATAGGAGGCGCTATATACGCGAGAATCGCAAATCCTCATCAGCGGGCGTGGATATTATAGGTAACAGCAAGCTTATTGTAAGCATGGATATGATATATAAAGAAGAGCTGTTAGAGGGGCTAAATATAGCTTTAGAGATACTTGAGAACGATGAAGGCATAAAGGAAAAAATATTTAGTTCAGGCGAAATAGGCGAAGCAGAAAAAGCTTATTTTGCAGGATTGTGGCTTGCCTCTGCGATACGTAAAGAATACGCCGCCTCTCTATCACCTTTATCTTTAGAATTGGTAGGAGAGATTCTGCCAAATGCCGCAACCAACCCAAACCCTGAAAAGATTATCATGGCATTTACTGTAAAGTTTGTAAAGGGTCCCACTATAGCTTTATTTCCAGAATACGATAGGCCGGCTGGTAGAAGAGTACCTACTATATCTATATCCGAGAAAGCTGAGCATAAACGAAACACTATTTTGGAAAGGAAGATGGCATTAGTAAAAAAGCTGCGTACCGCAGAATCTACAGTCGATACCAAATCCTCATCAGCCGGCAATGTTAAAACTATAGCCGGAGTAAACTTTTATCTTGATAGAGATGCTTTCTATAAAAAATTTCTTACAGATGGGTATTTTAATGAAGCATTTTCAAGTATGTGGGAAGATCTTGCACACAGAGGCAATATATATACACAGAATAAAGTAGATAAGGGCAAATACGGCCCTATGATAAATTTAATCTTTAGGCCTGGGAAAGGTTGTTTTGTTCTTGCGAAAGACAGAGCAGGCAATATACAGTGCATAAATCTTGAGATACTTACAAAAGGAGGTGATTTTGCCCCACACACTGAGCTTGTAACCGGTTTTTCAACATTTATTTCAGGCGAAGTCATGAAGGCGCTGGGAATGAACTCGCCAGAAGATTATGGATATGATGCGTGGGCTTCTTATTTGTGGCAGAGAGAGAGCAGTGAACTTAAGGTTGGAAAAGGCGAAGATGCTCTTACCCTGACATATGCCAGAAAGGGTAATTCGATCCCTTATATGCATGGCGGATGGTGGCAATATCTGGATACTTACGCGAAATTCGCCAAACAGGGTATGTGGAATAAAGGCTTACTTAATAGGCGCAGAAGGAACAAATACAATGAGGAATTTAAGATTTTACAATCTTGCATATCTGAAAATATGAAAGATGGTGGCAAAGCTGTTAAGGTATCAGGGCTGACACTTACTACTTTGAAAGCCAAGCATATAATTCCGGACTCGATAGTTCTTCTTCCTAAAGCTTCTATTCCCGGTTCTGAAGAAAAATCTATAAACGCCTACGCATTCTGGGTAAGGATCGGAGAGAGCCTGTATCCTGTCGTGGCTATATTGGAACAATACAACATGCCGGCAGAGCTTAATACAAGAGGAGGCTATGAGCCCGGTGAGGCTATTGAGCGTTTTGAGGGTGGCGCCTTGACTAATATTCTTGATTATGATAAAAACACACTCTTGAAAAAATTGGGCATAGAATCCTGGACTAAAGCAGGCCATGTCTGGTCTGAGCTTCTTGATAATGCAGGCATTATTACAAAAACTGCTAAATCCTCGTCAGCGGGTGCGATTAAGATAGGTTCACTTGATCTTGAGCTTGAACCAGCGAGCGGCTTTATTTCTTTAATCTCAATTCTTAAAACTCATACAACAGGGTCTGATATTGCTATTGGTGATATGGAGACTGACATGCTTCAGAATTTTCTTGCATCATACAGAAAAGATAGTGATATGTCTATGCTCACATCGGTGGTGATACCCACATTGGTTGCTTTAGAGAGCACGCAGGATACAAGAGAGAGGTTATATATCTTTTGGGCAGGAAAAGGAGTAAAGCAAATACCCTATATGCTTATCAGAAAAAGGATCAATGAAGGGGCGGATAGGCACGAATTCAAATTATACAAAATAACTAATATTAATAATTATGACCCTAAGACTATTGTGCAGAGCTTAGGTATAAGGGTCGCAAGCGGTACTTATCGGATCATTTCGCAAATCATGGAGAGAAGCAGAATTCTTAGCGCCGAAACAGTATCTGTAGCTGATATCCTCAGATTACGTAAGATTGTAACTAGCATACAATCCCAGGCATAATATATTTTCAGGGACGTTGCTTGAGCAGGAGTAGTTGTGCCTGCCCGCCCAGCGGACAGGTGGCAGGCGGGCTCAAGCAACGTCCCTGGGACAAAACCTACCACCTGGAGAAAAGAGCAGGATCATGGAAGAGAAAAGAAGGTTTAAGAGATTCAAAGTTGCTCTGGATGCCAATTATATGAAAGTCGAAGGCCACGCGACAATAAGCTCTTTAACCACCGTAAAAAACATAAGCTTAGGCGGCATATGCGCGAGCTTAAGTAAGCTGGTGATGAAAGGCGATGAGCTGATGATAGAGTTTACTCCTTCCCAGAACAGGAGCTTAGCTACCCTTGCGAAAGTAAAATGGGTCAAGCCGGATAAGGAAGAGGGAGGAAGTATCTGCGGACTTGAGTTTCTCTGGGTATCTTCTAAAGCTATCCTTGGCAATTATGTCTCATTTGCGAAGGATATATCATTGGCAGCATAGGATAAGATATGAGATATGTAACGAAGACAATAAGTTGTGTTCTTGTGATAGCATTTTTATCACCTACAAGTGGGGAATGCCTAAGGCCTATAGCCACTTCTCTAATAGAGGAAGGGTTATCAGTAGATAAAAACATGCTAAAGGCTGTGCAGATATTCTTAGGCAACCGTAGTTTCAAATATAGAATTACAAATATTCAATACATGATTATGACTAGCAAAGATATCGAACAAATAAAGGCGGTCTTATGGATTGCATTTACTAAAAGTAATTATAGTACAGACCCAAAGGCTATTTTTAACAGGTTTACTTTTTATAGTAGACTTGATCTTATTTCTAAATGTTTATCACTGTCGCTGAAACGAAAAGATTCTGATGAGGTGGCAAGGTTTCTTAAGCACGTTCTTGAATTAGCAGATAAATCTATTATGCCTGAGGCAAGGAAGCTGATCTCTTCTTATCTTACTGTTTATGAGATAAAAAATCCTATCAAGGTAGCGACTATCATCGGGGTTTATACTGAGCAGAGAAATATACAACCAAAATCTTCTAAAAACACAGAGGGCAAGGACTATTTAAAAAGCAAGATAGAGCAGCTTAATGACCTATATGTAATAAATCCAAAAGTTAGACATCAGCTGGTAATCGTTCAGGATGGCGATGATGGCCGGTTTTATAATGGCAGAAAAAGCATAGATATAGCAAGGGATGTAATAAATGAAGAATTTCCGGATGCGATCGACAGAAAAGAGATTGTCCTGCTTGAGCTTTCGCAGGAGACAAGGGAGAAGATAGGCAGCGTAAAAGGCGGAGCTATCATGTATGGGCTTCGCTGGGCGCTTGATAATGGTATAGATTATGCAATTACAACTGATGCTGATTTAGCATCCCATGGCGGAGAGGAAGGACTGTTGCTTGATAGCGCAATAAACAAAGGCACAGACCTTGCTATAGGTTCTATATTTAAGAAGGATTCGATAGCTCCCTCAAGGCCGATGTTAAGAAGAGTGCGCAGCCGCGTATGGCTTTGGCTTGAGAAGAAAATGCTCCCGCAGCTTATAGGCCTATCTGATACGCAGCGTTCTTTTAAATGCTATAATAGAGGCGCCATGGAGGTCTTAATACCTGTGGATAGTGATGACAATTTTGACGAGAACTTTAACTATGGGCTTTCTTTTGAGGGAAATATACTTGCGCTCGCGGTAGAGACAGCGCTTTTTATGGATGAGGTAGGCATTATATGGGTAGATTTCCCAGGTACCTCGACCATAGTACCCAAATATATATTGCAGATGATAATGGGCTTGGGTAAGACAAGAAGATTTCTCAAAAATCATATAGACGAATATATGGAAAGAGGCCGCACTTACGTTATTTACAAGAACCTGAAAGCGCAGCAGGTCATCACAGAAGTAGATGAAGATATTTTGCAATGGGACTCTGAAAAAGCTAAGAAACTCACCCTAGGAAAGAAGATTGAAGAGGGCCTTTACATCACAGAATATGAAAAAGAATTAAAGGCATTTGAAGAATTAGCCATAAAGGTGGCAGATGTGCTCATTGATATTAGACGTAAGAATAAAGGTATAATTGATCTTATTCCTGAAGTTCGAGGAAAAGGAGTAACTACCATCTATGATAAGATATTGCAGGATTTGTATATTAAAGAGTTGAGTGAGCTTTTTCGGGAATGGAGATTCATAGCGGAAGAAGGCGCTATTAGAGCATTGTTAGATCTTGAGGGGGTGGAGCATGTCTGTATTATAGACCCCATAGATGGCTCAGAGGAATTTGCAAGAAAAAGCGATTATTTGAATCACAGGTTTAAGCCTATGCTCAATCATAAAGAGTACGGAACAGGCATAGCTTTATGCAAGAGGCTGCCTGACGGTAAGCTCAAGCCCCTTATTAGTGTTTCTGTGCTTCCCGAGATAGATATAGATGGCGCAGGCTTTTCTATTGTGGAAGCCATGGATGTAGATGGCATAAGAGGAACATTTTTAAATGGAGATAGGATCGAAGCAAGCCGCTTCACTCCCGCAGATTTAAAGAGCAGGGATGTTTTTGTCGAGCCAAGTCGGGGGCACCTGGACATTGCAGAAAAAATAGCTACTGAATTTAAGAATGGCTTTACAGATGTATCTACCTTTTGCCACGCCTCAATGCTTGCTTCCGGAGAAAAATATAGCAATGTAGCAGGGAGCATGCTCGCAAGGCCAAGAATATGGGATTCGGTCATAAGCGGTTTTATAGCTCAGATGGCCGGAGCAAAAATAGTATATCTTAGCGATGGCAGCGACTTTTTCCCGCTGGACACTGAAAGAGTAGATGATGGATTAAGGACAGATAATATATTTATGGCCTCTGAAGGTGTAGTTTCACATATTTTGAGAGTACTGCATGAGGCAAATATGGAACTGCCTGTTACAGAGAAGCTTACAATAGGCATACAGACAATGCTGCCTTTGATAAGCCAGGCAGCTTAAAAGAAAGGAGGAAATAGTATAAAAAACCTTGACGCAATGATGAGATTTTGTTAAACTATTTACCCCGTACCAAATTTACATATTTGCTTTTTGATAAAATGAAGTTTTGTTTGTTAACCAAAGTTTGCATTAGTAGCAATTGTTTTGTAAATTTGGTACGGGGTTTATCACTTATTTCTAGTAATAGTATTTTCTATAATATAGGATAACCCCGAACCACTCGGCAGAGAACTATACAAAGGCCTCGGGTACGGGGTTTAATTCGCAGACGGCCTTACGGCCTATGGTTTATGTCGTTTAAACTCCATAAACCATCTGCTCATTAAAGGAGGAGAGAGTAATGAAAAATGGGTTAGTTTTTTGTTTTTTGGCGGTTTTTGCATTATCTTTGGCGATAACAGGCTGCGCGCAGAAGAGGGATGAGGTGGTAATAGAGGAACTGGAAGGCCAGTCTTCGGCAGCCTCTCAGGAGTTTAAGACATTCAATGTTTATACAGATAAGATGTCTCCCGGCAACCATTATATACCTTCCGGGTATATGGGTGACCATAGTGATATAAAACTTAATGACCGCTGTATGGAGAATCCGTATAGCGGCACCGCATGTATAAAGGTGGATTATACACCTAATCGCTCACAAGGAGCTGGCTGGATAGGCGTATACTGGCAGAATCCGGCGAATAACTGGGGTTCCAAGAAATCCGGTTTTGACCTTACGGGGGCCAATAAGCTTACCTTCTTTGTCCGTGGCGCAAAGGGGAGCGAAGTTATATCTGAATTTAAGATGGGCGGGCTTACAGGTGAGTTTTCAGATTCAGATTCCGCGGGCATAGGTCCGGCAATGCTTACCCAGGAATGGAAGAAGTTTGAGATAGATTTAAAGGGAAAAGACTTAAGCCACATTATAGGAGGTTTCTGCTTTTCGGCAAACGGAGATGACAACCCAGACGGTTTTACAATATATTTCGATGACATTATTTACGAATGAAATGAGGCCACAACTTAGCAACCACGAGCGAAGCGAAGCGGGAAGCTAAGTTGTAATGGCCGAATTTTACCCCGTACCAATTTTATAAATTAATTGGTTTTAAGTTTAAGTTTTTTAGCAAACAAACTTTGTTTTATAAATAAACGAATAAATAAAATTGGTACGGGGTCCAAATGAAATTCTAAGTGAGAGGTAGTACTATGGTTGAAAAAGCCAAGAAAAACAATACAAGAAACAAGAAAAAAATAGCGACCGCCGCACTTGCCAGCCTTTTGATAATACTTTTGGCAATAGGCGGCTTTTTGCTTTATAAGTTCTCAAGCCAGCCGGGTACATATGTTTTCAGAAACTCCAAGGGTAATAATGTATTGATCGCTGACGGTAAGCCATTTGTGGTAAGGGGTGTATGCTACAGCCCTGTGCCGGTAGGCGAAAGCCATCTCTATAACTGGTGGGGTAACCCTTCAAAGCCATGGATGGTTGATGGAAAACTTATGAAGGATGCGGGCATAAACACAGTAAGGTTCTACGAGCCGGGAAGTAAATCATCCCAAGTCAAAACTGTTATATCCGACCTCCATAATAATTTTGGTATACGTACCATAATGGGCCATGGCCTAGGATTTTGGGATTATCCGCACGCCAATTATGCTGACCCGAAATTTCAGCTGAAACTCAAAAAAGAGATATATAATATGGTAAAAGCATATAAGGATGAACCGGGTATATTGGCATGGGTCCTTGGGAATGAGGCAAACTATTCTTTTGACGGCAGGATAAATCCATGGTCTACCCCTGAGCTTGATGCTATAACCAGCGCTTACGATAGAAAGTTAGCGAAAGCTAAGATATATTATACATTTCTTAATGAGCTTGCAAAGATAGTAAAAAAGATAGACCCTGACAGGCCTGTAGGTTTTGGTAACGGCGAATTAGGCAGTATCGAAGTTGCCAAGGAATACTGCCCTGATTTCGATTTTGTGGGTATCATAATATACAGAGGCAAGTCTTTCGGAAACCTGTTCCGCCAGCTTAAGCAGAAATACGCAAAGCCCGCCATTCTTATAGAATTTGGCTGTGATTCCTATAATGCAAAACTGCAGAAATCTGACGAAGAGAACCAGGCTTTCTTTTTAAAGACCCTATGGTGTGAGGTAGAGTATAATACCTACGCGGGCAAGGGCGAAGGAAACTCGCTCGGCGGCTGTATATTCGAATGGAACGATGAGTGGTGGAAATATCAGCAGGATAAGCCTGAGATGTGGTTTATTCATAATACCGAAGCTGGCTGGTCCAATGGTTCCTACTACTTTGATATTGGAGGAGAGAATAACCTTAATATGAATGAAGAGTGGTGGGGCATAGTGGGCTTAAGCCAGGACGAGGAAAAAGGCGTAAATAAAAGAGTTCTTAAGAAGGCATATTACGAGCTTAGTGAGATCTGGAAGCAGAAGGATAAGTCCGCTGTCTGTGATTGGCGCTGATTTCTTTAATACAGGTGTAAGGCACTTCAATTTTAAGAAGATCCTTTGCTTCGCTCAGGATTAATTCGCACTTATAACTTACGCGGCCAAGGGTTGCGTAAGTTATGTGCTTATTAAAGAGTAGAATATGAGAAGGTTATTATCATTCACGTTGATAGTCGGATTGATGGGTTGTTTCGGATGCGGGCGAGGAGAGCAAGCCGGCTTTGGTTCTAATCATTCGCAAAAGATCATTAAAAAAATAATACTTTGGCACTGGCTTACCGACAGAGAAGAAGCGATAACCGAACTTACAAAGAGATATAAAGGCCTTACAGGCGTTGAGGTAGTCTGCGAACTATACGCGCCTTCTAACGCGTATTCGCAGAAGATAATGGCCGCAGGGCAGGCAAAGTCTTTGCCGGATATATACGGCATATTGGGCGAGAAGAGGATATCCGCGTCTTTTATAAAGGCAGGCCACATATCAGATCTTACCCCGTACATGCTTGAGGATAATAATGCCTGGAAGAATGTTATATTTAAGAAGGCTCTTGAAGTAAACGAGTTTCTTCCGGGTAATGAGTATGGTGTAACTCCCTGCATATACGGCGTTCCTATAGATGTAATGAACATCCAGATGCTTTACAATAAAAAGCTTTTTCGTGACGCGGGGCTTGACCCTGAAATGCCCCCTAAGACGTGGGATGAATTTATCTCTGTACTTGAAAAATTAAAGGGAGCCGGCATAAAAGGGCTTGTAGCGGGGTGGGGTGAGACATGGCTCATAGACTGTTTTGCTCATAATTACGCCTTCAACATAATGGGTGAGGAGAAGGTGATAGAAACCATTAAGGGAAACGCAGCTTATAACGATCCTGCATGGATTGAGGTTTTTAAGCTATTTGATGAGCTTGCCAGAAAAGAGCTTCTCGTGAGCGGAGTGGTTAGCATGCGCAATAAGACCGCGGAGCAGCTTTTCGCAAATGAAAAGGCAGCTTTTACTTTTAACGGCTCTTGGTGTGTAAATGTTTATCAAGGCATGAACCCGGACCTTGAGTACGCGGCGTTTCTTCCTCCTGCTAAAAGTTCACAACACCCCATGGTAATATGGGGAGACGCAGGCACATCTTTTATGGTTAACCCCAGTTCTGGCAGCAAGGATGAGTCGATCAGGTTCCTAAGATGGCTTACACAAAAAGAGCAGCAGACATTTCTGGCAGCTGAGACACTGAATCTTCCTGCAAACAGAGAAAGCCTGGACGATGTACCCTTGATGCTGGCCCAGTTTGCCGATGATATGGATAATGTTACTCACCCGAACATACTGCCTGTGCAGGAGAACCCTAAGGTTATCGAGGCCTTTACAAAAGGTATTCAGGCCATAATAATAGGGATGAAGACGCCGCAGGAGATAGCGGATGAAGTCCAGTCAGTTAAAGAGAGGGTAATGCAGGAGGTGGCCCCATGAGATCCTTCAGCCCTTCGGGCTTCAGGATGAACCCCTCGAGCGGAAAAACTCGGGAGGGGTTCAATTATCTTTTTATACTTCCGGCAGCAGCGATATTTGCTCTTTTTTATATATATCCGTTCTTTAAGGTCATACACTTAAGCCTAAGCCAGTGGGATGGAATAGCTTTTAGGCCAGCGGCCTTTGTTGGCATATCCAATTTCAAAGATATAATATTTAATGATACCACCAACTGGTGGGTCTCTATGTTCCAGGCCGGTTATATAACGCTCTGGGCATTAGTTTTTCAGAATATGCTCGCGCTTCTTCTTGCTTTGGCATGTGACAGGGCTATTAGGGGCGGGACTATATACAGGGTTATATTTTTTATACCGCCTATTCTCTCAGAGGTAGTAGTAGGGCTTGTATGGTGGTGGATATATGACGGAAACTGGGGACTCTTAAATCACTGGCTTACAAATATAGGGTTTGGCCACTTTACGCATAACTGGCTTTCTCCGTCGCTGGAAGAGGGTTCAAGGTTCTTAGTAAGGATGCTGCCTCTGACCTGCGTATCCATAGTCCATTGCTGGAAAGGGTTTGGATGGGGATTTATAATACTTCTGGCAGGATTACAGAATATCCCCAGGCATTTTTATGACGCGGCAAATGTTGACGGCGCTGACGCGTGGCAGATGTTCTGGCGCATAACATTTCCAATATTGCTGCCGGTTATAATACTCGTGGTAATACTTACTATATTAGCAAGCATGCAGGGTTTCGTGCTTGTCCTTGCCATGACAAACGGCGGGCCATATTATTATACCGAGGTCCCGGTTACAAGGATATTGAGCGCTATGAAGGACGGCCATTTCGGATACGCGTGCGCCCAGTCCCTTGTTTTTGGAATGATACTATTGATACTTTCATTTACTTTGCGAAATATCTCAAAACGCGTACAAGGTGAGTAGATGTCCGATAAAAAAACAAAATCAAGGTTAGATATCTATAAACTAAGAAGCTGTTTGAATGGTTTTTTCGTGCATAGCTTTCTTATCTTGGTCTCTGTTTCATGTATATTACCGCTTCTTTGGATGCTTGGTACCGCGCTAAAGACACAGCAGACAGTCTTTAGCGACTTAAGCCTAATACCCAAAAACCCGCAGTGGCAAAACTTCTATATAGCATGGACAAGGGGGAATTTTGGCGTTTATTTTTTAAACAGTATCTTTTATACCGTGGTAGTTGTCGCAGGAATAGTGCTTGTCTCGTCTTTAGCCGCGTATGCGTTCTCCAGGCTTAAGTTTCCGGGTAGAAATCTTATATTTGGTATTTTTCTTGCGGCGATGATGATACCTCTTCCTGGTTCGTTTGTGGCCCTTTTTGTTATTTTGAAGAAACTGCATCTTACAGAAGGCATTATCCTGCCGCGCATAGGTTATATGCTGGCTCTTATAAGTGTGGGGCTATCTCTAAGTATATTTCTTTTAAAGACATTCTTTGACCAGATGCCAAAGGACCTTGAAGATGCGGCAAGAGTAGATGGATGCACCAAGCTGGGGATATGGTGGCACATGGCCATGCCCATCGCAAGGCCTGCGGTAGCTGTTGTTGTTATCTTCAACGCCTTGAACGTATGGAATGAGTATATACTGGCTATGCTTATACTCCAGCATAAATCGCTTATGCCCTTGCAGAGAGGCCTTATGGTATTTCAGGGAGCGCATATGACACAGTATCCCCTTCTTATGTCGGGCATTACAATAACCGTAATACCTATAATCCTGGTATATCTATTTATGCAGAAGCACATTATTGCCGGCGTAACAGCCGGGGTGGTGAAGGGATGATGGTTCGCATATCGCATATCGCATGTCGCATATCGCATATCGTATATCGCATATCGCAT
>JBDRAM010000082.1:0-6306 GCA_043823785.1 Candidatus Omnitrophota bacterium
TGCACAACTTAGCCGTTGGAAAGCTTAAAAAGGCCCATCAGCTAGAAAAAGAACTTAGTATATATAAGAAAATAGACGCCGCGGCATGATCCTATACTTTATCTTGACTAATACTAATAATAATGCTAAAATTACAAAATAATGTTTGCCGGAATCTTGGATTTTACTATTCCGCATGGGAATTCCTGCTTTTAATTTCTTGCAGTATAGGAAAGCATAAACTCAGATACTGCAAGGAACCAGTCAGGTTAGAGCTTCATGGTGGTGTTTGGTTTCTTGCAGTAAAAGTATAAACTCAGATACTGCAAGGAACCAGTCAGGTTAGAGCTTCATGGTGGTGTTTGGTTTTTTGCAGTATAGAAATGTATAATCTCATATACTCCCAAGGAACCAGTCAGGTTAGAGCTTCATGGTGGTGTTTGGTTTCTTGCAGTAAAAGTATAAACTCAGATACTGCAAGGAACCAGTCAGGTTAGAGCTTCATGGTGGTGTTTGGTTTCTTCCTAAAACCGCTTTAAAAGGATATATGCATGAGCCTTCTTAGGGAAGCATTAGAAAAGGGTGAATTTGTAGTAACATCCGAAATTGGCCCCCCAAAAGGTATAAACCTAGAGCCAGCTATGAAAGAAGCGGAAGAGCTTAAAAAAAGAGTAACTGCTATAAATGTTACTGATAATCAGGCATCTGTTATGAGGTTCGGCTCTTTGGCTGCGTGCCGCCTGCTTGTTGAGAGAAAGATAGAACCTGTTTTTCAGCTTGTATGCCGTGACCGCAACAGGATAGCTTTGCAATCCGACCTTTTAAGCGCCGCAGGCTTAGGCATTGAAAACGTTCTTTGCTTGAGCGGAGACCACCCATTTGCGGGAGATCATCCTGAAGCAATGCCTGTATATGACCTTGATTCTGTGCAGCTGCTTCAGATAGCAAAAGGCCTTACCGAAGGAAAAGATATGATGGGAAATGAGCTTGACGGCTCACCGAAATTCTTCTTAGGGGCAGTAGTTACGCCTGAAGCAGATCCTATAGAGCCGCACATAATAAGGATGGAAAAGAAAGTGGAGGCAGGAGCTCAGTTTTTCCAGACACAGCCTGTATATGATGTCGAGCATTTTAAGAGGTTTCTGGATAAGGTTAAACACATAAATACGAAGATACTGGCAGGTATTGTGCTTTTGAAATCTTCAAAGATGGCGGAGTATATGAATAAGAATGTTGCCGGAGTCTTTGTGCCGCAAAACTTAATAGATGAGATGGCATCAGTTTCAAAAGAGGACAGGCCTAAAAAATCTATAGAAATATCCGCACATATAATAAAAGAGGTAAAATCCCTTTGTCCCGGAGTGCATATTATGCCTTTAGGCTGGGATAAGTATGTAATTCCAATATTGGATTCAGCAGGCCTGTAAAAACCTTAAAATCTTAACAATTTTTACGCCCGCCTGCCCCTCTTTTGCGTGGCGGGCAGGCTCAAGGGTGTCCCCTTTAGGACCGTCCCCATGAAAATAGCTTTTACTGGAAAAGGCGGAGTTGGCAAGACAACGCTAGCCAGCCTCTTTATCAAGACTATCTCCAAAGATGGCAATGAGATCCTTGCCGTTGACTGTGACCCTGACAGCAATCTAGCCAGAACTATGGGTTTTAAAGGAGCTGATAATATTATACCTATTGCCTATATGAAAGATATGATAGAGGAGAGAATGGGCGTTACAAAAGGCAACAAATCCTTCTATAAGCTCAATCCCAAAATAGATGATATACCGGATAAGTTTTCAGTAACAGAGGGCAATATAAAGCTTATTGTAATGGGAGCTGTAGAGGAAGGCGGAGCCGGCTGCATGTGTCCTGAGAATACATTTATTAAAAATCTGCTTAACCATATTGTATTAGAGCGCGGCGAGCATATAGTGATGGACATGGAGGCAGGAGTTGAGCATTTTGGCAGGGGAACCGCGGAATCGTGCGATTTTGTCATAACCGTTGTCGAACCCTCCATGAATTCCATAGCTACGGCAAAAAGAATAGCCGGCTTTGCCAAGGATATAGGCATAAAAAAGATATATGCCTTGGGGAACAAGGTTACGTCGGAGAATGATAAAGAATTTATAATAAAAAACCTTAAAAATATAAAGCTTATCGAGGCGTTGGAATTTGACAAGGGCCTGCTTGGATGGGGCATAAAGGAGTCCCGCCAGGTAGGCTCAAAAGATATACTGAAAAAGATAGATAATGTAAAAGAATTTTTGATGAAATGATTCAGGCAGGAATATCTAAGCTAAGAGGAGATGTATAATGAGCAAGCATAAGGAAAGATCAATAGACCCCGCCAGCCAGAAAATGATAAAGAAGGCCCATGATGAGAATATAGATCTTGTATGGGACCGCTATGATGCCATGCAGCCGCAGTGCGGCTTCGGCCAGCTGGGCATATGCTGCAGGATATGTAATATGGGCCCATGCAGGATAGACCCTTTTGGAGACGGCGCGCAGGTAGGCGTCTGCGGTGCGACCAAAGATACTATAGTGGCAAGAAATCTTGTAAGGATGATAGCCTCAGGCGCGGCCGCGCATTCTGACCATGGCAGAGATGTCGCGCATACACTCATTCTCGCTGCTAAGGGAGAGGCCTCTGGGTACAAGCTCCAGGGTGAAAGTAAGCTGAAGAAATTAGCCAAAGTTTATGGCATAGATATAGCAGGAAAGACAATAGAAAGAATAGGGGAAGAGGTGGGCGAGGCATGCCTGGCTGAATTTGGCGAACAGAACGGGCCGTTAAAATTCCTAAAACTTGCCCCGGAAGCAAGGCAGAAGCTTTGGGATAAGCTGGGAGTCAGCCCAAGAGGTATTGACAGAGAGATAGTCGAGATAATGCACAGGACGCATATGGGAGTAGATAATGACTACAAGAATATAATAAACCATGGCATAAGGGCGTCTCTTGGTGATGGGTGGGGAGGCTCTATGATAGCGACAGAGCTTTCCGATGTTTTATTTGGCCCGCCTAAACCGATAAGGGCAACGGTCAATTTAGGTGTTCTTAAAGAAGATGAGGTAAATATAGTGGTCCATGGGCATGAGCCGACTCTTTCGGATATCGTTGTCCAGGCAAGCAGGGACCCTGAGCTTTTAGAGCTTGCTAAGGCTAATGGCGCGAAAGGTATAAGTTTATCGGGCATATGCTGTACGGCAAATGAGATACTTATGAGGCATGGTATCCCTTCAGCAGGAAATTTCCTTCAGCAGGAATTGGCGATATTAACGGGTGCCGTAGATCTTATGATGGTAGATGTCCAGTGTATAATGCCGTCACTTTCCAACATAGCAGAATGTTTTCACACCAAGTTGATTACAACGTCGCCAAAATGCAAAATGCCTAATGTGGAACATATCGAATTTAAGGAAGAAAGAGCGTATGAGATCGCAAAAGAGATATTGAAAAAAGGTATAGAAAATTTTAAAAACAGGGATAAAAAGAAAATAGATATACCTAAGGGCGAGATGAAAGGTTTAGTCGCGGGTTTTACCACTGAAAACACGTTTCATATCTTGGGTGGAAAGTACAGAGATACTGTAAGGCCGTTGAACGATGCTATTATATCCGGTAGGTTGAGGGGAGCTGCGGGAGTTGTAGGTTGTAACAATCCTAACATAAAGCATGATTGGGCGCATATTGAGATGGTTAAAGAGCTGATAAAGAATGACGTTCTGGTGGTGCAGACAGGATGTTCCGCAATAGCATGCGCAAAAGAAGGCCTGCTTACTCCGGAGAGCGCTTTTAAATTTGCAGGTGATGGCTTAAAGGAGATATGTGAGGCGGTAGGCATACCCCCTGTTTTACATGTAGGCTCATGCGTGGATAACTCAAGGATACTTCTTATTCTTTCTTCTGTAGTAGCCGAGGGAGGCCTTGGTGAAGATATAAGTGATCTGCCTGTTGCGGGAGCTGCGCCAGAGTGGATGAGTGAGAAGGCCATATCCATAGGATTCTATTTTGTAGCAAGCGGCGTATATACTGTATTCGGAACCCCGCATCCTGTGTTAGGCAGTGATAATGTTACAAAATATATCACTAACGATCTGGAAAAAGTAGTAGGTGGAAAATTTGCATTTGAAGTGGACCCTATCAAAGCTGCCCGCATGATGATAGACCATATTGATAAGAAGAGAAAAAACTTAAAGCTTTCACCGATGATGTACCCCGTACAAAAATCTGACAAAAATGAAAAGACTGTATCAATAAGTTAAGGGAGAAAAAATAGCTATGGTGTTTATATATTTTGGAAAAATTTCGTACGGGGTGTATAATAAAAAAGCCGGTGTAGGGCCTAGGGTGTAGCATGAAAAAAGTCACTACAAGCAGAAAAAAAAGCGATAAAAGCGTTAAGATATACTGCGATATACGCAAATGCATAAGCTGTAGAACGTGTGAGCTTGCCTGCGCAACAGAGCATTCACAAAGTAAAGATCTAGAAAAAGCTGTTTTTGAGGCGCCTATGCCTAAAAAAAGAGTCAAGGTCTCGGCCGTTGAAGATAAGTCTATATCCGTGCATTGCCAGCATTGTGAGGATGCGCCGTGCGTGACAGCATGTATGAGCGGAGCGTTAAGAAAAGATAAGAAGACAGGTGCTACTCTTCAGGACAAAGAAAAGTGTGTAGGCTGCTGGATGTGTATTATGAGCTGTCCGTTCGGCGCTATAGCAAGAGACATAGAAAATCATATAGCTCTTAAATGCGATCTCTGCCCCGACAGGGATGATTACGCGTGTGTCGCGGCCTGCCCTACGGGCGCGCTCTTTGCTGGAAGCGAGAAAGAGTTTAAGAAAAACATAAAGAAAAGAGAAGAAGAATGAATTACGTAATTATCGGCGGAAGCGCCGCTGGGGTAAGCGCTGCCCAGAGATTAAGAGAAAGCGATAAGAAGGCTTCTATCGCAGTCATATCCGATGAATCATTTCCTCTATATTCTAGGTGCCTGCTTACATACCTCATAGCAGGTACGATTGATGAATCTAAGTTGAAATTTAAAGACGATAATTTTTATAAAGATAATGATATCAAAACCTACCTGGGCAAAAAAGCGGTTTTTATAGACAGAAAAGATCGTGCGGTCTCACTTGACGATAAGACCAAGCTCGTTTACGATAGGCTTTTAATCGCGTCGGGCGCTTCAGCCAATATACTAAATATAAAGGGGACAGACAAAAAGGGCGTATTTACCCTTAGGTATATTGATGACGCTCGAAGGATAATAAAATCCCTGGATCGTGTAAAATCTGTTGCTATATTGGGCGGCGGGCTTATAGGGTTAAAAGACGCATACGCCCTCAGGCAGAAGGGTAAAGAGATAATCGTTGTCGTGAAAAGCACGCAGGTATTGTCACAGATGCTCGATAAAGACGCGGCAGATATGATATCCGGTAAGCTCGAAAAGCACGGCATAAAGATAATGACAGGCAGAGACGCAAAGGAGATCTTGGGCTCGGAATCTGTTGAGGGAGTTTTATTGGACAGCGGCGATAAGATAAATTGCCAGATGGTTATAATAGGCAAAGGCGTTACGCCGAACGCACAGATAGCATCCTCATGCGGCATAAAGGTTGAAGAGGCGATAGTAACAGATAATTTTTTAAGGACATCCGATGAGAATATATTCGCGGCAGGTGATGTTGCCGAGACACTTGATATATCAAAGGATGGCAGGAGTATAAACGCCTTATGGCCGTGCGCTGTTGAGCAAGGAGCGGCCGCGGCGTTAAACATGATGGGTAAGAATATGCCATACGATGGCTCGCTATCGATGAATTCTGTAGACTTTTTTGGTTTAGGAGCCATATCTGTCGGGATTACCAAGCCCAAGAAAGAGGGGTATGAAGCTGTCTATAGAATGGGCGATAATTTCTATAAGAAGTTTGTGCTAAAAGGCAGCAGGCTGGTAGGCGCGGTCTTTGTGGGAGACATAGATTCAGCTGGCATTGCCAACGTTCTGATAAGAAAGAGGATAGATGTTTCATCAATAAAAAATAGGCTGCTGGATAAAAATTTTAATTATGCGAAGATAATGTCGCTGATAGCTGCGAATAAGGATAGATTCAAGCAGGGCGAATACCTGGATACAATTACGACCTTTTAAAATCAAAAAGGAGCATTGCATGTCAAAGATAGTTGCAACCGCCGCGATAAAAGGTGCCAGAGAACTTGTGACTGAAGCTGAAAAGTCCCTGCTTAAGGCCATTGAAGAGAAGGGCAAAGATCAGGTCATCGAGTTTCCCGAGACAGCGTTTTTTCTTCCTATGGCAAACGCGCTGTTGG
>JBDRAM010000083.1:0-8571 GCA_043823785.1 Candidatus Omnitrophota bacterium
TTATGCTCCGGATGCAGAAAACCTATCGCGAGTATTACCAGGTCTGCATCTATGTTGAAACCACTTCCCGGCACCTCTCTCATCACAGGACAGCTCTTATCAGCTGTTTTGGGAAATTCTACCTTAACGCATTGGAGTCTCTTAACTTGGGTTTTTTTGCCGATAAATCTTTTGGTCATGACCGCCCAGTGGCGTTCGCCACCTTCCTTGTGACTTGATGATGTCTTCAAAAGCAAAGGATACTTTGGCCATGGATAATCTTCGCCGCGGCATTCCAAAGGTTTAGGTAAAACTTCTATCTGCACAACGCACGAGGCCCCTTGCCTGTGTGCTGTTCCGACACAATCCGCGCCTGTATCGCCGCCGCCTATTATAACTACTCTTTTTCCCTTCGCGTCGATAAGTTCATCTTTTGCTATCTTCTCACCTGTTACTCTTCTATTAGACTGCGTCAGATAGTCCATGGCAAAATATATACCTTTTAGATCTCTTCCTTCTATATTCAGATCTCTTGGCACCCGGGAGCCTCCTGTCAAGGCCACGGCATCAAAATCTTTTAGAAGCTTCTTAGCGGTATAATCGAATCCTACGTTAATACCTGTCTTAAATATTACGCCCTCTTTTTTCCATATATCAATACGCCTGTCTATTATGTTTTTCTTGAGTTTAAAATCAGGTATGCCATAACGCAGTATGCCGCCTAAGCTTTTGTCTCTTTCAAATACAACCACATTATGCCCCAGCTTATTAAGTTCCGCGGCGCAGGATAATCCGGCAGGCCCTGAACCTACAACAGCTGCTTGCTTACTCGTTCTGACTTTAGGCGGCCTTGGCTTAATCAAGTTCTTCTTAAAAGCGTATTCCGCTAAAGAAAGTTCATTTTCGCGTATGGTTACAGCATCGTCGTTTATACCTAAGACACAGGCATGCTCACATAGCGCGGGACAGACCCTTCCTGTGATCTCCGGAAGGTTATTAGTGGCATCCAGGAGATTATGGGCTGATTCCCAGTTTCCATGAAACATATAATCATTCCATTCGGGTATATAATTTCCCACAGGACATGCCCAATTGCAAAATGCTGTACCGCAATCCATGCAGCGCGAAGCCTGCTCCTGGGATTTTTTCACAGGGCGCGCCTTAGAGACTTCTTTAAAGTCCTTGACGCACTCGCATACCTGCCTGTATCCGGTATCTTCTCTCTTTAGTTTTAGGAAACCCTTAGGATCACCCATTAAGTGTCTCCTTGACTACCTTAAAGTAGCGCACGTTTAAACGTGCGCTACTTATGTGGATAACTCTGTACCTACCCATCAGATGCCTCCATTCGCGGCCAGGAGGCCGCTCCTACGTTAGGGGAAATGCCCCCTGTTAAGTTACCCATCAGACGGCTCCATTCGCGATTTTATTCGCCGCCGGGAGGCGGCTCCTACGTTAGCGGGGACAGCCTCAAAAATCCTCTTATATTCTATAGGCATTACTTTGACGAACCTCTTGATCTCTTTATTTAGATTATTGAGCACCTTTTCCGCGCGAGAACTCTTTGTATATTTATAATGATTATGCAAAAGCCCTTTGACCGTAGCAATATCATCTTTTGTGAGTTTTTCAAGCTCTACCATGCTCATATTGCACTTTTCTCTGAAATCCTTATTCTCATCATATATATATGCTATACCGCCGGACATGCCCGCGGCAAAGTTTCTTCCGGTAGGCCCCAGCACAACCACTCTTCCACCTGTCATATATTCACAGCCATGGTCGCCTACGCCTTCAACAACAGCATAAAGCCCGGAATTCCTTACACAGAACCTCTCCCCTGCAACACCTCTTATATACGCTTCACCCGATATCGCGCCATAGAATGTAGTATTTCCTATGATTATATTTTCTTCAGGCTTATAATCAGCTTCCTTATCAGGATATACTATTACCTTTCCTCCTGATATACCCTTTCCTATATAATCATTTGCCATGCCTTCAAGCTCAAATGTTATTCCTTTCGCGAGAAAAGCGCCAAAACTCTGTCCGGCAAAACCGCTAAACTTAAAATTTATAGTATCTTCCGGAAGTCCTCCCTCGCCATATTTTCTGCATACTTCTCCGCTAAGCATAGCCCCTGTTGTCCTGTTATTATTTTTGATCTCAAGGGAATGCTTTACCGGCTTTGCTCTTTCTAAAGAGGGGTAGCTCAATTGGATAAGATATCTATCCAGTATAGCATCTATACCATGGTCTTGCGCAACCTGGCGATAGATCCCGACATCAGCTCCGACATCAGGTTTATATAGTATCTTTGAGTAATCTATGCCTTTTGCCTTTTTGGGTATAATATCCTTATTTATCTCAAGCAGATCTACCCTTCCTACCATCTCATCTATTTTTCTTATGCCAAGGCTTGCCATTATCTCGCGAAGTTCTTGCACAACAAACCTGAAATAATTAACAACATGTTCAGCCCTTCCCTTAAATCTCTTCTCTAAAAGCGCGTCCTGTGTTGCTACGCCCAGAGCACAATTATTCAGATGACAATGCCTCAACATAACACAACCCATTACAATAAGAGCGGCAGTACAGAATCCATACTCCTCCGCGCCCAATAAGGCCGCGATAGCAACATCTCTTCCTGTACGCATTTGCCCGTCTGTCTGAAGGCGTACCCTTGAACGCAGATTATTCAAGACAAGTGTCTGATGCGTCTCGGAAAGGCCCAGCTCCCACGGCAGGCCCGCGTGCCTTATAGAGCTCTTCGGCGATGCGCCTGTTCCGCCGTCGCCGCCGGATATCAATATCATATCAGCGTGCCCCTTTGCAACGCCTGCTGCAATAGTGCCGACACCCGCCTCTGATACAAGCTTTACACTTATGCGAGCTTTATGATTTACGTTCTTAAGGTCAAATATAAGCTGCGCTAAGTCCTCAATAGAATATATATCATGATGCGGAGGCGGCGAAATAAGAGTAACACCGGGCGTAGTATAGCGTGTCTTTGCTATTATCTCACTTACCTTGTGGCCTGGAAGCTGGCCGCCCTCACCGGGCTTTGCGCCTTGGGCTATCTTTATCTGGAGCTCATCCGCGTTTACAAGATAATTGGTAGTAACGCCAAAGCGTCCGGAAGCGACCTGTTTTATCGCGCTGCATTTAGAATCTCCACTTTTTAAGGCCACGAATCTGGCCGGGTCCTCGCCGCCTTCTCCGGTGTTGGATCTGCCGCCTATTCTGTTCATGGCAATAGCAAGTGTCTCGTGCGCGCCTCTACTTATTGAGCCAAAGCTCATGGCGCCTGTGGCGAAACGCTTAAATATATTTTCAGCAGGCTCTACCTCCTCTATGGATATAGCTTCAGCTTTCTTGAATTTAAAGAGGCTGCGTAACGTTGTCGGGTTTTTAGATTGGTCGTTTATCAGCTTAGCAAACTCTTTATACTTATCGTAATCGTTCTCCCTTGAAGCATCCTGTAAGGCTGCTATGCTCTCGGGATTCCATAGGTGATACTCACCGTCTCTCTTCCATTGATAGATGCCGCCTGTCGAAAGAAAGGGTGACTCTGTCTCTCTCTTAGAATAGGCCTGCTTATGTCTTAAGATGGTCTCTTCTGCAATATCTTTTAAGCCTGCGCCGCCTATACGTGAGACTGTACCTGAAAAACACCTCTCTATTATCTCATCATTTAAACCGAGCGCTTCAAATATCTGCGCGCCGCGGTAACTATGGATAGTACATATTCCCATTTTTGATAAGACCTTTAGCATGCCCTTCTTTATGGCGTTTGAATAGTTTTTCTCGGCAGTCTCATAGCCCAATGCGAGCTCTTTCTTATCTATTAAATATTTTATCGCGTCAAACGCGAGATATGGATTAATACAGTCTATTCCGAAACCAAAAAGAACAGCAAAATGATGCACTTCTCTTGGCTCAGCACTTTCTAAAATTAAGCCTACCTGGGTACGCAGGCCTTTCGTAATAAGATGGTGATGCACAGCCCCTGTAGCGATCAAGGCAGGTAAAGCCGCTCTCTTCTTGCTTGTTCCCCTGTCGCTTAAGATAATAAATGTATATTTACTCTTTACGCTCTTTTCAGCTTCCCTGCAGATCCTATCTATTGCCTTTTTGAAATCATTCTTATCAGAAATATTAAAAAGAATGGGTATTCTCTTTGTCTTAAAAGCACTAAATTTTATATTATCTATCTTAGTAAGGTCATCATTCGTAAATATAGGGTTTTTTACTCTTATCTTTTGGCAATTGGTTGGTGTTTCTTCCAGTATATTTTTCTCCGGTCCGATATAACTTATCCAATTCATCACTATCTCTTCTCGTATTGGATCGATAGCTGGATTTGTGACTTGAGCGAATAATTGCTTAAAATAGCTATAAAGAAGCTGCGGATTTTTTGAAAGTAGGGCATGAGGAGTATCATTGCCCATTGAACCGGTAGGTTCCTCGGAGCTTTCTGCCATTGGCTTTAAGATCAATTTCATATCTTCACGCGTATACCCAAACGCCTTAAGCAGAGTTAATATATCCTGATCTTTTTTCTTTGTAGTTTTTTGTTTTTTGATATTCGCAAATTCAACAATGTTTTTCTTTACCCACTTACTATAAGGGGCCTGGCTGGATATGGCGTTCTTTAGCGCATTATCATCTATAATCCTGCCCCTTATTGTGTCTATAAAAAACATCTTGCCCGGTTCAAGGCGGCCGGAATATTTAATATCTGACGGCCTTATATCGAGGACGTCTAGCTCGGAAGCCATTACAACAAAATTCTTCTTTGTGACTATGTATCTTGCGGGCCGCAGTCCATTCCTGTCTAAAACAGCGCCGATACTGTTTCCATCTGTAAAAGCAATTGCAGCCGGGCCATCCCATGGCTCCATAAAACACTTATGGTATTTATAGAAATCCTTTATTTTTTTCGATAAATTCTTATTATTTCCCCATGCCGGAGGTATAAGCATCATCATTGCATGAGCAAGGGGCCGGCCCGATAAGACCAAAAGCTCAAACATATTATCAATGCTTGCAGAATCACTCCCCGCTGGCACTACCACAGGCTTTATCTTTTTAATATCCTTGCCAAATAACTTGCTCTTGAGCAGGCTCTCGCGTGCGCTCATCCAATTAATATTGCCCCTTAAGGTATTTATCTCACCGTTGTGGGCTAAGAACCTGAAGGGTTGAGCCAGGTCCCATGTAGGAAAAGTATTGGTGCTGTAGCGAGAATGGACGATAGCAAGCGAGCTCTCCATGTCCTCACTTTTGAGGTCAGGATAAAAATCCTCAAGCTGCTCAGGAGTCAGAAGGCCTTTATAGCTTAGTGTCCTTGTAGAGAGATTTGTTATATAGAAGGATGACTTCTGCTTTAATCCTGACGCTCTTATAATATTTTCCGCTTGCTTGCGTATAATATAGAGTTTTCTTTCAAAATCAAGCTCATCTTTTACGCTCTTGCTTCTGCCGATAAAGATCTGTTTTATTACAGGCTTGGTCTTTCTTGCTGTTTCACCGATCTTTGAATCATCCACAGCAACTGTGCGCCACCCTATAAGCCTCTGTCCCTCCCGCAAGGCAGTCGCCTCAAGCACATCTATACAAAAAATTCTCTCTTTCTCATCGGTAGGTAAAAAGATCAAGCCGCTGCCATACCTGCCATAATCAGGCAAAAGCATATCGTTTTTTACACACTCTTTCGCTAGAAACTTATGAGGCATCTGTATAAGTATGCCTGCGCCGTCACCTGTCTTTGGATCAGCACCTACTGCTCCGCGATGGCTTAGGCGTTCCAATACCCTTACCCCATCCTTGACTATGGCGTGTGATCTTCTCCCCTTTATATCACAGACAAATCCCACGCCACAGCTATCATGCTCAAACCGCGGATCATATAGACCTTGTTTTTGTGGGAAATGTCTGTATATCATTTTTTAAACATATCCTCCTACATTATTGAGAGATACTTATCGAGCTCATACTTAGGTACTTGTATCTTGTACTCGTTCCATTCCTTTTTCTTGAGCTCAATAAATCTCGGGAATATGTGCTCACCGAGCGTCTTTTTAGCAAGGGCACTATTTTCAGTTATCGATATTGCCTGGCCCAAATTATCAGGCAATGTCTCTATGCCTCTCTCCTTTCTTTCCGTGTCGGAGAGATGATATAGGTTTGTCTCCATCGGCTTTGGAACTTTGTAACCCTTTTCTATGCCATCTAAACCTGCCTGAAGCATAGCGGCAAACGTAAGGTAGGGATTGCACGCAGGGTCGCATGCCCTGAATTCACAGCGCGTCGCCTTTTCCTTCCCGGGATGATAAAGAGGCACCCTTACCAAGGCGCTTCTGTTCCTTCTGCTCCATGCTATATATACAGGCGCCTCATATCCTGGAACCAGCCTCTTGTATGAATTTGTTGTCTGTGCGAATATAGAGCATATCTCCTTTGCATGTTTTAGAAGCCCGGCCATATAACTATAAGCAACGCTGGATAGGTTATCCTTCGACTTAGAATCGAAGAACGCATTCTTGTTGCCCTTAAACAGTGACTGGTGCGTGTGCATACCGGAACCATTTTGACCAAATATCGGCTTTGGCATAAATGTCGCGTATACACCAAGCTTACTAGCAATCTCTTTTACAACAACTCTGTACGTTATAACGTCATCCGCCATCTTCAATGCATCCTGATAGCGCATATCTACCTCATGCTGAGAAGGAGCGACCTCATGATGAGAATATTCAACATGTATACCCATCTCCTCAAGTGCCAAAACCGTCTCTCTTCTTAAATCACTTGCAACATCAAGGGTTGTAAGGTCAAAATATCCACCCTTATCAAGGATCTCTGTGCCTTGATCATTCTTAAAATAGAAATACTCAAGTTCAGGCCCGAGATAAAAATGGTCAAAGCCCATCTTTTTTGCTCTTTCAAGGGCCCTCTTAAGAACGTATCGCGGGTCGCCTTCATAGGGTTTCCTATCAGGCGTCAGGATATCACATATCATCCTTGCAACTGCCTTCTCCTTGGGCCTCCACGGAAGCAGGCTGAATGTATCAGGATCAGGCATGGCTATCATATCAGACTCTTCTATATCCTGATATCCTGTAATTGATGAACCGTCAAAGCCCATGCCATCATTAAGGGCGTTTTCCAGCTCTTTGTCAGTAATAGCGAAACTCTTTACCTGTCCCAAAATATCCGTAAACCACAACCTTATAAATTTTACATCATGCTTCTTTACCAGCTCAAATATGTCCTTCTTTGTCCTCTCAGCCATCTTACCTTCCTCCTTTTTTAAATGAGGCCATGTTTTACGCGACTGCAAGGAGCGTAAAACATATGGCCGAATTTACCCCGAGCCCTATAGTTTAGTTAACCCGAAAACAGGTATATAAAGGGCGAGGGGTCCCTATCTTACCCTATAGCTTCATTACCCCTTTCACCTGTTCTTATCCTTACGCATTCACCCAAATCCAACACAAATATCTTGCCGTCACCTATATTTCCTGATTTGGCGCCTTCTATTATAGCATCTATTGTCGGTTTCATAAAATCTTCGTTTACGGCAATTTCCAGCCTAACCTTTTTAAGAAGGTTTACTTCATGGATAACTCCGCGATATGTCTCAGTATAGCCCATTTGCTGCCCGCAGCCTAAGGCATTGGTAACTGTCATCTTATACACTTCCTTATCATACAGCGCTTTCTTTACATCCGGAAGTTTGTGCGGCTGTATCATCGCTATTATCAGTTTCATTTTAATGCCTCCCAATTTTTGCGTGCAAAAATTGTCCCGAGGATGCGACCTTATGGAAGCATCCGAGGGATCTTACGACGTTGTAAACACCTGAAATCCGGCATAAGATTCCATGCCATGTTCACCGATATCCAGGCCCTTTAATTCCTCATCTCTCGATACCCTTAAACCTACGAAAGAATCTATCAGCTTAAAAATTATGCCCATAGTGATAACGACAAACGCTATAACCGAAAATAAACCTAGCGCTTGTATGCCAAACTGCGTTATGCCTCCGCCATAAAAAAGTCCGTCGTTAGCTAAGCATAGCGCCTTCTGTCCGAAAAGCCCAACTGCCAGGGTGCCCCACATACCATTTAATCCGTGAACTGGTACAGCGCCTACAGGGTCATCGATCTTGAGTTTCTCAAGCAGGACAACGCCGAAGACTACTATAACCCCTCCTATGCCGCCTATTGCTATAGCTGCCCAGGGTTCAACAAAAGCGCACGGTGCGGTTATCGCGACAAGCCCTGCTAATGCTCCGTTCATAGCCATCGAGAGATCAGGTTTTCCAAACATCTTCCATACGGTAATCATAGCTGTGATACCGCCCATCGCAGCTGCAAGATTGGTATTTATCGCGACCCTCGCTATCAATGAACCGTCTCCAACGCTTAAGGTCGAGCCTGGATTAAACCCGAACCATCCAAACCAGAGTATAAATACGCCTAGTGAAGCGAGTGGAATATTATGACCTGCGATCACATTGGCCTTTCCATCAGGGCTATACTTTCCTATCCTCGGGCCCAGTATTATTGTGCCTACCAAAGCGGC
>JBDRAM010000084.1:0-17291 GCA_043823785.1 Candidatus Omnitrophota bacterium
GTTAGAAGGGCAAAAATTGAGGGGTTTTAGCGCTGGGGAAAAAGTATATGGCTACTCCACCCATCCTGTTGGTGAGTTAAAGATAAATAAGAAAGGACAGCCTAAATATGACGGCATGGTTCATAAGATTAATCCGGAGGAGGCAGATATTATTAAAAGGATATATAAGGAATTCGTTAGTTGCAAAAGCCTGTTTAAGATAGCTCAAGGGCTTAATGAGGATAAAATCCCTACAAAGAGGGGCTATTCTGGCGGCTGGAACCGATCAAGCATAAGCAGAATATTAAAAAATGAGAAATACGCAGGTCTTTGGATATGGAAAAAATATAAGAATGTTAAGGATCCCATGACAGGAAGAATAAAAAAGGTCCTAAGGCCGGAAAAAGAATGGCTCTCCTCCTTTAGGCAAGAGCTTGTTATAATTGATAAGGAGCAATGGGAAAATGCTCAAAAAAGATGGGAAGAACGCAAAGGAGCCTGGCCTGTCAGGAAAAAATCCTGGGGTATAAAACAAAAAAGCTATGTCTATTCCTCTCCTCCCCACCTGCTTTCTGGGCTTATAAAGTGTCAATCCTGCGGAGGAGCTATTGTTGTTCTAAGCGGCAAGGGCGGCGGATATTACGGTTGCTATAACGCGAGGAGAAAGACCTGCGATAACATGCTGTTAGTCTCTCGAAAACGCATAGAGCATGCCATAATATCAGAACTAAAAGAGAAGATACTGACTTGTGAGAATTTAGATTATGTATATAAGAATGTGGAGAAATTGGTCGCTTCAGGCATGAATGAGCTGCCTGAGCTCATCAAGAATAAGAAAGCTCAATATGATAAAGTGTCATTAGAGCTGCAAAATTACCTTAATTATATTAAAATGGGTAATTTATCAAAAGCGGTATCAGGGGCCTTAAAGGAAACTGAAACAAAAATTGAGGCTTTAAAGGACGGGATAGGGGCATTAGAGTTCCAGAAACAGAAAAGATTTAAGGCTCCTCCTAAAGAATGGATAAGCCATAGGCTAGAAAACCTGCATCAGACACTAAGCAAGAATACCTGTGCCTCAAGCTTAGCGCTAAAGGATATATTAGGCACTATACAGCTTGAGCCTATTTCTGAAGACAAGGATGATTTTTACAGGATCATTAAGGATTGTGGGATTGGCCGCTCGCAGAGCTCGCTTGGCACTCCCTCGGACATTGTGTCCTCGGTCGCTTCGTCGGGGCCTTCGGCCCCTTCTCGCAAAGACGGAGCGAGTGGGGAATTTAAGCCATATTACGTGGCTCATACTAAAATTCAAACCCTTTCCCTGCTCGATAGCAGGGAAAAAGGTTCGAATTGGGTGCACTGGTGGAGGCGGAGGGACACAAACCCATTCATTTCTAAATGGTGTGGACTATCTCTTCACTCTTAGCAACCGCTACATTTAAAGAAGTTGCTAAGAGGCCTGGCGTATTATAGAAGGTGTAAATTTATCGTTGGTTGAGCTTCCTAATTCTTTGTACCAAGGCATCTTTTTTCTTTAAAAGCTGCGGAGTATACTTTCCTGCTCTATGAGTAACTTTTTTATACTCTTGAGTAATTAATTCCGCATGCCTTCTTTTAATAATCAGGTATTCTTTGATTTCGTTCAGAAAACAGAGAGCCTTATCATATCTAAGGCGCCAAACATATGAAACACTATGATTAGGTTTGCTCGTATTCTTAGAAGCTATCACACCTCCCGCTCTTCTTTGAATCCATTTTAATAGAATCAAAGATGTATTACTTACACTTACCTCAGGGCAAGGTGTCTTATTCTTATGACTACGAACAAGAGTAACTGTTCCTTCACCATCAACGATACCTGCTAAGTATGCCTTTACACTTTCTTCCAACGATACACCCTCCTATCTTCCCGATATTAAATCGGAAAAGTCTCTGCAGGGCTTTGAAACCCCTCAAGATTACCCTCGACTTTACGTTAGGGCTTCCTTGATGTAAGCCAGGTTTTTCACTAAGGATTACTCCCTAGGTCGACTCATCTGAATCGAACCCTCGTCCTTAAGTATGCAACAAGAGGCTACTACATGCTTATCCTGTATTTTAATCTTTGCTTCTTAAAGCTCCCACAGGCAGGATCTTCAAGAAGCGCGAGCTTTTAAAAACTCTTATTCTACGCTCAAAAGCCAAAAACGCAGAACCAGCCTGTTTATGACGTCAGACTCAACTCCACAGGCAAAGCTGGCTGACGGTAGCCGCTCTTAAGCAGCCATCGGCATCATAGGAGTTACACCTGTAAAAACAGGGATAACCTCTACGATGTTTGTGCGTAGTTTGTTCGCACTTACTGTTTTCGGTCGGCTTTTAACGAGGCCAACTGACCAACCTCGGCATGCTCCTTCTTGCCACCATACATTAAGTCGAATCCAGATCGCCCCCTTTTTTCGCATATCGCATGTCGTATATCGTATATCGCATACCGTGTTTTGTGTGTAGTCAATAAGAATTTGAATTCCAGAATAACGAAATACGATATGCTATATACGATATACAAAGCTTATCTTCAACGCGGCTTAAGGGAACGCCTTATCTCCCGATCGACTGTTCGGCGGCGTATTTTATCTCTCTTATCAAAGAGCTTCTTACCACTTGCTACAGCTATCTCTACCTTAGCAAAGCCTCTCTTAAAATAGATCCTTACAGGGACTAAAGTATATCCTTTTTGCGCTGTCAGGCTTTGTAATTTTATTATTTCAGATTTGTGTAAAAGAAGTTTTCTGACCCTTGTGGGATCCGGGGCAAAGGGCCCGCTCTGCTCATATGGGCTTATATGCATCCCGTATAGATATAGGCCGCTTCTTTCTACTCTGGCAAAGCTCTCGCTGAGGCTTACCTTCCTCTGGCGTATAGACTTTACCTCAGGGCCTTTTAATTCAATCCCTGCTTCAAACCTGTCAGAGAGATTATAATCAAAATAGGCTTTTCTGTTTTTAGCTATATCATTGTTATACTTCTTTTTCTTCATTTAGGAAGATATAGTATATCATAAAATGTATTTAGAGACAATATTTAAAGTTACCTAAAATCAGTCGAGCCAGGTAGTCTATTAGAACCTGACAGCACAAGATAAGGAAAGCGCCTCTTCATCAATGATCCGGTATTCTACATTTACAGATACAGCTTCTGTGTCGGTAATGGGATCTTTTATAATATATTCTGCTCCCAAAAATACCCCCAGATTATTTTCTCCTGCTATATCCTGTTGATATTTTGTCCCTGAAACAGTAGTCCGCATCTCTCCGGAAGCATCTGAATATTTTATGCCTGCATAAGGCACAAGACTCTTCCACTGCCAGGAGACAGCTCCTGCTATCTGCCAGTCATTGTATTCAATCGCTGAATCCGTAACTATTGAGTTGGGTATTTCATATATAGTGCCTTCATTGATCATAACCCTGTCAATCTCAAACTTTGTGCCTCTATATTTTCCATCGATTCCAAGCCTCAATACCGTGCTGTCAAAATCATAAAGTATAACTTCGTACAGGACTATATTAGCTCCCACTCCCCATGTAAGGTCTGTATTTGTTTCCATTTTAAAATCGCTTCCATTATCCCTGAACTTTGCCTCTAAGAAGCCAGTACCCCCAATACCATATAAAAAGATCCTGTCACCAAAAACTAATCCAAGCTTAGCGTCATAGAAACGAAGGTCTGTCTTTCCCCTCTGGCCATTGAGTTTCCTGTCATTTGTACTATCATATTCAAA
Organism: Candidatus Omnitrophota bacterium; assembly: GCA_043823785.1. Classification (GTDB taxonomy): domain Bacteria; phylum Omnitrophota; class Gorgyraeia; order JABMRG01; family JABMRG01; genus JBDRAM01. Next base: position 3,746 of record JBDRAM010000084.1, read on the forward strand.
ACCGCCTATTATCCCGACTTTTGCACTTTCATCATCCTTTGATACTATAGCACTTTTTAACAAAGCAGGTGTCGCAGTACTGCCGACAGGAGCGGAATAGGCTATTGCCGCGTTAAAAACCAATGCTGCACATATAAAAAATACCGGTATTATTTTCATGTATCCCCCATTATATATTTTATGATTTTCCTGAGACTAAATTCTTCTTCTGCATATCAACTACTTTCTTTTTTAGCTCACTCAGCTCATTCTTAATATCCTCCTGCGACTTTTTTAATCCCTCTAACTCTTCCTTGAACTCTGACATAGTACGAGCGTAATATTCCGTAGGGCTCTCAACAACAAGTAAGTCTCCCACCTTACGCATCTTGGAGCCTTCCGGAAGCTGAACTCTCAGGTCACCAACTTTATGGACCTCCATGCCTTCTGGTACATCATCTTTGTCCCAGTCTTCATATTCATTCTCTTGGGCATATATTGGCAGCCCTGAAAAAAGTAACACAGGTATCAGGATTAAAAATAGAATATGTCTGATTCTCACACGGTTACTCCACCGCGGCGTTGATTTCACTATTTTCAAGTATGCCATTGCTGTTTATATCATAGGTGCTGTAAAATGCCTGCATCTCTTTTTGATCAACGCTGCCGTCACCATTTGTATCCATTATCTCAAGGAGGTCTTCATTCTCCTTGGAGACAAGCACCGGCTGAATCCCGGGCTTTTTCTTATTAACCCACATAAGCCTGTCTTTGGCATCTACTTTACCGTCATGATTGAAATCATTATCGCGTATATATTCATTCTTTTTCACATTTTTCTTCTTTATGTTCTCTGTCGCTACCCTCTTAGGTTTCTGCGCGGGCGTTAGCTGGCAAAAAGCATTGCTTGAAAATATACAAACACCTATGAATATTATAATTGCGAAAAATAAGCTTTTCCTGTGCATCGCCTCTCCTCCTTTTACATATCATTATATCAACAGGCAGCCCTTATTGCAATAACTTAAAGATATAGATGGATAAAATTTAGAGCTTATTGTGTGCGGTCAAGCTAATTTTAGTAGATATGGGAAAGGGAGAAAATACCTTTTGGACACTTTCAAGAAACCGTATATAATCATCAATGGACTCGCGTTCTACGGGATGCCTTACCGAAAAATCTCTTCTTCTCTTCAGGGACCTGGCGTCCTCCAGCATCTCTTTTTTCTCTTGTTCGCTTAGCATGTCTATATTATAAGATATGTACGCACCGTAGGCAAATAAAATATTTAAGAATTGCCCGTAGACACTTTTCCAAATAAGATAGGTACAGTTTCCCGAATGATTTCGAAAACGTCTGGATTGGAGGATTGGATGTATTGCGGATTGGCCTGGGGGCGTTAATTAAGCTGAGCTTTGTATCTTTTTTAAGACTTCCATTGTGGTTTTATGGTCTATGCCTGCTGTAACATCAACAAGTGGTATAAACATGTCTAACAACTCCTCTTCAAATGCATACCCGGCAACCCAGTTATTTTCTGTGTACCTATTTATTGCTTTAATTGGATCATCTACTTCTACCATCCCTGCTCCTTTGCGTTTTTTACCTTGAGCAAAATTTTTAAAGAATGTGATTATCTTTTCAAACTTCTCCCTGGGGGTGATATCATCCCGTTTTATAGTTAGTCTTAAGAATCTTTTAAATTCCCACATTTTTCTTCCTTCTCTAGGGGCCCAAGCATTATATAGTAAATTATTAAATAGATCAAAAACCTCTTTAGCCGAATATTTTCTTAGCATAAAATCAGTACCGCTATCGAAAAAATCTTCCTCTGGTTCTTCAATAATCTCTATCCTTATCTTTTTACCGATAATGCTTTCTGTGTCTTTCTGTACTCTCCAAATCAAACCAAAAGAACGGCCATCTACATCTTTATCTTCTAATTCATCTAATCTTTTCAATAATTCTTCTGTCATGATACGGGGCTTTTCTCGCATGATAAATAGTATTTGCTTAATTTCTTTACTAAAAAAGCCCTTTTTATAACGCCATTCTGATTTCGGTTCTGCGTCTTTTCCTATAGCTGAAAAAAGAATACCCATATCATCAGGGCTCACATTGATTTTTTCACTTAATATATCGTGGCTGTTTCCAAAAATGATTTCAATGGTCGCGTTTGCAACGTCCCCTTCTAGAAATCTGACGACTACTGTGGTAAAACCCTTTCTAATCGCATAGTCTAAGAAAATATCGGAAAATTCTTTCTCGGTTTTCTCTCTTACCCCTTCGCTATAAAGCCATATTAAGATTTCCTCTTGCTCGTTAGAGGCAATTTTGGATTCAAGGTAAAATATCTGCCTTATGCAACTGATTACTTCACTGGGCTTTGACCGATATCTATTATCTTCAAGAGCAAAACGGTCAATTCCTAAATAGTAACCTTCCTTAATTACATTGCCTCTGGTATTCGCAGATAATGCCGCTCTCATCAATATATTTATAACAAGATCTTGAACGTGTAATGGTGTTTCTTTTATAAGATTTATAACCCCTCGATTAATCGCAATGGTATTACCAATGTTAATGATTGCTTTTGGCCCCTTGTCAACAATAATAACGTTTATCTGTCCTGATAACTCTCTACCAGAAATCTTAACCCATTTAGCAAGGATCTTATTTTCTAAAAATAAATTTATGGGTAAGTCTGAGTCAAAATAGAAAAAGACGCCTTTTATATCTTCCCTTACAAATAAACTTTTTTCTTTCCTTACCTGCTCCTGAATTGCTTCTAACCCTTTCGCCTCACCTCTTATAAAAGAGGCGTCATAGTATTGTATGTCATGCCTTAAATCAAACCAATCACCAAAATCTTCCACATCTCCCGCAGAAGAAGCTTTTGCTTGTGCCTTTTTATCTATCACAAAATACCCTCCATGCTCAATAATATCACCTATTCGCTTACCCGGGGTCTTTGCAGCTTTATACTGAAAAACAAGATTTCCTCTTTTCGCTCGTTGTTTAGAAACGCCCGCCTCCATAACAAGAGCTGCCTGCAGATGTTCCTTGATCATAAAGACATAAAAAGCATCTGCATTCATGGAGGCGGGATAAGTTCCGTAGTAATTGCCTCCACCCTTATATATGTTTAATATGCTATCTGCTTTATCTATTGTAAGCTTATTTAGGTCTGTTGCTGGTGTTAGAGAGCCGCTGGATACCACAGTCAATTTTCCTGTTAATATATTTTCTAGGCTATAATACTCGCTGATCCATTGATATTCTGGATTCTCTGCCTGATCCACAAGCTCATTTAATAGCTTTATTACATCATCTTTTGTCAAATCATCTGTTGTCGGTACTTCTTTAGCCATTAGCACAACCTCAAAACCATGCTCCAGCAACAACTCGATTACTAATAAATCCATGAAGATCTCTCCGGCATTATCCAAATAAAATGCTATCTTCCCCTTTCTCGGTTTCAGTTTGCTAAAAAGCTCATCAAAAAACGAACCAATTTCGACTTTCCGTTTTTCCACATCATCAAAGTTAAAAAACTCTTGCTTGTAATATTCTGTTTCGAGACCATTACCTACAGCAGAGTAGTAGATAGCCTCTTTTAAGGCTGACTCAAAACTTTCATTTTCTAAAGTATGCTTGATCCTTTCTCTTAACGTCGAATAAACATCCCTGCCTCTGTTGTTTGCTATCTCCTTATCAAGCCACTGCCAGTCAGTGGAGAACAGTCTGATCATACTCCAGCGGAGTTCTTCAAATTGAGGATGCGTAAGTTTAGAAAACCCTGGCTGCTCAGATAAATTCACAATAGCATCTATAAGATTATTATCTAAAAATACCCTAAAATTGGAATCTATCTCACCTGCACTATTTTCTATTTTTTGTAGTATTTTAGCCGCCTTCTCCCTTTGCTTTCGATAATGCAGATTAAAGAGATTCTCTCCTGTCTTTTTTATCTTTACATTTTCTATCTCTTGGAACCGGAATGGTCCGGGCGTATACGTTTCTGGATTAAGAACGATTCCGGGATCGGGTCGTTCACCTAAAAGCCTATCTATAATTTGCGCAGCAAACGGGCACGGCTTTCCTTCTTTAAGCTGAGTTATCACTTCTCTTGCTAGTTCAAGATCAACACTTCCCGCAGAAGAAGTTTTTGCGATTTTGCCTCCAGAAAAATTTCGTTCAAATCCAGCGCGATGTATTATTGAAGTAGCGACCGGCCTCAGGGCATACCCCTTCGCTAAAGCTTCGGGGCACAGGTAACTCACCCCCGCATTTTCTATTAAGAAAATATGTAAAAGTGTAAATGTTATTAGTCTTTTAATCATTCTGGTTGTCCCTATACATAAATAAACCTCTAGCCATACTCCTCTTATGGAGAACGATTTGCCAGGGGTTTTATTTGTTTTCTCGATTTATACTGTAGTTTGTATAAGTATACACAATGATCGCTATTTTTCAAGGTTTTGGGGATAAAATTCTGAAGATTTTTGGGACACAGAGCTTTGGGGTAACCGGAGCAAAACCTTGGTAGGTATTGCGAGATAAAAATATGTAAGTAGCATGTTGAAGATGCTAGCAGGCCTGCCTGCCTCTCTATTTCAGAGGTGGGCAGGCATGGTTCGCCGCCAGCCCCTCGCTATCGCTCGGGATGGTTCGAGGAGTGGTGAGCTTGCCGAACCAGAGGCGGCTCCTACGTTTATGCTTCAAAATAAAAAGGTGCGGGGTGTTTGTGAGCGGCCCTTCGCATTCGCTCAGGATCCCTCGCAAAGGGTCCCGAGCAAGGGCGAGGGAGAGGATCCCTGCCCGCCCCCTAGAAGCAGCGGCAGGCGGGCCTGCCCGCCTATGCAAGCGAGTGGCAGGCGGGCCTGCCCGCCCCCTAGAAGCAGTGGCAGGCGGGCCTGCCCGCCCCCTAGAAGCAGTGGCAGGCGGGCACGCCGGGCGGAGGGGCCCACGAACAAACACCCCGCACCTTTGGTGTGTATAATATATTTATATCGCCCGCCTATTGCGGTAACCTTCTATAAGGCGCGATGACTTGGGAGAAGTTGGAGTCGTCTTCGTATCCTAAGCCAACAGCCCTGTCGTAATGCCTGAGGGCCATGCTATATTGTTTCTCATGAAAATAGGTCACAGCCAGATTGTAGTGGACCATAGCATAGCCCGGGTCTATCTGAAGAGCTTTTTTAAATGCAGGGATAGCCTCTTTTCTTCTTCCGGCATCTGTATATGAGGCGCCAAGGTTGCTGTATGATTTGGCATTAAAAGGATCTATCTCTACAGCCTTCTCAAACATAAATAAGGCCTCTTCTTTTCTGCCCATATTGAAGTAAAGCGCGCCAAGGTTGTTGTATGCCTCCATATAATTTGGTTTTAGCTCTATAGCTTTCTTGTACGACGCTATGGCCTCGTCTATCCTGCCGAAATCCTTGTATGAAAGCCCGAGGTTGTTGTATGCATACGAAAAATTAGGATATATCTCTATCGCCTTCTTGTATAGGCTGATCGCTTCCTCTTTTCTTCCTATGTCCTTATAAGCATTAGCAAGGTTGCAGTATGTATATACAAAATCAGGGTTCATCTCTATAGCCTTCTTGTAAATTGCTATGGCTTCCTCGGGCTTTTTTAGGTTCCTATATACTATACCCAGGTTATTATACGCATCTATGTAATCCGGGCTTATCTCTATGGCCTTTCTATACGCTCTTATAGCCTCATCAGGCTTATTATTCTCATGATATAAGAGGCCCAGGCTGTTCAGGACGCGTATATTATTAGGTGAGTATTTTAATGTCCTTTTGTAAAAAGAAAAAGCCTCCTTCCATTGCTCATTCTGTTTTACCGTAGCATAAGTATATGATGCTACCAGTATAATCGCGAATATAACCACCGGCGTCTTGAATACCTTGTTTCTGTACGCGTAATCGAGCCCGCCCGCAAATAGGAGAAAAAATCCTATAGACGGCAGGTAAAGCCAGTGCTCCGCCATATACGCGTTAAGCGGATATAGGTTTAAAGACGGCATGAGCGCTAAAAAGAACCAGGATATCGAAAAAAATACAATACTATTATTTTTCCTATTCATAAAAGCGTAACTGAAAAATATAATGAGCAGAGCTATGCCTAATATCGCTTTTGGGTCTGCCATATTAAAGGTCTTAAATCCATATTCCATATGAAGATTGAGAGGCAGTATCATAAGCCTGATATAGTTTGTTATGGCGACAAAAGCCCCCGGCAACCTCTGTAGCATTGTAGTCTCACTCATCAAATGCGGCATAGTCTCTCTTAGTGCGGTGGCTCTTATAAGCAGATATATAAATGTCACAACAGATACAGAGGCAATTCCCGCGATGTTAAACTTTTTCTTAAAACTATAATGATAAAGGACCAATAATACCGGGAATATAAAGCTGCTCTCCCTGGAAAATAACGCCAATATATAAGATAAGAGCATAAGGACAAAGTAAAAACTTTTGCGCAGATCTATATATTTTACATAAAGTATAAATGCTAAAATAAGAAAGATAACCGCCAGCGGGTCAGCCCTGCCTGATATATAAGATACCGCCTCGGTGTGTATAGGGTGAGTCACAAAAAGCGCGCTCGTTAAAAAAGATAGAAACCTGTTATCATAGAGTATATTTATTAACCAGTAGATAGAAAGGGCAGCGAGTATATGCAATAGAATATTGGTTATATGATAACCTCTCTGGTCGAGCTTCCAGAAAGAATAATCAAACATATAGGTCAGTATCTGAAGCGGCCTGTATGAGCTGGCTTTTTTACCCGAACCGGCCGCTATGTCGGTCTTAAAAATATCCGCTATATGGTTTGTGCTTTTTATGAACGTATTATCCTTTATAAGGTAGTAGTCGTCCCAGATAAACTCACCGTTTGTGGTATTTAAATATGAGATAACGCCTATTATGGCGATAAGAACTATCGATATGATAATAACTCTCATAGACAAAGCCGGCCTCTCCTTCTTCTCTGAACCTGCAGGCATAGCTCCCTTCTTTTTTTTATCAAGAAACTTCTTGATCTTTCTATCTTTTAAGTTCAAGGCTCTGGCTATCTCTTTTAATGATTTTTTGCCCATATTCTCAAGGATATACTTCTTATCTTCCGGCTTCATCTATTGAGTTCCCTTCCTGTATGGTTGGAGTAACGTTATAAATTTAGTATTAGCTCTATGGCCAAGCGCGATAGCCTTATCGCAATGGATAATCGCCTGTTCATGATCTCCGTTATTGAAATAGGCAGCCGCAATATTATAATGCGGCGCTGAATAATTCGGGTTTATGCTAATGGCTCTTTTATATGAATATATCGTTTCTTTCAGCATGCCTTTTTTAAGATATACATTGCCTAAGTTATTATGCGCTTGCGCGTAATCAGGCTTTATCCTTATGGCCTTATTGAGCATAGCCAGCGCCTTCTCATCTTCGCCGGTATTAAAATATAATACACCCAAGTTATTATACGCCTCTATATGATTCGGATTTATCTCCAATGCCTTATTATACATCTCTACAGCCTCTTTGTTCCTGCCCTTATTATAATATATAGCACCGAGATTATTATATACCCTTAGATTATTCAAAGCATATTTTTGTGTCCTCTCATAAAAAAATAGAGGATCACGCCAATATCTATTATGCCTCATAGTGAGAAGAGAGTAAAATATTAAAATAGATACTACGGCAGCTAACCCTGGCCTCTTTAGCTTTTTATTCTCACAAAGCATTCTTAGCAGGTCAGCTGTTATAAGAAAAAATCCAATGGAAGGCATGTACAGCCAGTGCTCTGCCATATAGGCGTTTATCGGATAGATATTGGAAACAGGCATAAGTGTAATAAAAAACCATGATATAGAAAACGTAACGAGCCCGGCCTTTTCTTTCTTTCTTACAACGTATGCCAGCAATAAGATAATTATGAGCAAGCCCGCTATAGCCTTTGGCTGGGTAAACTTAAATAGGCTATCTCCATACTCCATATGCAGGCCAAGCGGTAAAATAAGAAGCCTTATATAGTCTGTTAGCGCGACAAAAAATCCCGGTATTCTCTCAATGGCTGTCGAAGGAGGCAACATAAAAGAAAGTGTGCTTTTTAATAGAGTAAACCTAAGCAATATATACGCGACAGCTGCTATCAATATGGATGAAAAAGCGCTGGCCTTAACAGGCCTTTTGAAATTATAATGGTAGAGTAAAAGCAGCGCCGGAAGGATCAGGCTGCTCTCCTTCGAAAGCAGGGCGGCCGCAAAACTTAATATCGAACATACACAAAGCCACATAATCCCTGATTTTGCGTATTTTATATAAAATATAAAAGACAAGAGCATAAACAAAAGCGCCAGCAAGTCAGCCCTGCCAGATATATAAGATACTGACTCCGTATGTATGGGGTGAACCACAAAAAGTGCACTTGTTAAAAAAGAGAGGGACCTATTATCGTAGAGTATATTTATGAACCAGTAGATAGATAAGGCCGCTAGTATATGCAATATAATATTGGTGATATGATAACCTCTCCAATCAAGCTTCCATAAGAAAAAATCAGACATATAACTAAGTATCTGAAGCGGCCTGTATGAGTTTGATGGCTTTCCCGAACCTGCCGCTATATGCTTGGAAAATATATCCGGAATATATGATGAGTCTCTTATAAATACGTTCTCTTTTACAAGATACTCATCATCCCATATAAACTCACCGTTAAGTGAGTTGGCGTAGACAGCAATACCTAAGATTATAATTACAGCAAGGGTTAGAAAAAATTTTGCATTCATATATTATTGTTTTCTGTAACGTTTAAGAAGTCCCAGAAATTCCGGGTTTACTTTAAGTCCCAGCTCAAGGGCTCTATCACAATGGTCTATAGCCAAATCGTACATTTTCTGGCTATAATATACCACTGCTAAATTATTATGTATATCTGCATTCTCCGCATCTACTCTCAATCCCTTTTTCAATACAGACTCTGCTTCTTTATAATCCCCAATCGATATAAACATTCCTCCAAGATCGCCATATAAGCCTATATGCCTGGGGTTAACATCTATCGCTTTCTTGAAGAAATATATCGCCTCTTTTGGCTTACCGGTATCTTTGCATATAAGCCCAAGGCTCCTATACGCTCTTTCAGAAGATGGATTCAGCTCAATGACCCTGTTGTAAGTATCTACTGCCTTATCAACTATGCCAAGCCTAAGATACATAATAGCAAGATTATAGTATGCATTTTCATAATGCGGGTTCAGCTTTATGGCTTTTTCTAAGAGCTTGAGCGCCTCCTTATCCTTTCCAGTGGATCCATAAACTATGGCCAGGTTATTATAAGCAACAATATAATCCGGATTTAGCTCAATGGCTTTAGAATAAAGCTCTATTGCTTTCTTATTGTCGCCTATTCCCGCGTAAGCCTTCCCGAGATTAACATATGTCTCAGGGTATTGTGGTTTTATTTTTATGGCGCGTTCGTATAATGATATAGCCTCCTTTATTTTGCCGATGTCATAATAGACTATTCCGAGGTTATTGTATAGCCTTGCATTACCAGGCGCCCGAATATTGGTCTTTTCATAAAATGAGCGGAGATCCTTCCAGTAGCTATTCTGCTTAATAGTCATAAATGAGTAACTCAATACTGCAGCCGATATTAATATTACCGCAATATGTTTGTATCTTTTGTCGCGGTATAGATGAGATAATCCTCCTGCTGCAATAAGAAAAAATCCCACTGAAGGAATATAGAGCCAGTGCTCTGCCATGTAGGCATTTAAGGGGTATAGATTGGATTGTGGCATGAGCGCTATAAAAAACCATGAGACTGAAAAGAATATTAGCTTATTGCCTCTCTTCCTATACGCATAAAATGCAAAACATGAAAGGATAAAAATACCTGCTATTGCAAACGGATCGGTTATACTAAATCCTGGATCACCATATTCCATATGGAGATTAAGAGGTATTAATATAATACGTACATAATTTGTAAGGGCTGCGAAAAATCCGGGAATCCTCTCTAATAGTATCCTCGAATGAGCTATTTTCGGCAAAAGATCTCTTAATACCATAAACCGCATAACTATATACATAACCGTAACTGCTGCGATAGATATAATCAGGCCCCTATCGGGCTTCTTTCTGAATGTATAATGATAAAGAAGCAAAAGTACGGGTAAAATAATACTGCTCTCTTTTGAAAGCAAGGCGGCAATATAGCAAAATGTAGTAAAAATTAAAAATAAGAACCTCTTTTTTTGCATATATCTTATGCAAAATATAAAGCTTAGCATTATAAACAGCAGGCACAATGGATCTGACCTGCCGGATATATACGATACCGCCTCTGTGTGCACAGGATGGATTATAAAAAACACACTGGTAAGCAGCGCCAAAAGCTTGTCACTAAATAACAAATAAATAAACCAGCTGATAGATAGAGCTGTCAGGATATGTAGAATAATATTAGTGATATGATAACCTCTTACATCAAGCCTCCAGATCCTATAGTCGGCCATATAGCTTAAAACTTGCAATGGCCTGTAGAAGGTGCTCTCTCTACTTTCTCCCGAGCCTGAAAAAATGTCATTTGCGAAAATATCCGGTATAAATCTTATGTTCTTAATAAAGGTGTTATTGCGCACAAGAGAATAATCATCTAATATAAATTCTCCGTTAATAGAATTTGCATATACAGCAAACCCCAAAACTACTAAAATCAGCACCATTAGAATAGGAAAGAGGGCTTTGTGGTAATTGGAGCAAAACCTTAATTTATATATATTGCTTTCGGATACCATTACTATTCTTCCTTATATGCCTCTAAAGCCTTTAAGAACTCAAAGCTAACCTTATGACCAAGTTCGATCGCCTTGTCGCAATATTTAATCGCCTCTTTAAACTCTTTCCTGTAATAATGCAGGATAGCCAGATTATAATATGGTAGGGCATATTCCGGATTAAGGCCTATCGCCTTCCTGAAAAGAGAGTGTGCTTCTTCAGGCTTTCCAATATCATAGTATGCCATGCCAAGATTATTATATCCATCCACATAATCAGGATCCAAGGCAATAGCCTTCTTATATAAGGAGATGGCTTCTTCTTTTTTACCCATATCATAATATATTATACCGAGATTATTATAGGGATACGCATATCCGGGATCTGCTTTAATCGCGTTCTTATAAGCAGTTTCCGCGTCTTCGATCCTGCCTATATCTCTTAAGGCATTGCCCAGATTATAATATACTCTCGCGTGGTGCGGATTTATCTCTATTGCTTTTTCATATAAAGAGACAGCCTCGTTCTTACTTCCTTTATCATAGCTTATGTTGCCAAGGTTATAATACGCTACCGCGTAGTCCGGCTTTATCTCTATCGCCTTCTTGTATAACGCTGCTGCCTCTTTTTCTCTGCCAACAGACTTATACGCGATACCTAAGTTATTATACGCGTCCACAAAATCAGGCTTAAGCTTAAGGGCTTTCTTATACAAGCTTATGGCCTCCTCCGCCCTTCCCTCATCATAATACGCGAGGCCAAGGTCATTATATACTCTATAACTTCCCGGGGCATACTTTAGCGTCCTCTCATAAAAAGCTATTGGTTCCTTCCAGTGTTGATTCTGTTTTATCGTAAGAAAAGAATACGCTATCAGAACAGCTGCCATAATAACAACGGCATAGGGCTTAAATCCTTCTCTCTTATAGAGCTTATCAAAGCTGCCCGCGAGAATAAGAAAGAATCCTATCGATGGAATATATAACCAATGCTCTGCCATATAAGCTGTTATAGGATAGAGGTTTGCCGACGGTGATAGTGAGACAAAAAACCAAGAGAGAGAAAACCATATCAGCCCCTTCGATCTGGCTTTCCTAAAAAGATAGATCAATAAGACTGCCAGAATGGCTATTCCTAATAGAGCTTTGGGTTCTGTTAAGCGAAATAGTTTATCTCCGTATTCCATATGCAGGCCAAGCGGTAAAAACATTATCTTCAGATAATTTGTCAGAGCGACAAAAAATCCCGGTATTCTTTGTAAAAGTGTCGAGGAGCTATCGAGCATATGGAGGAGCAGGTGCTTGAGCGCTGTGGCTCTTATAATAATATATAATAATACCACGGCAGTTACAGATAAAAGGCCCCTTAGGCTTAATCTCTTATTAAAACTATAGTGGTATAATATAAGCAATACAGGGATTATGATGCTGTTTTCTCTCGACAAAAGAGCGAATGAGGTACTTAATAAGGTAAGTATTAAAAATATTTTCCTATTTGAGTTTATATATTTAATATAAAAGATAAGGCATAATATAAGAAAGATCCCAGCCAATGGGTCAGCTCTTCCTGATATATATGTGACCGCCTCTGTATGCATGGGGTGGGCTACAAAAAGCATGGATGTAAATAAAGATAAGAGCCTGTTATCATAGAGTATATTGATAAGCCAATATATACTTAACGCCGCTAATATATGGAGTAGGATATTCGTTAGATGGTATCCTCTTACATCAAGCTTCCATATAGAGTAATCGAGCATATAAGTAAGCATTTGAAGGGGCCTATAGGACCTAGCCTCCCTGCCTACCCCTGCCGCTATGTCAGTTTTAAATAGATCTAAAACGCGAGAGGGGTTCTTTATATGCGTATTATTTTTAACTAAGTAGTGGTCATCCCATATAAACTTGGCGTCAAGCGAATTTGAATAAACAATAAAGCCTAAGACAGCTATAGCAGCTAATGATATATATATTATCTTCATATTTAAAAAGTCCTTATGCTTGGATATCATGGCTATTCCTCTGCTTCTTTGATCATATTAAAACTATTATATGTAAGCTCCATATTCTTGCGCGCAGTCTCTAAATCAGGCTTTATATTTATGGCCTTTTTATAAGATTCTATCGCCTTCGCCGGCTGGTTGCTGCGACTGTAGGCATTGCCAAGGTTATTATATGCATCAGCATATTCTGGCCTTAAGCGAATAGCCTTCTTATATAACTCTATAGCGTTCTCATATTTATTCTGCTTAAGATATACATTAGCAAGGTTGTAATAGGTAACGGCATTTCCCGGGATAAATTCAAGGGCACGGCTATATGCGGCTATGGCTTTTTCGGTCTGGCCTTCATCAAAATATACATTGCCAAGATTATTATACGCATCCCCATATACCGGGTTATTCTCTATGGCCTTTTCATAAGATATCCTGGCATCTCGGCGTCTGCCGAGGGCATAATAAGCGTTTCCAAGATTATAATATCCGGTTGCGTAAGAAGGGTCTATAGAAACAGCCTTTCTCAAAAAAGCCACGGACTCATTCACCTTTCCGGAGTTAATGTACAAAAATCCTATATTATTATAAAGCCTCGCGCTGAGAGGCGCATACTTTAATGTCCTCTCGTAAAACCTCAAGGGCTTCTGCCAATATCTATTCTGACTTATGGTAAGTGATGAATATATGGCTGTTATGAATATTATTACCAGTAACGCGGCTATCTTTAGGTTCTTACTCTTATATAATCTGTTTATCATGGCG
>JBDRAM010000085.1:0-7096 GCA_043823785.1 Candidatus Omnitrophota bacterium
CGAAATTAACAAACCTGCATTGAAAAGTAATGGTGTCTGATATGCCATAGACAGCATCATCATCAGCATCTTCAACCTTTATACGTATATCATTATTTAACCCGTCATCAGCGCCCTTAAATATATTTGCCGCGTCATCTACAGGAACAAACCAGTTATACGGCTTGGTGCCCACATCCCATGTCCCAGAATTTTCGATGTTATGCACAAACCCGCTGCCGTCTCCTATATCATATGATATCTTTATTGGGCCTAAGTCACCCTCATAATTCCAGTTTACCTGCTGTGTCGTTCCGGCTTCCCATGCAGCTCCGGTAGTTGGCGCTGTAACACTCAAACTACCCTTTATCTTAAATGCAGGGGAATCATCACTCACATTTCCCCAGCTTTCGCTGACTGCTGTAATATCGTTTGCCAAAAATACCTTTACCTTAACATTTGTAGAAACTAAGCTGCCGCTGTCTAAGCTCCAGTCGAAGGTCCCGTCATCCGCGTTTTCCGCTGTCGCGACAGACTGGCTCGCGGGATAGTTATCAACTCCACCGTTTAATGTGTATCTGATATCAACATTACCAAGGCCTGTTGCCGGATAAGGCGTCCATGTGATAGTACAAGTATCTCCTATATTATAAATACCACTTGCACCCTGGTCTATAGTAACACCTGATATCTCACCATGGAGTATAAATGTAGCTGATTCACCACCGACATCTGAATCGCTCGGATGCTCAAACTTTACCTTATTATCATCAAAATTTAAATGGCCTGTAGGAATATCTACTGAATTCCAGGCCATGTCCGGGGCTTCAGTAACTGTATCTATGTTTGTATATATCTCGTTCCACTGCGTGCCGTCCCAGTAATAGAAATCGAGGTTTCCATGTTTATTTGTCACATCGCCGTCTACGGCAAATACTATACTATTGTTGGAATTTGCATTGAATACACTCGAACCATCTGTCGCAGGCGTAGTTATCCTGACCCTCCCCTTTACCCTCATAGGCCCCGGGCTTGCACCATTATCAGGGCCTGTATCATATATCTTTCCTCCTGAGTTTATGTCTAATATCTTAAAGCCCACATCATTACTTATTATGTCCTGCACTGTCCAGTTATGTGAATGATCACCTGTTGCAAACGGGCCTACGTCATTGCCATTATTAAGCAAAGTCCAGACAGGCGAACCTGAAAAATTCTTTGTATAAAATATATCGAGTGTCGTGGTACCGGGCGGGTTTATTGTAAAGTTAATAGACTTGTTTTCCCCGACTTTCCAGACATCGTTCATAATAGGCGGCGTCTTCATTACTATGGATGCATATATAGTAAATGTATTAGTTGCTGTAAAAATATCAGAGTCATGATCATCTTCTATTCTTATCTTCGCCAGGGTGCTTGACGCTGTAAGAGGAATATTCCATGGGTACGCTCCTTCATACGGATCAGCGTCGCCTGCTTCAGCATCATATCCTGATGAGCCTGGATCGTCGCAGAGAAAGTATGAGTTACCGCCATCTGTTGAATAATAGATGCTTACAGTAGTAGTATTAGAATCAAGCGTCCATGTGATATCCTCTGTGTTTCCTGTATACCATTCTGTTGAAGGTGTCGGGGTTAAAATATTAATCTTGCCTCGTATCTCAAAATCGGCATCGCTATCATCTACTACGGTTCCGGAGTTATAATTGGATATCGCCCTTACCTTAGTCGTCTTTCCTGAAGCTGCTATGGGAAGCGAGCCCCATTCAAAACTCCCCGTGCCGCTTGTACCTTCTGAAAGAGATGTCGCACCCGGCACATCAGTCCATGTCACATGAGCCCCATCTACTGAATACTCTAATTTAATAGCATCGGTTGTTCCGTCAAAGTTGCCGCGGTAGTTCCATGTTATGTTTTCGGTATCGCTAACATACCATATTGGAGTACCGCCATTATGCGCTGTTATTTCAAGCTTGCTTTTTATGGTAAATCCGGTGTTTGACACATCATACTGCAAATCGCTATTGAGCGGCTTGGATACATTGCATATTCTTACCTTGCAGTTGGTAGTGACTTCATTGTCCGGAAGAATATTCCATAAGGATGAGCCGTCACTCTTACCTATCTCCTCCCATGTATATTTTAAAGCTGAGGCAGAGGTGGAAGAGACTATTTCTTGCCACCCATCACCATCATAATAGTCTATCTTTACGTTTCCGGAGATAAGCGAATCCGCGCATTTCCAGGTAATCACCGCCTCATCCCCCACAACTAACGTCTCATCGCCATTAGGATATTTCACGGTCACAGGAGAGAATTCAACCACCTGCCATTCTGCGGTAACTGTGCCCAACTGAGTGCCTAGGCTGCGATCAAGCAAAAGGTTGGTCGTGGTCGTCAAATCAGCTCTGGTAAAAATATCATCGTGGGCAAGTACGCCCGTAGCTGTTCCGGTATAAGAAACTGTAGGAAATGATCTAGTCAAGTCTACGCCTGGTGATAGAGCCGCGGTTGTTGTAGCGCCGCTAACCGTCGCTGTGTTCCTTTGCACATTACTTGATTCATCTGTAAATTGTACCAGGTACCATGAAATATCTATCGTATCCCCTGTTGAGCCTGCGGTGTTCCTGGTAAATGTTATCTTAGGAGTACCGGCATCGTCCCATAATTTTCCTCGAGTAAATAGATTCTCGGTTAAGCCATCAATGGTGTTGTTACCTGTATAATTAAATATCAGGAATGTCTGGCCTAAATCTGAAGAAGTAATGTAGGAGGATACGTCTACTACTTGAGACGCGCTTGTTGCCGCAATTTGCGTAGTACTACTGTGTACTGTTACATCGGTTGTGAATTCTATTACGTAGTAATTGAGGGTAACCGTCGGAAGGCTAAGGTCATTATCCTGTGCTGTCAAGACGCATTGACGTTCAACCTTAAGCTCGTCAGCCTTGTCGTCATCCGGTGCATCTTTTGGCGTTAACGTAAGCTTAAAGTACATTGCCTCATTCTCATTAGGTGTCTTGAAGCGGCTCAGTCTGTTATATAAAACAAAGGTTTTAGCAAGCTCCACATCAGCAGGAAGGGTTTTGTTCTTGGTGAGCGTGCCCCCCTCAAAGATTGTCTCTCCGGCATAAATGTTTGCCCCTTCTATAAAATCTATAACATGTGATTGGACATCACAATAGCCGGTTGCGGTCGTATCGTAGTTTGCTGCATACCGCTGGACAAGATATGAGGTGCTTGACTCAAATACAATCCTATAAAAAACAAGCCGCGGGCCTTCAGCGTACATAACACCACCTTTACCGCCTGGAACAAGTATGTTATCCGACTCAACAGACAAAAGCACCATAGCATTGTTTGTGTCTACGGCATATGGCAGGGTTTCTGTCTCAAATTCATCAGTATATGATATGTCTGAAAAGTTATGCTGTACGCGTTTTACTTGAGTTGCTTCAGCCTCTTCTGTTTCTATGATATCCTGGACATCTTTTATAGCTTCAAAGTGTCGGGAAACCTGTACTGGCATAGGAAGAGGTACGCCCAGAATGGCAATTATAAATACCAACAGATATACAATCGCCTTGTACAAAAGACTGGGCGATTGTCTGCTCTGGTCGTACTTAAGATATTCCCAGCCAGGCTTCATCTCGTCCTCACCTCCTGCCGGTTTATTGACAGGTCTTTTACATTACTATCTTCACTATCTTTATCCTGCTTCTGTGAAACTGCGATATCCAGATTTTTTCTTGCATATTCATAATCCGGGTTTATGCGCAGGGCTTGGCGGTAATGAAATATAGCCTCATCAAGCTCACCTTGTTCTGCTAGAACAGTGCCCAGGTTATTATGGGCCTGATAATAATCGCTGCGTATATCTATGGCTTTTTTATAATGCTCTATAGCTTTCCCCAGCTCTTCCTTGGCAAAATAGGCATTGCCTAAGCTGTTATGCGCTTCTGCAAAATCCGGGCTGCTCTCAACAGCCTGAAGGTAAAATATAAGAGCCTTATCATGCATACCCAGGCCTGAATATATGTTTCCTAAATTGTAATCAGCCTCAGAAAGATCTGGATACAATTCAAGTGCTCTCTCAAGCTGCTCGACCGCTTCATCCAGTTCGCCTGTCTGCATGAGGGCAGTGCCCAGGTTACAGTATGCCTGTGCAAAACGCGGTGAGATCACAACAGCCTTACGATAATTAATAATCGCCTCTTCTAAGTCTCCCTGTCTAAGCAGTATATTGCCAAAATTATTAAGCGCGTCCGCGTAGCCCGGCCTCAACCCTACAGCTTTTTGATAATAATCAGCCGCCTCATCAAACCTGCTCTGCCTTGTCAGTTCATCACCGATACTTGTTAGCTTGGTAGCGGCTATCTTCCTACCGCGCTGATTGACAACCGGCCTTAAGAGGTCGTCTACCGGCGCATAGTCATCTGTAAGGATAATGCCGCCTGTATTCTTCTCAAATAACTCAAGCCTCTCCTTGTCTAATGCCATAAAGGAAAGCGCGGATAAGTCAATCTGTGAAAGGTCAATAGGCTTTAGCGAACATACAATAACAAAGGTATCGCTAAGATTCGCGCCTTCGATATCAAGGAGTTCGGGATAATATACATGGACCTGCTCAAAGCTCTCGCGCAGGGTCTTTGTAACAGCTCCTAGGAATCTTCCTGAATCCATGCTATCGATCAGCGTAACAACATAAACACCATCCGGCGCAAGTAACTGTCGTATCTTTTCATTATACTCCAGGGTAGTGAGCGGATAAGGTACGGATATCCCGCTTATTGCGTCGCTGTATATAAAATCAAACTTGTTTATACGAGCGCCTTCTTCATCCTTACGCACGATTCCATTGATATATGTGCGCGCATCGGCATGATGGATCAGTATAGTCTCGTCCCTGCCCAATCCGAAGTTATCACGTGCTGTCTCTGTGACAGCAGGATCTATCTCGATTACTTCTATCCAACCATTAGGCCATCTCTTTCTAAGATAGCTTGGGAATATATATGCGCCTCCTCCTACAACTAAAAAGCTAGGGTCTTTCTTCTTAGCCCCAAGGAGTTCAGATATAGCAGCATAGAATTTTATATACGGATACTGATAGATCGTATTCACGTTAGTAGGGTCAGCCATATCTATTATGCTGTGTATAAGATGGTCTAATACCAGCCACCGTACTCTAGGAAAACCTTCTACACTCATTACCTGGATATGGGAATATTCGCTTTCTGTCTGGTATAGGATCTTTGGGTTAATCGGCTGGCGCAGCCCCAGCTGCTGGCCGAGTATCTGTGCTTGGGCCAAGGATCCAAAGCTTAAGAAGACAAGCAAGATAAACAAAGCTGCCCATATATATGGCAGTTTTGTTTTAACGCCATATAGAACGCCAACACAAGCCAGTATGCCGGCAAGAACCCATATTATGGCCGTTGTGCCTATAACAGAGATAAGATAAAATCCTGTGACAAAGACTCCGGTAATGCTTCCTGTAGAACTCCACGCGTAGATATTTCCTATGGTCTTACCGGTAGCAAGGCCTTGGTCAAGGGCAAATTTTGCAACGACAGGACTTATCATGCCTAAAACAGCGGAAGGCAAGAAGAATATAACGGCTACGTGTATAGTTATCCTGGCATGCAAAGGCAGCAGTAAGACTGCAGTCATATTGCCCATAACCTGGTTTAATACGGGAACGATAACGCAACCTATAGAAGCCAAGATAAACAGAGTAGAAAGCGTTTTTTGGATACGGCAGCTGTCAGCGATGCGGCCTCCGATATAATTACCTAAAGCGATCCCTGTCAGCACAACACCTATAACCGATGTCCAGGTATAGATAGATGCCCCAAGATAGCGGGCTATAATCCTCGTTGCCGCAAGTTCGACCACCATAATACAAAAACCTGCGATAAACGCAGTAAGGTTTGGTATGAACAGCTTATTATGGATTATGTTCTTTATCATATCCGCTCCCCTGACATTATTCACCTGAAACTAATGCAGAGCTGGCCGACTTCTTAAAACTAATAGCCCTTGCTTCTCTGCCTGTAACCTTGTTTTTGCGCTCTTTAGTACCGTCCGGTGCCACCTTATCATAACTTTCTGCCATTTCATCGTATTCAATGCTTACAAAATCTCCTCTCTCTAAACTGTCAAGAAGCTTCTTATGAGATAGCTGCACCGCTCCATTGAGCTTAAACCCCATCTCATACTCGACCCCTTTTTTCTTATCTTCTTTGTAAACAACGTTGATGTAATCGTCGCGAATAAGGCTGACCCTGCCGCTGACAGATCTCTTATCTGTCCTCTTCTCCCTATTTTCCGGATCACCCTTATCCGTCTCTAAAGTTTTTTTAGCGGCCTTGCCCTTATCTTCTTCTCCTTCTGCTGCCTGGCCTGCTGTCACTTCGAGAGCTTCAAGGCCTTCCAAGCCCTCTGCACATGCCTTCTGGATCACCATATCGCTTGTGGCTATTATTCCTAAGACTAAAACAACAATCAGATATATTAAGCTAAGTTTCTTAGTCATTTTGGGGCTCCTTTTAGAAAATCCTTGAGTTATAGAAGTAGGGCAGGTTTAAACCTGCCCTACTTTTTTGTGGCTCGTGATTAAAAAAGTTCCGACACCATGTAAATAGGCTTAATGGATTTATTCTATTAGCCAAGAAAATCGCCTTCGGCGATGACTTCCTGCGATTTTCAGTGGTGTTGAGATTTTCGCTATACCATAAATAACCATAGTATAGCGGTTGGTTCCTATAAAAAAAGTTTGAATTTCTCATCCTAACCCCTGGTTTTGCTTCAAAGTGCCTGGCACTTTTGACTTTTTCAAAAAAAAATCCAGGCAAATCGCCTGGATCAACTTTTATTCATTTCGGCAATCTGCCTATCCTTGACAATAGACTGCCAAGGACGCACGATTTTGCGCCCCCAGATTACTCTGAGTTTGCCTTTATCGAAGATATATGTTTCCTCTTTCAATGATCTTTTCTTTCCCACTTTAAATATACCTTCTCCTTTTAAGAAAGTCAAGTGAGTGAGCCAAAATATATTATATTATCAAATTCGGCACCTTAAAAGTGCCTGGCACTTCAATGAGCACAAATAT
>JBDRAM010000086.1:0-2144 GCA_043823785.1 Candidatus Omnitrophota bacterium
CGTAAGTTATGTGCTCATTAAGGAGGAAAATAGTTTGGCTACAGAATTAATTAAAGAGTTATTAGAGGCAGGAGTGCATTTTGGTCATAAGACTTCGCGTTGGAATCCGAAAATGAAGAAATTTATCTTTGGCGAAAGAAGCGGTATTTATATTATCGATTTGGAAAAGACCGAAGAGTGTTTAAATAAAGCCAGGGATTTTTTGTTAGACATAACTTCAAAAGGCGAGGTTGTGCTGTTTGTAGGGACAAAACGGCAGGCTCAGGAGGCTGTTTTGCAAGAGGCAATCCGCTGCAGTATGTACTATGTAACTGAGCGTTGGCCCGGCGGCATGCTCACAAACTACGCCACGATAAAGAAGAGTATAAACCGCTTAAAAGAGATAGAAAAGATGAAAGAGGACGGTACTTTTGGCAAACTAACCAAAAAAGAAGTAGCGCACCTTGAGAAGGAATTAAGTAAACTAAAGAAGAGTTTCTCCGGCATAGCTGCGATGGAACGCATGCCTGGTGCGATTTTTGTGGTGGATACAAAAAAAGAAGAAACTGCGGTTAGGGAAGCTAATAGATTATCCATACCGGTAATAGGCCTTATTGATACTAACTCTGACCCGGATCTGGTTACTTATCCTATCCCGGGTAATGATGATGCTACTAAATCAATACATACTATTGTCAGGCTTCTTGCTGATAGCATAATTGAAGGACGCACAAGATTTCTATCGTATCTTTCTCAGGAAGGCGTGGTTATTAAGCCTCAAGAAGAAGAGGCGCCGGATGTGCTTCCTGAAGAAGAGATGAAGATAAAAGAAAGCGAAGAGATTGTAGAAACAACTGTGGCTCCTGAAGAGGGTATAAAGCCTACCCGCAAAGTTCGTGTTAGGCCCGCTACCGATGGAAAAGGCAGGCCTAAAAATAAGGAATAATAAATGACCCTTCGATGCTTCGGCTACGCTCAGCATCGACACTGAGCAGGCTCGAAGTGTCGATTACACTCAAGAGGTCAATAGTGAGCGAACGCAAGAGAGTCGAACTATGAAAATATCTTTGGAATCAATTAAGGAATTAAGAGAGATGACCTATGCCAGTATTATAGAATGCAAGAAGGCACTCCAGGAAGTTAATGGAGATATTCAGAAGGCTGTAAAGTTGTTGCGCAAACGCGGTCTTGAGATTGCTACAGGAAAACAAGGGAGGCTCGCCAAAGAAGGCAGGGTTGAGGCGTATGTGCATCATGGCAATAAAATTGGCGTGTTATTAGAAGTCGATTGTGAAACTGATTTTGTTGCGCGCAATAGCGACTTTTGCCAGTTTACCAAAGATGTAGCCATGCAGATAGCTGCACATAATCCGAAATATTTAAGAAGAGAAGACGTACCCCAAGATGTTATTGAACCAGAGAAAGATAAAGAGCTCTTTTTTAAAGACAACTGTTTATTGGAACAGGTTTTTATTAAAGACCCCAACCTTACTATAAAAGACTATTTGAGCAGTTTAATTGCTAAAATTGGCGAAAATATCGTTATCCGTCGCTTTGTGCGCTATAAAATTGGCGAATAATGGCTAAGCCCCTCTATAAAAGGATAGTTCTGAAATTAAGCGGCGAAGCACTCCAGGGTAGGAAATCCCATGGCATTGACCATTCTGTCTTAGTCTCTATCGCCCATCAGATAAAAGAAATAAGAAATTTACACGTTGATGTAGCAGTGGTTTTGGGCGGCGGGAATATTTTCCGGGGCCAGGAGAACACTGCTTCCCGCGGATTAGATATGGACAGGTCCGTAGCTGACTATATGGGAATGCTGGCCACAGTCATCAATGGCCTGGCACTACAGGACGTCCTGGAAAAGATGGATATGCCCACCCGGGTAATGACTGCTATTGAAATGCAAAGGATAGCAGAACCTTATATTAGAAGAAGGGCAATAAGGCACTTGGAAAAAGGCCGCATAGTTATATTTGTGGCCGGAACAGGCAACCCCTATTTTACTACCGATACCACGGCGGCGCTACGGGCAATGGAGATAAATGCTGATGCCATATTAAAGGCGACTAAGGTAGACGGTGTTTACTCTGCCGATCCCCTGAAAGTAAAAAATGCGAAAAGATTTGATAGCTTAAAATATATCGACGTATTAAAGAAGA
>JBDRAM010000087.1:0-5069 GCA_043823785.1 Candidatus Omnitrophota bacterium
ATTTTTAAACCTTGCTGTAAGCGACAACGGAGATTTTTTAATAACAAATGTTATACCACGCTCACGCGGGCATCTTATCAGCATACTATTTTTATTCTTAAACGCTCCGTAGGCAAACGCGAAGCAGAAAGGATATGCAGCATAATATATCTGGCGGCAAAGCCCCTCGGGGCCAAGCTGTGAGATCAGAAAAGAGTGGTTTCCCTTTTTATGATACGGGCAGGGCTTATCTGCTTTTAAGCCGATAAATGGGGCCTCTTTTATATTGTTCACCTTTCTCTCCAATTGAACTCCTATGTCCCGGAAGATAAGAGCCTTTCCGTCAGGCTTGGTGAGATTCTGTTTAAAATATATATTATCTTTCCCTTTGCCGTAAGAACGATCCTATTCTTACGCTTTCTGATAGCATCTATTACATGTCTGGCAACCTCATCTGGTGTCATATCCATAGGGGGAGATTTCTTTACCTCTTCTGCGACGTTTAGTGAATTAGATATAAAATCGGTATTTGTTGTCCCAGGCATAACCAGCAGAACGTCGATATTATCGGATTTTGCCTCGAGCCTTAATGAATCTGTTATAGCGTTGACCGCATGCTTGGCGGCGCAATAATATCCGTTGTTAGGCCACGCCCGAAAACCCGCAACCGATGATATGTTTACTATGCAGCCGCCTTCGGCCTTTGACATTATCGGATATGCCTTCTGGATAGCGTATACAGTACCGAAAAAATTGACTTCGAATATATACCTTATCTGCTCTATATCGCTGCTTGCGACCTT
Source organism: Candidatus Omnitrophota bacterium (assembly GCA_043823785.1). Lineage (GTDB taxonomy): Bacteria > Omnitrophota > Gorgyraeia > JABMRG01 > JABMRG01 > JBDRAM01. Next base: position 783 of record JBDRAM010000087.1, read on the forward strand.
ACCGTAAATCCCTAAGCCGGCACAATTAATGAGGATATCTATTTTTTTAAATACCTCTAATGCCTTGTCTATCATATTATCTACCTGGCTCTTGTCTGATACATCCGTAGGCAATACCAGGCACCTCTTAGAATCTCCCCCAAGCTGCCCTGTAAGCTCTTTAAGCTTATTTTCATCTCTTGAGGCAAGCGCAATATAGCAGCCGGCATCAAAAAGTTTAACAGCAAGGCTTCTGCCTATGCCGGAAGACGCGCCCGTGATAACAACGACTTTGTCTTTAAGCTCCATGTACCGTTACCTCCTCTTGGATTGCTTGATAAAGCTATATAGCTTTATCATCGTTTCCTATATATCATCGCCCGAACCCGAGTATCTCCTTTGTTACCTCGAATATAATGTATGGGTTAAGCTTAAAGGCGTAGCTGAAATCGTTTATTGTATTGCAAGTCACGCAACTTAAGTGTTTCTGTAGATAATCCCAGCACCTCTCAAAGCCCTCATCAAAGTAATTCAAACCTATCTTCCATTGCGTAGAACATGCGTACATCATTCCATCGGCATCTATGTAACAAGAGAGGTGCCCATACTGACATCGCACATATGAATTGGCTTCTGGGGGCCACTTATCACTTAGGTTATATACAAACTTATCCTTAAAAGGCCATCTTATTACATGTTCTATCGCGGGAATGGAATTTAATATGCGATATCCTTCTCTCTTAAACTTAAGGTATCTTTTGTAAAATTCCGCTGTTTTATCCGGATCCACATATAGGTCCGGGCGTGTCTCTTTTAAGTTAGGCAAGCAGCATGGAGCACAGGTAAAGGATATATTATATTTCTTAGATAAACCTGCCAGATAATCTAAGGAATCCATGGTCTGGTTGGTAACCATGCCGTGTATACGCACATCTATTCCTTCTCTCTTGGCGATCTCGATAGCCTCTATAGCCCGGTCGTGGCAGCCATTACCGCGCAGTTTATCATTTGCCTCTTTGTCGCCATCCAGACTTATGCAGAGTGAATCGAGTTTCTTTAATTCATTGATGCGCTTTTTAACAAAATAGCCATTGGTGTTAAGCTCTGTTATCATGCCCAGGCCTACGGCATGGTCTATGATCAGGCCTATATCATCCCGTATGAGCGGTTCACCCCCCATTATCCTGACCGCCCTGGTACCCCTCTTGTACATATCAGATAAGAGCTGATTCCACTGCGAAGCCGGTATCTCAGGTTTATTCTTTAAATCGTCAAAATCGACATAACAATAAGAGCAGCGGAGGTTGCAGAACTTTGTCACATTCAAGTCAAGGCGTATGGGAATCCTTTTTCCTGTTATATTGGCATAGATAATACTCTTTAACGGCCTGCTGAATTTATAAAGTTTTCTTATCTTTGATAGCATATTTACAGCCTCTTAATGCCGGCAGAATCCCCTGTATTTAGCCGGTACATAGAATACTCTTATATTATTTTTTTCAAAATATCTCTTAACGTGCGGATAATTCTTGCCACCTGAAGGAACGACACCATAACAACAGCCGCTCTCCTTTAATATCTCCGGAGCATCGGTGAAAGGGAAAAAAGCATCCGCGGCAAATACGGCTCCTTTAGTCCGATGGCCATTATGCTCTGCTCTTGAAACAGCGGTCCTCGCGGCATCCAAAGTAGAAGGCCCTCCGCCTGCGCCTATAAGCTGCCTGTCACCAGCGATCGCTATCTCGTTGCCCCCATGGTATGAGCTGTAAGCGACAGACCATGCTATTATCATAGAATCTATCACCTCACACTTAAATATACCGGCCAGGGCTTTGTTCGCTCTCATATTAAGTACGTAATCAGGAAGCGGTTGGCGCAGAAAACCGCCGCGGACCTGGCGAAAATGCCATTTATCTTTTCGAATAATCGGCCTGCTCAAAGCATTGTTTTGAAAAAGTTTCCTGGCCTTACTTTTACCCAGTATGCTTATCGCTTCGGAGCTGAAATCGGGAGCCGCAATTACATCTAACATCCAATTCGCATTGCCCAAAAGTTCTTTTCTCTCTATACTCTCATGCAATACAGATGCAAGCTTTTTATCTATTTTAAAATTTACTATAAATTCTCCTCCCCATACGGCTGTCGGATTGCCAAAAAGCGCCTTATGCATACTCTCCTTGGGACTTTTCCAGTCCACAGCCATACCGCAGGGGTTTCCGTGCTTTGACGCGATAGATATATAGGGTATCTTTCCGCAGTTTTTCTTAAATGCCTCTGCCGCCAGGGAGAGAGTCTGCAAAACAGAATCCAGGTCAGCCATATTTGTGAAGCATGGTATATTCTTATTTATAATGCGAAATTCAGGCAGCGAAAGGTTATCGTCTTTATCTGTTGTAAGAAGATCTGCGGGCCGCTGATAAGGGTTTTCACCCCATAAAAGAGGCATTTTAGGCCTTCCTATCAATGCGCCACAGCCGCCTGTTCTTTTATCACTGATTAGGTCTATATAATGCCGAGTTATATGGAGATTTACCTTATCTATCAGGTCTCTTCGTAAAGACGCGGGTATATTGGAATGGGTTCTACTTTTTTTCAGGTAATGGATAATTTCCCGTATCTGCTCCGGCTCGCAGGCTACTATTCTCCTTCCTTTAGCTCCTAAAGCAAGGAGTGTGCGTCCTCCTACATCGTTACCTTGATCTAACGTATAAGGAATATCATAAACGAGGTCTATCCGATAGGGCGCATCAGTGGTAAGGGCAGACTCTACCTTTGCGTGCAGCGTAGGCGGAAAACCGTAATCTTTGGTAATGCCGGTAAAGTGAGAGATATCCTCACAAGCCATATTATGCTTCTTAAGCTCATTTACCGTCTCAACGGTAGCGATAATATGCCATCCCATATTTTTAAGGGCCCTGGCAAATCCTACCGTATTTTCCTGCCTTCCTAACGAAAAAAGCGCTCTTTTCACTATATTATCAATAATCCCTGCCAGCCTAAGCCGGCTTTTTATTTTTCCGCTATAATACAAGATAAGGGAGCTTTATCTTCAGCAGATATCCTGTCCCCGAAGAGAAGATCCGTAAATACAGATAGCCCCCGCCAATGACAGTAGCTCTCTTTTATATTAAATCCCAAAGATACAAGGTCGCTTTTTAGCTGCGCCGAATCTATCCCCTCGGAATGGAATTCGGAAAGATTATATAATTTTTCAACTCCCATCTTCCCCATGGCTTTCTCCTTGGATGAGAACCTGCGGTATATGTTTATCAGGACTCTGAAACGCTTGAAAAAAGACCTGTTCATATCATGGTCTATATATATGAGGCCTCCGGGCCTCAATACTCTGTAAGCCTCATTAATTACAGGTTTGTAATCATAAAAATGATGCACAACGGAAAACATTACAACAAGGTCAATGCTCTCAGGCTTTAGCGGAAGATTAACAACATCTGCGCATACCGGTAAGATACCCTGCGGCAAAAGGCCTCTTAATATATTCTCCGAGATATCCATGCCATAGCGTTTAGGAAAGATCCCTTCGGCTGCTCTGGCCGCAAAACCTTCACCGCAGCCTATATCAAGCAATGCCTCTCTCTTTTCAGTAATGCCTGAGATATGCAGGAGTTTTTTTCTTAACCATCCCGAAAGGGCTCGGGACCTCCTGCCGTCAAGCATCTCATAATCATCTCCTAATCTGTTATAGATCTGTCTGTTGGCATCTCTTATTCTCTTCTCCATATTCATCTATATGACCCCTCTGGGTGTTTTTCTGTTTAGATAGGGGTCATCCTGAGGCCGTAAGGCCGAAGGATCTTCCCTTAATCTGGTATAGAGGTCTTTCCATTTCGGATTCATTGATTCTATTAAGCCTATCTTTTTTTCTCGTTTCCAGCCTTTTATCTCACGCTCTTTAATACGGGCACTTACCATATCAGTGAAGAGTTCATAATATACCAATTTGCTTAAATTGTATCGCTTTGTGAATCCACGTAGATATTTTCTTTTGTGACAACAACTCCTTTTAAGCAGGTTGCTTGTGACACCAGTATACAGAACCGAATTAGCTCTATTTGTAAAAATATATACATATCCGTTATGATCTGCGCCTTCATGCATAGTTAGGGATCCTTCGTCGCTTCGCTCCTCAGGATGAGGGGTGCAAAAATACTAAAAAAATCTCCGACCCCTCATCTATATAAGCCCTTTTTCTAAATAGAAATCTAATGCCTGCCCTACTGCGTCTTCCAGAAAAACCTTTGGCTGCCAGCCTAATTCATTTCTCGCCTTCTCAGAGCTGTAGTATTT
>JBDRAM010000088.1:0-32268 GCA_043823785.1 Candidatus Omnitrophota bacterium
TATACTCCCGTCGTCCCCGCCAACCTTCGTCTTTACAACTTGTATACAACTGGAAGACTTCGGTTGGCTTTCAAAAGGGCACCGTAGCCTGCGAATAGATTACACATAGCTAAAGGCGAAGGTGGCCCGTCGTCCCCGCCAACCTTCGTCTTTGCAATTTGTATACAACTGGAAGACTTCGGTTGGCTTTCAAAAGGGCACCGTAGCCTGCGAATAGATTACACATAGCTAAAGGCGAAGGTGGCCCGTCGTCCCCGCCAGCAGTTTTCGTCAGGAGTTTTTGCCGTCTGTTTTAGCGCCAGTGATACTTTCGGAAAACGACGTACCCTCTTTTTTGAGATAATCCCCAAACTCAGAATTTAAAAACAAGCGTACCGCTATGTTTTGTATGATAATTTCTAAAAAAAGTAGGCAAGCACAACGCACATTTAACGAAAGCAAAAAACTGTCCGAATTTAGAGAAGGCCTCCGTTTATTATATAAAAAACACACCAAAAAGCGCAAAAAGATAGAATAGGCAAAGGGCCACTAGTGTCCGGTTATTAGTTAAATAATAACAGCTGGTTACAACTATCGCTACTTTGTTCTTTGTTAAATTCGTCGCTTAATAGACGAGAAAGACCAATTTTCTCAAAGGTTGAAACACTCAAAATCTGTAGAATTATGTAAAGTTGGGCATCCAGCTTTAAACGTTTTTTAATAATTGCTATTAAGACATAAACAGATATAGCAATCCAAATTTGAGTTTTTACAGCATTCTCAGAAGTACCAAAAAACTTTTTAATTCGTAAATGCTGTTTGATCCATTTAAAGAACAATTCGATTTTCCAGCGTTGTTTATACAGCTGAGTTATTGTTTCAGCTGAAAGTTGAAAATTATTCGTAAAAAATGCCAGGTGTTTGTTTCGTTCTTTATCATAACAAACGATTCGTCTTAATTTATCAGGATAGTATTTTGGTGTATCAGCACCTGTTAAGACAACAGTTTGATCAGAACGCAATCCAATTGTTTTGTCAATAACATGAGAATATAATCTTCGACAATGAATTTTTTCTTAGACCGAACAACAAAAAATGCAGATGCTTGATCTAAACTATAGAGACGCTTAAAAGATAAATATCCTCGATCCATAATATAAAAAGATCCTGGTTCTGGAATCAATAGATCAAGAATCTTAACATCATGTACTTTGGCGTCTGTAATCTCGACGAAAGCAGGAATAGAACCGCATAAATCTAATAATGTATGTATGCGAATGCCTGCTTTTGTTTTGTAGTAACTTGCCCAAGGAAAAAGGGACATGCATAGCTCGATAGTTGTTGAATCTAATGCGTAAACTGTATTATCAAGTTCTACTCCAAAATCTTCGTTTGAGTATAAAGAACGAGCTTGATGAATTGAGACTTGAGCAAAGTCAGCATAGATGCGCCAATTTCTTGTGTTATTCGCATCAGCTAAAGTGCTACGCGAAACTTTACCGCGAATACCTGTATGATAAAGTTTATTTTTTAAAGAACGCAAACATGCTTCGATATCTCGTAAGCTTTCACGAAAAGTTAATTGCGCAAAAGCCATGCATAAGAATTGGTCTAAACACGAGAATGATTTATTTTTTTTATTACCTTTATATCTTTGTGTACACTTGTTGAATTCATACAAAGAAAAAAATTCCATTATTTGAGCAAATATCATTTTTCCGTAGTACATAAATCACTCCTTTATTAGTTTATTAAAATTGTGATTTAAGTATACAATACGCACAATACGATTCAAGTCGAAAAATGATATTTTTTCTGTAACTTTATGCTAAAGAACAAATTATAACAAATGATATTTTTTTAACCGGACACTAGTGGGCAAAGGGCCTATTTCAGGCAGCTGCTCAGCAAGGTTCTAGATAGAAAAATAATCTGACGATAGGGGGCGGCTTTCGAGAACATTATAGAATTTGGAGCTACTCCTTATTTTGTATATGGAATTTTTTATGAGTGCAAATTAATACGCGGGTGTTTTTTTACAAGAGTGGCTTAAATTAATGTTGTCTGCTCAGGATAGCTGTGATAAAATTAAACATAGTACAGGGGGAATAAAGGCAGCATGATTATAATTGTATTACCTGCATTTAACGAAGCAGATGCCATAAAACATCTCTTGGGCAGCCTAATCCATATCCTTGGGGAGCATTTTCCAATTTCGCATACAGTTATAGTTGATGATGGGAGTACCGACAATACCGCAGAAACAATAAAGTCCTATCAAGGTATGCCTATCGAACTTATAGAACACGGGCATAACAAAGGTTTAGGCGAAGCCGTTAAGACAGGTTTGCTGTCTGCTCTACGGATAGCTAAAGACGACGATATAATTATAACTATGGATGCTGACAATACCCACAATCCAGGACTGATCACAAGAATGGCGATGTGTATTGAGGAAGGTAACGATGTGGTTATTGCTTCTCGTTATGTACCCGGGTCGAGGGTGCTTGGTTTATCAGCATATCGGCAGGTATGCAGCTTTGGGGCTAGCTTACTACTTCGAATTTTGTTTCCCATCCCTGGCGTAAGAGATTATACATGTGGTTACAGGGCTTACCATGCAGGCAAATTAAAACAGGCATTCCAGCTTTGGGGCGATAGCTTTATAAGCATGTCAGGTTTTTCTTGCGTGGTTGATGTCCTATTAAAACTCCGTGAGCTGAATTCCATTATGACCGAGGTGCCTATGATTCTTCGATATGACTTAAAGCCAGGTAAGTCCAAGATGGATGTGCGTAAAACCATTAAGGAGATTTTATGTTTGGTTTTGAGACGAAAATTTAACTATTTTTTTAAGCACTTTTCTTTTAACAGGCCTAAAGATAACGCTGGCACATAAGAGAACCATATGGGCGGCTATTAAATGTTGAAGTTCAGTTTAAACAAATCACTAATGCTGCTTTTTTTGATATTAAGTATAATGGCCGTGCTGCTTATCGGCGATTTTAAGGTTCGCATAGCTAATACATTATGTGATGATAATCCTATTGTTTTTGTCCATTTTTTGCAGAATCCGGATATATTTAAAGGCGATCCGCGTGCGGTCTATTTCTACACATACATAGTAGGTTCATTGCAAAACTGGTTACCAGCACTCTTGACGAAGCTTATAAATTTACCCCCTGAAATTCCTACCTGGCTATTTATTTATTTGCAGAATGTACTACTCGGTTTTGCACTATTCCGCTATACACGTGTTGTGACCGGGCGCATTGGCGTATCGTGGGTCACAGTGTTTTTTGCTCTATCAGCCCTGCCCTGGAAATGGAATCTGGCTAATTATGAAAGCGTTCTATACTCCCCATATCCTGGACAATTAGCACTACCATTTGTTATCTTTTCTGCCGTCGAACTAATACAAAACCGTTTTCCTTTAGCAGTTTTATTTTTGATTCTTGGCGGCCTCATACATCCTTCTTTGGCTCTCCATGTAGTGCTGTTTTTTATGTTATTTTGTCTTCTACAATTTAGGTTTCAAGAATATAGGAATTTTTTGAAGCGCATTTTACTTTTATGTGCCGTCGTAGCAGTTTGTGTAGGCCCGCAACTGTTTATGTGGTCTAAACCTTCCTACAAACTACCCGCAGCTGATTTGATGCTAGCGATGCGTACAAATTTTCATGCAAATCCGCTGATACATGATTTATTTTTTGCTTTTAGAATACCTACTTTTTTGGGCTTTGTGGCGTTAACCGCATTGGCCTTTAGACATCACAAGAGGTTTACTGCGAAATCTTTAACGTTTTGGATTAGCTCTTTGGCAGGAACAGTTATATTAGTATTTTTGCATGTGGCAGGGTTTGCCTGGGAGATCCCGAGATTTATCCAATTAATTCCTCTCCGGGGCACATTACTATGGATAATATATTCTTTACCATTTGTTACGACCTATCTGCTTGAAAAAGTAGAGAACGATGGGTTTATGGCCGGGTGGATAGCTGCTTCTATTCTTCTTTTACACGCGGTTTTTAGCTTTGGACTTTACTGGGTGCCTATCTTAGCTATATTTTTTATAGAGCTTTCAAAAAGGCATATAAGTACTTTGAGGCTCAAAATTAGCGGGCAGAATGTAAACTTTCTTACCATGTCAGGCCAATTGTTATTTTTAGGTTGGCTGGGTATGGTGTTGGCCTGGGGCGCTGTTGCAGCCTTGTCTGGTCCACAGATAAGTTCAAGACCGGTCTTTTCTATTTTAATTCCCGGCGTATATATAAGTGGCGAAGGATTCCTCTTTGCGATATTAGCGGCAGCTGGCATAGGATTAAGCGCTTATTTTTTACCAGATTTGCTCCCCAGGCCCACAGAACGAAACGGTACGATATTTCGTATTTTCTCAGGAATAAGAACAGGCCTTTACCGCCTTATTGGAAAGAAGCGATTGTATTTATTGCCGACATCGATTCTTATCATGACGTTAGCTGGCATAACTATGGTGAAGGCATATTGCACAGGAGAAGAGACCAGGGGGCCTAAGGCTAGAGCTATATATGAAGCTCAACTTTGGGCACGAGACAACACTAAGCAAGATTCTCTATTCATGCTTCTTGGAGAAATTCCATGGCGGACAATTTCCCAACGGCCAGCCGTGGAAATAGCATATCGTTATTATTATTTTATATATTCGGGAAGCAAATCAGCTAAAGAATTCGACGATAAGATGGAAGCATTTTGGAGGCGCGAAGGTATTTCCCCTAAAGGCCTTGCAGGTATTTCTCCTAAAGATTTAGATGAACCGCGCATTATGCGGCTTGCTAAACTTGTCGGAGCAGATTATATTGTTTGTTGGGCAGAAAACCATTTTGCGTTTTCCGAAGCATATAGAAATGACCGTATCATAATTTATGAACTTCCTCTTTTGTAGGAGTTGTATCCCCGGCGGTTAAGAACCTTTCTTTTGTTAGAGAAGAAATAATGTAGTAGGCAACCATGCTGTCGTTAATAATGGCGATAAGGGTTTTTTATGCTACTTTAAAAATGAGGACAACAGTCCCTATTTTTTAAGAGTTTGTTACGATTTTATTACGTTCACGAAGTGCCCCGCACCACGTAGGATGCGGGGCATAGTATTAAAGACAGAACAAAGCCGCGCTTATCGTTCATGGTGACGGTAGTCGGATTTTAATGAGGATAGCTAAAAAGGCAGGGATAAAAGGTCTTACACGCCTTCATGAGCTAAGGCATTCCTACGCCACTTTCCTTGTAAAGCGTGGCGTTGACATATACAGGGTCAAAGAGCTTCTCGGTCACTCGGATATACGCGATACGCTCCGTTACGTCCATTTCCCGACTGAGTTTATGAAAGAGGATGTTAAAAAGTTAGAAGGATTAGATAAAGGGTAAAAATATAGAATTGTGGCTAAAGAAACGCCACAGGGAAGGGCACCCAACCTATAAACTTTCATTCAGCATATAGATAATACATCCTTTCCTTCAAAGCCTTTTTAGGCAATGTCAATAGTTTTATGCAAATAAGCACTCATCTCCTAAGCAGCAACCTTTCTTTCGGGCTCTTCTAGAAGTAAATGGTGCCCAACTAAAGAGAAAGAAAAAGATATCTAAAATATATCACATAGCACACTTTTAGCACAATTTAGTTTTTGATTTCTGTAACTCATTGATATATAATACGGTAGGGATTCGGGGAATAGTTTCCCGTCGTCCCCGCCATTAGTCTCCGCTGTGGTGCTTTCGCCCACAGCTTCGCCTGACAGGCATAAGCATATATGTATTACGTATATATCCTTACAAGCATAGGCAATAAAAATAAATTTTATATTGGATATGCCGACAATCTTGAAAGACGCTTAAACCAACATAAAAATGCCCCATCAGATGCCTATACCCGCCATTCTGCTCCGCCATTTTTAAATCTTGACTAAAGAATGAATTGGGCGTAGAATAACAAAAAAGGAGGAGAGAGTATGAACGGAACAGCAAAGGGTATAATAGCAGGTTCGGTTATTTTGGCAGTGTCCTTTATAATCTGCACAGTTATGATTACCGCAGGCATCAGGCAAGCGCAAACAAACGCGTTTGCTTTCATAGAGACGCATAAACAAGCCGTTGCTAATTATGTTGCATTTCAGAAAGAGGACTTGAGAAGGATTTTGAGCGCCCAAAAGCAAGAGCTTAAAAGGATCGCAGCTGCCAGGGAAGGTAAAATAAAAAATTTAATTAAAGAAGAACTGGAAAATGCGACCATAGAGGTGAAAAACAATAACCCATAAAAGTATCCGCAGTTTTCACCGTATTTTTAAGGACAGATAGCCGCCAACAGGTTTGAGCTGGGCCCTACCAAGTTTTGCACACTTTTAGCACAATTTAATTTTTGATTCGGTCAACTTGCAATTATCAATTTTCAAAGGCTATATTAGTTTCGGCTTAGCGAAGGACATTCCTTTTGCAGCTGCCGAAATGCCTTCTCCCGACGGGAGAAGCAGTAATAATTCTCTCAAAACCCCACTTATCGTCGATAAAGACGGTAGGTAGGGTATGTTATTTTTTCCCTTGAGGCGAATCGTAGAGCATATAAAGAGAAAGAATAAGAGGGTGTCTTGAGGGCGAGTTTTTATGGCCCCCCTTGCCTTATAAGGCCCACAACACACTATATGATTCTAATAATGCTATAATAGCGCAAGGAACTTAATGACAAGAGCAAAATTTTTATATATAATGACCTAAAAGGGTCTTAATCTACTAAAAAATAAGCTATGAGAAAAAAAGTAATAAAACCATTTTTGGCTAAGCTTAAGCTATTAGATAAAGTGATTTTACTAAAGGGCTGGCTGGCTTTATTATATAACTGTGCGAAAGGCGGCATATACCGGCCCTGCAGATATCTTTACTCTTATGGCTGTTTTATGTTTAAGAAAAAGCATAGCCTGAGGAAGGGTACATACAGAAAAACTATATCGCTGCTTTGCCCTACAAGAGGACGTCCTAAAAAAGTAGAGCGCTTTTTTTCAAGTATATATAGAACAGCATATATGCCGGAAAGGGTGGAGATACTTTTTTATATGGATTCAGACGACAGCTGTAAAGATGAATATAAAAACTTTTTCAATAAGGCAAAGAAAAGATTCGTTCGTTTAAAAAGATGCAGGGTTCTTACCGGAGAGCCTACCAGCATTTTAAAAGCATGGGCTATAATGGCCAAGGAGTGCGAGGGCGACCTTATGATTGTAGCAAACGATGACCAGGTATATGTGGATTATGGATGGGACGACAGGCTAGATGAAGAAGTAAGGAAGTTTCCTGATGATATATTTTGCATGTGGTTTAATGATAGCAATGTTGGCGGAGAGCACAGCTGCTTTCCTATTGTTAGCAGGAGGTGGGTCCAGACCCTTGGATATTATAGCCCCGGCATTTTTAAATTTTTGCATATCGATACCTGGATCTGGGACATAGCCAGGAAGATCAACCGCCTGCATTATATCCCTGATGTGCTTGTTGAGCACCTTGCGTGGGAACACAAAAAAGCAGCGCTTGATAATACGACCCAGCGCCATCGCGCAGGGGCGCACAGCAAGGACGGCTTAAAAGACGGATTATTATTAGAAAAGACAGACCCCCAACGCGTAGATGATGCAAAAAAGCTTAAAGCAGTAATAGATAGTTACCAAAAGGCAAAAAGCTCATGAATAACGCTATGTTAGAAGCCCTTATAGAAAAAGAAGGCGCTTAGGAGGTGAGCTTAACCATCCTTCTTTTGAATTCGGAGGTGCCCTACCTCGTCTAATGCGCCCTCACTATAAACTTACACTATAATTTCAAAAAGTCAACCCTCACCAGCAATAAATAGCAGCAGCCTGTGAGGGGCTTTTATTTTTATATTTTATTTTTTATCCGTTTGTTATATAATAATAAAAAATAAACTGGTAGATTTCGCCAGATAGAACTGCTCTTAGGCGTATAGGGTTATGATAAAAAATTTTCTAAAAGAGATTCAGGGTATAAATATTGTTGACATAGGTTGCAGCTGCAATGTAGCTGCTAAGTGGAAACCTGTCGAGAAATATTTGAACGTTATAGGTTTTGATACGAATAAAGAGGAGTGCGACAGGATGTCTAAAACTCCGCACTCTTTTTTATCAGCAATGTACTTACCCTATACTATAGCAGGTGACAACAGCCAGGCGCAACTATATAAAACAAAAAGTATTTATTGCTATTCCCTTTTAAAACCAAATCTTGATTGGCTGAGAAGGTTTTCTTTCAGCGATATGTTTGAAATTGTCGGAACCGAGCAGGTAACAACTAAAACACTGGACAGTATCCAGGAAATAGATAGGATAGATGTTGATGTAATCAAAATTGATACCCAAGGCCTGGAATTACCCATACTATCAAGAGCAGAGAGGGTTTTGGCAAAAACTTTTTTTGTAGAAACAGAAACAGGTTTTTTGGAAAGTTATATTGGCGAAACTACCTATGCGCAGATTTGTGAGTTTATGCACTCTCACAATTATTTATTGTTTGACATAAATAACAGCAACAGGATACCCAGAAATAATATTTTTAAAGGTAATCTCCTGGGTGAGCAATTAATGTGGTGTGAGGCCACCTGGCTCAAAGATTATATAGCTTTATACAAACAAAACAAGCTTAATGAAAATAAGATCGGCCGCGAGAAGGCTCTAAAATCCTTGATACTCTGTTCCTTGCAGGGTTGTATTTCTTATGGATACGAACTCGCGATGCTCTTTAGGGAATTAGGGCTCATCAACAGCAAAGAGCTTGATCAATTAAAATTTAAAAAGAATTGGCTAATCAACAGCTTGAAAGAAGAAAATATCGCATTTCTTAAAAGAGCGCTAAGAAAGCTATCAGCTACTTTTAAAGGTTGCCGCTGAGAATATTATCTAATTTGGTATGTAAAATAATATTATGAAAAAAAAGCAACGATATAGCTAAAAGAGCAAAACAAGTTCTTTTGCTATTGTTAGTCGTTTTTGTTGTAGGATGCGAAGTCCTTCTTAGGATGTTTATGCCTGATCTTGGTGCGGATCTTTTTAAAAACAAAAGCGATTGGCAGGAGCCCGTCTATATATTTAACGAAGAATTTGGCTATGAACCCATACCCTCGGCTTTTTATGAACGCAAAGATAAAAGCGGGGTTTCTGTTATGGAGCAGGTAAACAGCGAAGGCTTCAGGGGCCCTGAATATTTGATACAGAAACCGGAAAACACCTTAAGAATCTTAGCGCTCGGGGATTCTGTAGTCGAAGATACTATTGCAACATATAATAACACGTGGGAGAAGATACTTGAATCTAATTTGTGTATACAGGCGCATGAGCCAGAGCCTAATAAAAGTTGTGAGGTTATAAACGCGGGGGTAAGGGGTTACACTTGCCGGCAGATACTTTCCCGTGTATAGTTAGAATACCCGATTCGAATTACCGTTATTTTACTATTATAAAATAATTATAACATCTGAAACAGTTTTTCCTACTAAAAATAAAAAAAGAAAGGTTTGACACTAGGATGCGCGAAGAAGTATAATTTAGCATAAGTCCTGGTTGCGTACAGGCCAACGGAGCAAGATGAACGATAGCAGCATAAAAGTCAGTTCTTTTTTTGGCGCGCAAAAAAAATTATTTCGCGGACAATCCTTTATAAAATTAGAGATATTATTTAATTCACAATTAGTAAGATTAATCCTAATTATAGTGATTGTTTCGGAGTTCTCCTCTGCTTTTTTAAGGTCAATTTCTTTTGAGGAGTTTCACTATTCTGAATTTCAAAATCCCGCCTTTGCAATGCTCATGGGAAGAGGTGAGAATCCATATCAATCTATGCATAGCGCAATGGTACCCATAGGTTGTTATGGGCCGTTGTCATACTTTGTCCCTGCTCTCGTTGGCCGCATGTTAAGAACTGTCTACTCACCCTATCTGTTTCTTCTAACTTTTAGATTATTAGCATTCGGCTATTTCGCAGGCGCTCTTTTTTTATCTTATCTTATTTTTAAAAAACTAACAGCGAACCTTAATGTTAGCCTGCTTTTTCTGATTGCCATTGCACACAGCACAGGCTGGGTGGCAGGAGCGCGCGCTGATTGGCAAGCGCTTTTCTATATTGTGCTGGCATTATATTTGTTTTCCCGGCGCTCCTCCGATTCTATAGTTACATATATTCTAATAGGTATCTGCTGCGGAGTAGCTTTTTTAAACCTTCAGCGGGTGGCAGCTTTTTTTTGTGCCACCATACTATATCTAATCAGTTACCGTAAGGCGAAATACGCTTTAATCACGGCTCTCTCTTTTGGCCTAACCGCATTTTCTATCTTAGGAGTATTCTGGTTATACAGCAGAGGGAATATTATGTTTCACTCTTTTCTCGTTTTCTTTTCGCTGGCTGCCGGCATTACCCGCCGACTCTATGGTATAAGTAGAGAAAACGCACTTTGGTTCTTCATGCCTTTTTTTATAGCGGTATGGTCATTTTTCTTAAATGCGTTCAGGTCCAGGTCATCAACGGACAGGTTTATACGAATATACGCCTTAACCTGCCTTTTAACTACCCTGCCAGGGCTCTTTTTTACACCGGCACACACAAATCATTTTATGGAATTAACGCTTGTCAGTTGTCTGCTGATATCGTTTCTTTTTAGTAAAGAAAACAACAGCCCCGGGCATGCGCCAAATTTGTATCTTAACTTAAGAATCATTTTTATATTTATTATTTTTGTATATATCTTAAGCGACGCATACGAAAATGCAAGATATTGGCGCGCGGAGCTATTAGGCCGCAGAGGCAGATATGATGTCAGTGTTGGGCATGAGAATCAACTGGCCGCGATACCCAAGGGGCCTATGCTGTCCGACAATATGCAAATAGCTTACAAGACAGGCCATCCTGAAGCTACAACCCAAACAGACTTTTACCTATGCATATTAAAAAAGCAGAATAAGTTTGATGTATCTCCTACAGCCGAACGCATTAAAGAAAGATATTACGCGTCTATAATAGCGGCAGAAGAGTCCTGTCTGTATAAAGAATTCAAGAATGAAATCAGAGATAATTACCATATAATCTTTTCTATACGCGACGAAAATGTGTGGGTGCCTGCGAACAGGTGAATCTTAGCTGTCAAATTTTAAAGACTATGGCGTAAGATGTGGTTGATTTTTTGATGGAAGGTGTATTATTATATAGTAGAGGGCTTATGAAAGGCAAACATAGCAAAAAAAATATTATACCTTTGGCAGAACCGAGCCTATCAGGCAATGAACTTAGATATATATCCAGCTGTGTAAGATCGGGCTGGATCTCGTCTTTGGGGGGATATGTAGGTAAATTTGAAAAAGCCTTCAGCCGGTATTGCGGTGCCAAATACGGCGTTTCTGTCTCAAGCGGAACGGCAGCCCTTCATTTAGCGCTTCTGGCAATGGGGGTAAGAAGCGGCCACGAGGTAATCGTGCCGTCACTTACTTTTGTGGCGACAGCAAATGCTGCGCTGTACACAGGAGCAAAGCCTGTATTTGTAGACTCAGAGCGGACGACATGGAATATGGACGTTGGGAAGATAGAGGAGAAGATAAATTCAAAAACAAAAGCTATAATAGCAGTTCATCTTTATGGGCATCCATGTGACATGGACCCGATACTGAAAATCGCAGGTAAACACGGAATCGCCGTAATAGAGGATGCCGCAGAGGCTCATGGTGCGGAATATAAAGGAAGAAAGGCAGGTTCGCTCGGTGATATCGCCTGCTTCAGCTTCTATGGGAACAAGATAATTACTACGGGAGAAGGCGGCATGTGCCTGACTAATAATAAAAGGCTCGCTGAAAAGATAGAGTTGCTGAAAGACCATGGCATGAGTAAAAAAAGAAGATACTATCATCCTCTTCTGGGGTACAATTATAGAATAACTAATTTACAATCCGCCATAGGGCTTGCGCAGCTGGAGAGGATAGATAAGATGGTAATGATAAAACGAAGAAACGCCGGCCTTTATAACTTATTGCTTAACGGAAAAAGCGGAATAACATCGCAGCGCGAGATGCCGTGGTCAGAGAGCGCATACTGGATGTATTCAATATTGATAAGTAAAAATTGCAGAATAACAAGAGACAGGCTGATGAAGAAACTCAGAGAAAAAGGCATTGATACAAGGCCCTTTTTTATTCCGCTTCATAAGATGCCCTACTTTAAGAGCGGTTCCAAGCTGCCTGTGGCAGAAGACCTGTCAAAAAGGGGCATAAACCTTCCTTCGTCCGTAACGCTTAAAGAAAGGGAGATCGAATTTATAGCTAAGACGATAAGAAAACTATGTTAAGGTTAATGAGAGAGGATGATTGTCTTGACGTTGCCCGTCTGCACATAGAGGAGTTTTCGCAGGATGATTTATTGCCGAGCCTTGGCGTTGGCGCGTTAAGGCTGATTTATAAAGGAATGCTCAGGGAAGAAAAGAGCATAGGATACATTGCGGAAGAAGACAAAAGAATCATAGGTTTTATTACGGGCAGTGAAGATGCGGGCGGCTTGTTGTGCAGGTGCGTAAGGAAGGAATTCATACCCTTATCCTTCCATGTTTTGAAAGCCCTGATAAGAAAACCATTATTAATTGCAAGGATCCCGCAAGCTTTTGCTTATAATAAAAAAACCGAGTTGGATACGCCGGCTGAACTTATGTCAGTCGCGGTAAAAGAGGGATACAGGGGAAAAGGTTTCGGAAGAAAACTGACTGAGGTGCTGATAGCCGATATAAGGAAAAGAGGCGCCGATAAGGTGAAAGTTGCAGTAAATAAATCCAATGCCGCGGCTAATATTTTTTATAAAAAAATGGGTTTTATATATCAGAATACATTTAAATTCTGCAATAAAGATATGAATCTATACGTTATAAATATATGAAGCTATCGATTATTTTACCAACATATAATGAGAGGAAGAATATAATCCCGCTCATCGCTGTTATAAAGCGTATGCTGGACGCCAGGGAACATGATTACGAGATCGTAGTCGTGGACGACAACAGCCCGGACGGTACGGGCGAGGCTGTCAAAGAATTTTCCGGAAAGCATAAGGATGTAAAATGCATAATAAGATCAGATGAAAAAGGCCTGGCCACGGCCATAGAGAAAGGTATCAGGAACGCTAGAGGCGCCTTAATATTGATAATGGATACGGATTTTAGCCATACCCCAAGGACTATACCCCGGTTAATAAAGGCGATAGAGGATAGCGATGTGGCTGTGGCATCAAGATATATAAAAAACGGAAGCATGCGCGCCCCATGGTATAAATATATAGGCAGCTTTCTCATGAACAAGGTTATCAACGCGATTTTAAATCTCGGTGTCTCGGATTCAACAGGGGGGTTTATTATTTTCAGAAGGAAGGACATCGAAGGCCTTGATATGGATAAGATTTTTTCCGGTTACGGAGAATACTGCTTTAAGTTGTTATATGCGCTGAGGGCTAAGGGCAGAAAGATAAAAGAGATACCATTCAGATACGGTATCAGGCGCCACGGCCGCACAAAGTCGAACCTGGTAAGCATGGGGGTAATGTATCTTTTTGAGGCTTTTAGAACAAGGCTTGCTGCTTGATCTAAGCAACTAACGAGGAAAATTTACATGAGAGAAAATATTCCAGCCGGGCTGCGGACGAGAGATATTTTTTTATCTCTCTTTTTTCTGGCTTTCGTTTCTATAACAGCCCACCTTCTATTTTCCTGGAGGGGTTTTAACCTTACGGATAACGGCTATATAATGGCGTATAGCAGGCGTATATTGAATGGACAGATTCCTCATCGCGATTTCATATATATCTGTCCGGCGGGGTCACCTTTCTTGCATACGCCATCCGTGTTTTTTGGAGGCAATTATGCGTTTTGGCTATCGCGTCTCTTTGTCTGGTTCCAGTTTGCCTCTATCGCATGGGCATGGATATACATCATAGATAAGTTTCTCGGTGGAGTCTTTAACCGCGCAGAGAAGTTCTCTTTTGGCCTTATCGGTTTTGCGCTTTCAGCGCATAATTTTCCTATAATGTCCTGGACTACCATAGATGGTTTATTCTTGGCCTCAGCGGGTATAGCGTTTTGCGCAAGTAAACTGCAAAATTTAAAATTTCTCGGCTATCTTCTTCTGGGGTCATCCTATCTGTGCAGACAGAGCTTCCTCCCGCCGGCATTTTTTTCCATTTTTATTTTAGGAGACTGGAGGCGCCAGCGTTTCTGGCTGGCGCTGGGCTTACCAGGAGTTATTTATACAGTTTATTTGTATCTTAATGGAGCCCTGCCTGATGCTATACTGCAGATAGCAGGTATGCAGACAGACTGGGAAACTCCTGGTATAATAAAATATATTGTAAATAAAAAGACAATCCTTGCTGGTATGCTTTGCGGTTTGCTCGGGCTGAGTTTGATTTCAGGAAAGCTTAAAGTCGCAATTTTCGAGGGAAGAAATAATGCAAGAAGGCTTGCGGGAGTTATTGCGGCATATTTTCCTGTTCTGGCCATGGCTGTAGCTTTAGGGTTAGGCAGGAGGATAATGAGCTGTTCCTACGCTCTGTTCGGAGCGGCATTAGGCGTATTATTATATATTATTATTGAAGCAAAAAAACAACCCGAGGCCATAAGGGTCGGGGCGTTGGTGTTATTGGCAACATGGTGCGCGTCTATCTCCGTACTGTATACATTCCCTGGCATAGCATCTGGCCTGCCAGCTTTATTTTTAATCGGCTATGTCCAGCTGCTTAACGTAGACATCAGTAAGAACAGCCCCCTTAGAAAAGCTCTTATAATTTGCCAGATTTTATTGGTCGCGATAACAGTTGTCAATTTTGGCATAACCCGCATAAGATATGACCAGCTTATTTATGGAACAGGCCCTACCGAATCGAAGTATCCATTAGGCGGTTTGTTCCCCGGGGCCAATATGATTAAAGCCGACTTTAATACTTACCAGTTATTGTCAGACTTAAAAGAGGCTATAGATAAGGCTGAAGGCTCTAATTATATAATTGTTCCAGATTTCGCTGCCTGGTGGGTAAAATCTAAAAAAGAAAACATTCTTCCTGTTGAATGGATTGGAACTTACGGGCCCTATTTTACCAAAAACAGTGAGTTACGCAACCGTGCAATCGAAACCTTAAAAGCCAATCGAGCGGATACGATCGTAATAGTCCATAGAGTAAAAACTACCTTTTCTAACGGCTTTACATTTTTAGCAGAGGAAGACTATGGTGATACAATAACACCGTATGTCTTTAGAAATTTTAAAATGATAGGAAACACGCGTTTTTTTGAATTATATAAACAAGAAAAAGAAATGGCATGAATATGGCGCATTGCACAGATTCCGGAATAGAGATATCTAAGGACTCGGTAGATAAAGTTATGCACGGCAAGAGCTATATTATTGCCAGCGTATGCAATTATGGCTATTTAAGAATTGTAAAAAACTGGGCCTGGTACCTAAAAAAATTGAATATCCCCAACTACCTTGTCTTCTGCTTAGATAATAGATTGTATGATAAGTTGCTAGAGTTGGGCATAAACGCATACCATGTTAAAACTTGCCAACATTTTCCAACCAACAGCCAGGTTCACAGAACATGCGGCTTTAGCATTATAGTCCATGGAAAGATTACGGTTGTTTATGAACTGCTTAAAGCAGGATTTGATATTTTACTTTCAGACGCAGACACTATATGGCTAAAAGACCCGATGAAATATATAGCAGTTGAGGGGTATGATATACAAATGCAGTCGGATGCGCGCAGCTACGACAAAGAGTTCCCCTTACAGGCCGCATATTTTAATACCGGGTTTTACTATGTCAAAAGCAATGCAAAGACAAAGCAGCTTTTCGAAAAGGTGCTGCTGGATATGGCAAGCAGCCAGCTTAAGGATGACCAGATCTCTTTCAATAAAGTCATTAAAGAGGAGGGTGGAGGTATTGATTTTTTACCGCCGGATTCTGCGTACTCACAGGATGAAAAAAAGATTAGCATCAAGATATTGGATCCGCTGCAATTCCCAAATGGAGCAATTTATTTTAACATGAGTGGTATGTGCGGGGGGCTAAACATAAACCCGGTTGTAATCCACGCTAATTTTTTTAACCAGGTGAACAGTAAGATAGAGGCCATCAGAAGTGCCGGTTACTGGCGCTTTGAGTCTAAAGACGAAATGATGTTGTGGAAAATTAAATCCTTTGTTTATAATATATACAGACATGCCTACGGCATACTTAGAGATATAAAGGTGCTTAGAGACATAAAGCGAAAATTTTTTTAGGTTAGAAATCCGCACTTTTTAATAAAAACTCGAACTTCCTTAATATATGCTAACCGACTATATAAACTATGCTTAAAACCAAGATAAAGAAAATTCTCTTAAAAGCAGGCCTCTTAGGTATTATTTTTAAACTAAGAGACAGTGCGCTCCTTGCTTATTATGTGACAACAGGGCCCTCATACCGCTACTTAAGATACTCTTATTCATGCTTAAGCTTTAATATGAAAAAAAAGCAGAGCCAGCCCGGCACAAAGAAACAGACGGTATCCCTGCTCTGTCCCACAAGGGGCCGCCCCAAGCTGGCAGAACGCCTGGTAAAGAGCGTATGCAGAACAGCGATGGCTCCGGAAAGGGTAGAGGTCCTATTTTATATAGATTCCGATGACGAAACGAAAGATGCGTATATGGCACTGTTTAAAAAGAAGGAGAAGGCATTCAGCCGCTTGATGAGGTGTGAGATTATTGTAGGAGAGCCCATGAGCATCTCAAAATCCTGGAATATCTTAGCAGAGAAATGCAAGGGAGACCTCCTTGCCATGACAAACGATGACCAGGTATATGTAGATTACGGATGGGACCACGCCCTTGATGTTGAGGCAGCTAAGTTTCCGGATAAGATATTCTGCATCTGGTTTGATGACGGCGGTTTTGACAAAGCATATCCCTGCTTTCCCATAGTAAGCCGCAGATGGGTTGAGGCCCTCGGGTATTTCTCTCTTGGCATTTTTAGATATGGGTATCTCGATACCTGGATTTTTGATATAGCCACAGATATAAAACGCCTGCATCGCATACCCTATGTGCTTGTGGAGCATGTGCATTATGGATATAAGAAAGCGATCATAGACGAAACGCACAGGCGGCGCTTAAACGCAGAAGGCGACAGATTAAGAGACGAGAAACTTTACGAAGAGATGTCAGGCGTGCGGGAAGAAGCCGCGGAAAAGCTTAGACAAGTTATTAGTAATTCAAAACAGGTAAATAAGTTACTGCTTTGATGCGACCGCATAAAGCGTAGTGCCGCAGGGAAATTTTATGAAATCTAACGATTTGACCTCAAGATTGAACCATAGTTTCAAGAGCTGATTCAGGACTTTCGGCGGCAGTGTAGTGGTGTCGCAGTGAGGTTTTTTTAGAGGGGCGAGGAGCCTTCTTAACATTCTTATAGGCGCCACTATAAAGAAAGATATAAAGAAAAAATATCCCATTCTTTCTATCCGCAGTCCTGCCTCACGCAGCTCTAGCGAGAGAGTTTTTTTATCATATCTTCTAAGGTGGCAGAGCGCCTCATCGTGCTGGCTCCACAGGAACGCGAATGCCGGTACTGTTAAAATAACCTTACCGTTGTCCCTTAAGAGCCTTTTTACTTCAGACAGGACCTCCGCGGTATCCGCGGTATGTTCTAATATATCAAGGCAGGTGACAATGTCGAAACTTTTGCTTGGGTATCTTATATTCTCCGCAGGGCATTGCGCTACATCCAGGATGCCTCTTTTTTTGCAGAAGCTTATTGCGCGCTCCGAAATGTCAATCCCAGATGCCTTACCCAGCCTGTTAAGAGTTAATAGAACAGATCCTGTGCCTGAGCCTATGTCGAGAATAGCGGGCCGAGATTTCTTCAGAGACCTTACCAGGTAAGCCGCCAGGTTCTGGTGTGAGATAAACCACCAGTGGTAATTCTCCATCTCAAACATATACCTATATTCATCAGGCCCCATATATTTATGCTCAGTGTTGATAGGAGTGCAATGCCAGTTTCTGATCTGCAGTATATTAAAGAACATCCTTACCGGGTCTATGAGCAGATTTACCTTTGAACCGTTAACATGCTGCCACGATACCGGCCCTTCCAGCACTCTGTATCCCATCTTATGCGCAAGGTATAAGATCTCTATGTCGAATCCAAATCTTCTTAGATAACTTCTTGAAAATAAAGGTTTGACGGTTTCTCTTTTGAACATCTTAAAACCGCATTGGGTGTCTTTGATATTTTTGAATAAAAAAGCCTGTACGCAAAAGTTAAACAATTGGCCCAGAAGCTTTCTGTGCCATTTTACACTTAAGGTTTGGTTTTTTTCTTTCAGGACCCTTGAGCCCACAAAAATGTCATAGCCTCCTTCTGATATATAGCGCAGATTTTTTTCTATCTCATCAGGGGCTGTTGAACCATCGGCATCCATGAATACGCATATATCTCCCCTTGATCTTAAGAGGCCCTTTTTTACCGCGTAGCCCTTGCCGCTGTTTCTTCTGATTTTGAACAAAACCAGGTTATCGAAACTTTTTTTAAAGGAAGCGGCTATTTTAAAGGTATTGTCTTTACTGCCGTCATCAACCACGACTATTTCGTAGCGCCTTTGGCTTTTATCACAGTAAGATATGACCCTGCCCAGAAAGAGGGGAAGCCTTCCCGCTTCGTTATAGGCCGGTATTATTATAGAGATGTCTATTTTTTTCATTCTTTGGCTACTTTACCTGCGCACTCTTTTCTTATAGGTATGTTAACATAAATTATAATCCCAGGCAAGATTCAAATAGAACAGACGCAAAAGTATTTAACTTGAGCGATTATTATGTTGCAAGCAGCTGGAAGATATATATAATAGTAAGCACCGGAATAATACCTATTAAAGGCTGATTTATACGGCAAAAAAAGATCTATTATGAAAACAAAAAGGGCGCTGCGCTTTTTATCGGTTCTCTCTATTGTGCTGTTACCATTTATATTTTTCCATAAATCCGCAAACCCGGCTTTTTGGATATGGTCAGCGCATTATTTATTTTTTATCATTCTTTACGCAGGGTTTTTAGCGTTATCTCTATTCTGTTATCTTAGGCTCTCTGTGTTGGGCAAAAGATTCTGTGTTTATATTCTTTGTGTATATATAGCCGGCTTTTTCTTAGCGGATTTTATAGTAGGTTCTGTAAATTACTATGCAAATGTGCCTATACTATTGCATCCGGTTTATCATCACATAACGTCTCCAGGCAAATACAAAGTGTCATGGCCGGAAGGCGTTTCTTTAATTAAGAAGCTAGATTTTAGCGTATCCTCGGCCGGACTGCGCTCCCGCGGCGAGATACCTATGGTAAAGGAAGAGAATACTTTCAGGATACTGGTATTGGGTGATTCTTTTGTTCTGGGTGTCGGCGTCAGCGACGATGAGACATTATGCTATCTGCTGGAAAGGGATTTAAATGATTCTTTAAAAAAGGGCAAAAGATATGAAGTGATAAATGCCGGAGTCGGAAGCTACGTGCCTTTATTAGAATATCTATATTTTAAAACAGACGGTATAAAATTTGACCCAGATATGGTAATCTTATTTTTTGACATGGGCGATCTTTGGCAGACCCAGGAATACCTAAGAAAAGCGATCATGGATAAAGACGGTAATGTTGTAAGAGTTGTTCACAAGATCTCTGTTTGGAATGATATATATGCATTTATAAGGGCTAGGTTCTATTTTCTATCCCACTTTATCGGGAAAGCAGAGGGTGTTATCAAGAGAGAATTAAACAAAGGAGGGCCTGGTTTATGGGGTGTCAACACCAGCCTTCTGGAGTTTACTTTGAACACCGATCAAAGTAGGTGGGACAAGGAATGGCAAAGGATATACGCAGATATCGGCCTGGTAAAAGATTTTTGCGAAGAAAGAGGTATAGAATTTGCCGCGGTTATATATCCCTGGGGCCATCAGGTCAATGGCAGGGAATGGGCTGATGGAAGGCAGGCATGCGGCATACCGCTGGGCTATACCGCGCCACCCGACCTATCGTACATGCTTGAAGAAAAATTGCAAAACATGGATATCAGCGTGCTTAATTTATTCCCGGCCTTTAGAAACTATAAGGGTGAAGATATGCTGTATTATAGAAAGGATTTACACTGGACCAGGTGCGGGCATAGGTTTGCCGCTGAGCAGCTATTTAATTTTATAAAAGATTCCCGCATAAATAAAGAGTAGAAAAAAGGTTTCTGCCGCGTATTTCACATATTAAGTTATAAAAGTGTTGATTTTACTATGAATTACATTTATAATTAATTATATACTAAGGAAAGGAAAAATAGTGAGGGTTTTGCTGATTTACCCACCACATACCGAAGAGATCGTGTTAGGATACCCCCCTGACTATACGATAAAGGCGCGCAGCGATCTTCCGCCACTGGGCATTTTATACTTATCTTCTTACCTGAAAAAGCGCCATGAAGTAAGGGTTATTGATATGAGCGCCATGCACATGGAGCCGGAAGCAATAACTCTCGCTATAGACGATTTTAAGCCCGAACTGGTAGGTATCAGCTCCATAATAACCTACTGGATGTCAATATTAAAAGTAGCGCAATCTATAAAGAGATATGCGCCGCGAATACCCATTGTTTTAGGAGGGCCAAACCCCACTTTTTATCCTGCGGAAACGCTCTCGCATCAAGAGATAGATTATGTGATATGCGGTTGCGGCCACCTTCCCCTTATTGAACTCTGCGACCATCTGGAGAGCGGAAAAAACACAACTGGTATCAAGCGTTGCTATGGACAGGAAAGCGTTGCTTCAGGGATTAATCCCGAGCATGAAGCTGATAGCCTTGATAGTTTTCCATTGCCCGACCGCTTAGCCACCCCGATAGATTTTTACAATGTGCCATTTTGCCCGGATAATCCGACTACCTCTATGTTGTCAAGCCAGGGATGTTGTTTCAGGTGCGCCTTTTGTAATTGCAGAAACAAAAAACCTGTGCTTATACGCTTACCGGAAAAGGTTATTGATGAGATGTCTGAGGTCGAGAAGACAGGGATCCGTTCCGTAATGTTTCAGGACGACCTGTTTACGATAGATGCTAAACGGGTCAGAGAATTATGCGAAGGTATTATAAAGCGCAGGATTAAATTACACTGGACGGTAAAGTCGCGTGTAGACTGCTTAGAAGAATGGATGCCTTCGCTCATGAAGGAAGCGGGGTGCTTTAATGTTCATTTCGGTATAGAATCCGGAAACGATAAGACATTGGAAAGGATGAAGAAAGGCATTACGGTTGAACAGGCAAGGAAAGCGGTAAGCCTGGTTAAGAAGGCCGGGTTATCATGTACAGGAAACTTTATGCTTGGCTATCCCGGTGAAGACGAAGGAGATATAAGAAATACAATAAGTTTTGCTGCGGAACTGGGCCTAAACTTAAGCCAGTTTTCTATAACTATGGATATGCCAGGAACAGAGCTGTACCAGGATGCAATCAACGCGGGAAAATACAACGGCAAAGACCTTTATAGGGAATTTGTCCTGGATCCGGAAAACAACGATATTGCGCGGTTGTTCTCATCAGATCATTTCAACGAGGAAGAGATGTTCTCTTTTTTGCGTGAGGCATATTCAAAAACGCGAACACTCTATAATCTAAAAGGGAGATAGGTTCTTAGGGTAAATTTTTGGTAAAAAGAAGAAAAGGATAATGGCAAAGGATAGGGCAATAAAAAGAGTACTTGTAAGCCTCGGGATCTTAGATAGGGCAAGGCTATTTAGGGATAGAATAGTTTTCGCATGCAATTATGCCGCGGGAAATATATACCGCCCCTGTAGATATGCATATTCATATATTCGTTTTATTCTTAAAAAAACAGATAATACAAAGGCTGGTACAAAAAGAAGGTACATATCCCTTCTCTGCCCGACACGGGGCCGCCCTGGATGGGCCGCACGTTTTATCTCCAGCGTATACCGAACAGCAGTTATGCCTGAAAGAATTGAGGTGCTTTTTTGTGTCGATTCTGACGATGAGGATAAAGATAGCTACCAATCCTTCTTAAAAGGGGTAAAAACGAGATTCAGCCGCTTAAAAAGATGCGAACTTTTTATTAGGGAAAGAACAATTGTCTCAAGGTTGTGGGACACACTAGCCCAGGAATGCAGTGGAGACCTATTAATAATAGCAAATGACGACCAAGTATACGTTGACTATGGATGGGATGTCCGGTTGGATGAAGAGACAAAGAAGTTCCCGGACGAAATATTTTGCATGTGGTTTAATGATGCTCAGTTTTGTGAAAACCTTGCTACTTTTCCCATAATCAGCCGTAGATGGTTTAAGGTTTTAGGCTATCTCAGCCCGGGCATTTTTAAATTCCTGAACACCGACGCATGGATTCACGACATAGCAAGGCGGATTAACCGGCTGCATTATATTCCAGACATCCTGGTAGAGCATCTACATTGCGACAACAGAAAAGCACCGTTTGACAAGACATACCGGATTTTTCATCCGGGCAGATATGAAATAGTGTACAGTGAGCACCAATTGTTTAAAAAATCATCTAGTATACGCGAAGAGGCAGCGGAAAAACTGAAAACAGCAATTGATATATATAAAGCGCAAACTATGCCTATTGCATAACAGGTTATTATGAGACAAAAAGGTAAGGCAAAAAAACCTATCAGAAAGATAGCAAAATTAATACTGGAAAGACTTGGTTTATTAGATATGGCAAGGCGGTTAAAGCATAGGATGTGCCTGGCATATAATTGTATAATAGGGCCCACCCGGCGCAGCTGCAGGTATTTATATTCGTATCTGCGGTTTATTATTAGCAGAAGAGATGCCCTCAGGCATGATGATAAAGATAGAAGAATCATTTCTCTGCTTTGCCCGACAAGAGGCCGTCCCTGGCTGGCGAACCGTCTTATTTCTAGTGTGTATAAGACAGCTGCTTTTCCGGAAAGGATCGAGATCCTTTTTTATATAGATTCGAACGATGACACAAAAAGCATATACATGGATTTTTTTAGTAAAACAAAACAGAGATGCATGCGCTTGGGAAGATGTGAATTTTTTTCCGGTGAGCCAAGCGCTTTAGTAAAGGCGTGGAATATACTGGCGCGGGAATCCAGAGGAGAAGTGCTGGTTATAGCCAATGACGACCAGGTATATGTTGATTATGGATGGGATGTCCGCTTAGATGAGGAGGTAGGAAAGTTTCCGGACCTGATATTCTGTATGTGGTTTAATGATGGTGACAGGGGTGGGGAGTTCTGCTCTTTTCCTATTGTTGGCAGAAGGTGGGTTGAGGCAGCAGGGTATCTTTCGCCGGATACCTTTGGATATATCGGAACCGATCCGTGGATTATGAATATAGCCCACAGAATAGGCCGCCTGCACCATATCCCCGATGTGCTTGTCGAGCACTTACATGTCTCGCGCGATAAGGCTCCACCCGATGAGACCTACCGGCGCAGGTCTACTCCGGCAGATGTTGAGAAGACATATCAGAAAACCGGCCCGGCATTTGATAAGACAGAAGCGGAACGTATCGAAGCGGCAAATAGGCTGAGGCAGGCAATAGAGGATTATAAAAATCAGAATAGGTAACCAAAATCAATGAAGACTCTCTTATCAGGCATAAGAAGTATGCTTTTGGCAGCAAAGCAGACAGTGGCTTTTTTCCACAAAATGAATTTAAGGCCGATACACCTTATATCTATAAGCGGCCTTTCAATGCTGGCGGCTTTTTTTGAGGGTATTAGCGTATCTCTTTTAATTCCCACTATGAAGGGGATTATAAATATGGATTTTAATTTTATAAGAGAGATGCCCGTTGTAAAAAAGGTTATTGCATATTTTCCATGCCTGCTTAAACTAGGCGATTCCTCTATATTTATTTTTCTTGTAGCCGCTGTCATCGTAACCCTGATAATAAAGAATGTGTTAAGATATTTTACATCGCTAGCGCTCTGTTACCGCGCGGAGAAATTTTCAGAATCTCTGAGAAACACTATTTTTAGCAGGTATCTTAGTTTCGGAAAACTATTTTTTGACAGAAGCAATAAAGGTTACCTTTGCAACATACCCACGAATTTTGTAAATATCATAGGTGACGGCCTTATTACCGTGCAGGGGGCAGTAGAGGCGATATTCGCGCTTGTTGTCTATCTGGCTATAATGATCGCGATCTCATGGAAATTTACGATGGTGATGCTTATTTTTTATCCAACACTGCACTATTCACTACAGTGGGTCATAGGGAAGATCAATAAAACATCGGGCCTGTATGCGGATGCTACAAGTAAGCTGAGCGAGAAACTTTTCAATGTGCTCTCGTGCATACCGTTAGTCAAGACATACGCGAACGAAGAGAGGGAGAAGAGGGAGTTTTCCAATATAAGCAACACTGTTGCCATGTGGCGTTATAGTATATATAAAAAACAGTGCTTTATATCCCCCTTGACTGAATCAGTTATACATATAGGGCTTATGCTATGCGTTACTGCCGTAGCTTTTTTTACAATAAAGGTACGCGCAGGCGATATAGCGGGTTTCTTAGTATATTTTTACGTCATGAAAAGATCGGCATCCATGTTTGGGCCGCTCAATTCATTCAGGGCTTCTATAGCTGCTATAAGCGGTTATATTTCTAGGGTACTGGAGATGCTGGATGATGAGAATAAATTTTTTGTTTTGGGCGGAGAAAAAAAATTCGAAGGGTTAAAGAAAAACATCGAATATAAGAATCTACATTTTTCCTATATGGAAGGCCTCGAGATATTAAAAGGTGTCAGCTTTTGCATTGATAAGGGCAAAATGACGGCTATTGTCGGGCCGACAGGTTCGGGGAAGACGTCACTTATAAATTTGATTTTACGCTTTTACGACTGCCCGCCATCCTCGCTTTTTATAGATGGAATTGATATAAGAGAATACAGCCTAAGTTCACTTATGCCTCATATCGCGCTTGTAAGCCAGGATACGCTTCTTTTTAACGATACCTTAAGGGAGAATATAATATACGGGCTTGATAAAAGGCCACCGGACGAAGAGATATTAGAAATAATGAAGGAGACCAGATTATACGATTTTGTAACGAGCCTGCCAGAGGGGCTCAATACTCTCATAGGGGATAAAGGGGTAAAGCTTTCCGGAGGGGAAAGGCAGAGGGTTTCTATAGCAAGGGCTATAATAAAGGGCGCAGAGCTGCTGATACTAGACGAAGCCACAAGCTCTCTTGATACAAATACCGAACAGCTCATTCAAGCCGCGATAGATAAGGCAGTAAAGGGGAGAACGGCGATTGTCATTGCTCACAGGCTTTCTACGATAAAAAATAGCGACAAGATAATAGCGCTTGAGAAAGGCAGGCTGGTTGAGCAGGGCTCATTGAACGAGCTGCTTGATGCGAAAGGAAGATTCTACCAGTACTGGGAAGAGCAGAAATTCTATTAGCGGGTTTTGGGGGCCGCAATAGAATACCCCCTGCATATATAGGCTGAATTTAAATATGATAAAGACGCTTTTTTTTTATGTAGATACCCAGACCAGCTCAGGGTATACAACGGGAATGGGAGTAGCATCTATCTCCAGCTATTTAAAAAAGCACGGGGTCTTTACAGATATCGTATATTATAAGAGCGAAGACGATTTTGAATATTCTATAAGAAAGACCAAAGAATTTTTACCTGATATAGTAGGTTTTTACAGCCCCTCCTGTTCCTGGGGAAGAGTAAAGAGATTATCCGAGGAGATCCGGCTTAGGTTTCCCGCCGCATTTCAAGTGTACGGCGGCATACATGCCATCCTTGTGCCCGAAACCCTCTATCAGGTAGACAGCTTGGATGCCCTATGTGTCGGCTATGGAGAGGTTCCGATGCTTGATTTGGCAGAGAGGATAGAAAGCGGCAAGGAGATATCAAGCATACGGGGGATGTGGGTTAAAAAGCAGAGGTACGGCAGGATAGAGGTTATCAAAAGTCCGCCCTATTTTCCCGAAGGCGATCATGACGAATTTCTTGGTTTTGATCATGAGGCATTCCTTAAAGAGCTGTCCCGGTTTAAAGATTTTGAAATAGATAGTTACAGGCTAGAGATCATCTTTACGAGAGGCTGCCCCTTTAGCTGTTCTTTCTGCTGTAACGCTAAGCTCTCAGAGATTTACGGAAACAAGATGTTTATTCCCTCCCCCGAAGCTTCAATAAGGGTTTTAAGGGATTCTTTGAAGGCTACAAGCGCAAAGTTCATAGAGATCCACGACGATAACCTTACGCTGAACAAGAGATGGTTCCGCGAATTTATAGGAATGTATGCCGATACAGTAAAAATACCTTTTATGTGCAACATGAGGGCAGGGACTTTTGACGAGGATGATATAAGGTTGTTAAGCAAGACGATGGTCCACAGCGTATGGGTGGGCATAGAATCCGGAAATGATCACATAAGAAATGATATTCTGAAAAAAACTATATCAAGGGAACAGATAGTAAAGTCGCTTGATCTGCTTCGTAAATATCATATAGATGCTATAGTTCAGAATCTAATCGGAGTTCCCTATGAGAGGCCTGAGGATTTTATAGATACCATTAAGTTAAATGCCGAAGCCCGGCCCGCGGGTTATCAGCTTAGCACATTAAACCCTTACCCGAAGACCGAATTATATGAAGTATGCGCCAGAGAAGGATGGCTTGCTGAAAATACAGATGCCATAGTCCAGAGAGTGGACCCTGAAATCAATACGCCGGATTTCCCAAAAGAGATAGTGCGCTTTTATTTTCTCAATTTCAAGCGCTTAGTAAAATACCAGCAGTTGCGCATCTTGTTACCGTATATCTTTTTTTTACCGCTTACTCACAAAACCAGCAGGATTATAGCGGCAATATTTTCTATTCAGGAGGTTATAATATCGGCAATAAGGCGTGCAGTAAAAAGTATATTACCGGAAAAAGCCAGGATTTTTATGAAAAAGAGACTATTGCGCTCAAGCCTTAGCTTCCTGGCTTAAAGCCGGGTTAACAGCTCAGAGGCTTTAGGAGAATATGCGATTAGGGCGGTTATTACATGGCGGGGTTAAAAGAATAACCAATTACTTTAAGCCGGGCGTAAAGTCTAATATTCTACGCGAAGCCAGCTATATATTTAACTCTGATATCTGCTGGGGCCCGGTTAAAGTCCTTGAGATAGAGACCACCAGTTACTGCCCGGCGGGGTGCATAATGTGCCCCAAGAAATATAATTTTAAAAGGCAGCCCGGGCATATGCCGATAGGCTTGTTTAAAAAAATTATTAAACAGCTTGAGCCAGAAGATCAGATTGATAATCACGGAGGCCGCCCGATAATAAGGTTAGTTCATTACGGTGAACCGTGCCTTTATCCGAATTTCTATGATTCTATAAAGATATGCAAAGATCAGGGCCTTTATACAATGGTCTCATCCACCGCTTCGCTGTTTACCAGAGATAGGATGAGGGAAGCGATAGGCTCAGGGCTGGATCAGGTATGGATGATGGTGGATGGGATGGATGAAGATACGTCTACCAGGATACGGGGCCCTGCGGCGCCTTTTAATAAGAGCGTTGAGAATATACACGCATTTATAGATATGAAGCGGGCTCTCGGCGTTTCGCACCCCATTATAAACGTAATTATGATCAGGCAGCCGGCTAATGCACACCAGTGGAAGGAGTTTACTAATTATTGGTCGACAGTAAAAGGTGTTGGGCCCCAGCTGGCTTATTTTTCAAATTTTGGAGGAGATGTCCCGGAAATCAACAACATACTAAGAGAGCTTCAGGCAACGGACGGCCAGCCGCAAGAAGATAAGCGTGTATCTGCCTGTAACCGATACAGGTGTTTTTATCCCTGGCATAGTGTCAGTATCTTAAATGACGGGCGTGTAGTTCCGTGCTGCAGGGATCTCAATGGTTCATATATTCTGGGAGATTTAAATGAAAAATCTCTTAAGCAGATATGGAACGATGAGCCTATCCGTAAGCTGAGAAACGAATTTATTAATAGAGGCACAGCCAATCTTCTTTGCAGAACATGCAATGAGGCCAACAATGAGATCGGATTGCCCTGGCAGATATACCCGGGGGTCATGTCTATAGGAAAGATCTTCCCCCACAGATATAGGCGGTGAAAATGAAGAAAATCCTGAAAAAGTTAATGCCAAAGGGATTAAGGAGTCTTTTGAAAGCAGGGCAGCATCGTTTATGCTGTCACCCGCCCTTAGGATGGGTCTGCTTTGGATCCCTCCGGAGAACCGAGCCTGTCAGCCGGGTTTTCGGGCTTAACAGGGGGCTTCCGATAGATCGTTATTATATAAGAGACTTTCTAAAAAAACAGAGTGCCGACATAAAGGGGCATGTGCTCGAGATAGAAAACTCCGATTACACAGATCAGTTTGGCGGTGATAAGGTTATATCTTCGGATGTCCTGCATGCTGTGACAGGCAACCCCAGAGCCACGATCATAGGCAATCTTACCACAGGAGAAAACATACCAAAAGATGCTTATGATTGCATGATCATAACACAGACTCTACACTGCATCTATGACATGAAGGCCGCAGTTAAAAATATCTACCATGCGCTAGCCAAGGGAGGCGTAGTTCTCGCGAGCCTTCCTGGGATCTCGCAGATAAGCCGCTATGACATGGACCGCTGGGGTGACTACTGGCGCTTTACCACATTATCGGCAAGGCGCCTTTTTGAAGAAGTGTTTGAGCCTGGAAATATTATTATTGAGGCTTGCGGTAACGTACTTTCTTCAGCAGCTTTTTTATACGGACTCGCTGCGGAGGAACTGAAGAAGAAAGAGCTGGATTACCGCGATCCGGATTACGAACAGGTAATAACTGTACGGGCGGTAAAGTAAAAATGCTGACAGGATTGATAAGCGCGGCATTGGCGCCTTTTACGGCCAGGGCCGCCATCTTACTGTATCACCGCGTAGCGGATTTAGAATTTGACCCGCAATTGCTTTGCGTAAAGCCTAAGAATTTTAGCCGGCACCTGGAGTACCTGCAGAGTAATTTCCAAGTTTTGAGCCTGCAGGCTCTTATAGGCATGCTAAAGCAAAGAAAGCTTCCGAGGCGGGCGGTAGTTATTACATTTGACGATGGTTATGCGGATAATCTTTATAATGTCAAACCGCTGCTTAAACGCTATGGTATGCCAGCAACGGTATTTGTAACTACGGGCCAGATTGGCAGAGAAAGGGAATTTTGGTGGGATGAATTGGAAAAACTTTTATTGCAGCCGGGCGTGCTGCCAAGAACGATCAGTTTAGATATAAAGGGTAAGCCGCACAGATGGGATACGGGTGAGGCGGCTTACTATAGCAAGGATGATTATAAGGGCAACAGCCGCTGGAATATACTGAGCAAAGATCATCCTACGACACGCCATAAGATCTATGATTCACTTTGCGGGCGCATGGGTTTCTTGAGCACAGAAGACCGCTCTCAGGTTTTAGATAACCTGCGTAAGGCAGCTGCCGCAGAGCCGAGAGCGCGTTCCACTCATAACACTCTTTCCGCAGATGAAATAGTTTTATTGGCTGGAGGCGGGTTGGTTGAAATAGGCTCGCACGGAATGACGCATACCAGGCTTTCTTGCTGTACACTGTCTGAGCAGAAGTACGAGATAACCAAAAGCAAAGAGCAGCTGGAAAAGATTCTCAAATATTCCGTAAGTAGTTTTTCATATCCATATGGAGGGCCAAATGATTATAAAAGGGAGGCCGTGGCCATTGCCCGCAGCGCTGGATTTAACTGCGCTTGCTCTAGCCGATCCGCTCTTAGCCGCCAAGGAAGTGCTTTTTTCCAGCTGCCTCGTATCCTAGTAAGAGATTATACAATTGAAAATTTTACTCATTACTTGAAGGAGTGTTTCCGTGATTGATAGGCCGTTACGTATCCTCCAGGTGAATACACTAGATATGCGCGGAGGGGCTGCAAGGGTTGCCTGGAATTTATTCCAGGGCTATAGGGCGCATGGCCAGAATTCATGGCTGGCAGTGGTTTGCAAAGAAAGCCAAGATAGAGATGTCTTACTTATTAAAAACGACGATTACAGAAGCAGGCTTGTGCGTATTTGCGCATATATAGAGAGGCATTTGAGTAAACTTAAAAGAAATGTCCGTGGCATAGGACGGCTTAGCGCGATGATGCGTTATCTTGCCAATCCAAAAAGGCATATAGGAATAAGCCTGGGCAGAGAAGACTTTAGCCATCCGGCCACACAGCATTTGCTAGACCTGCTAGCGCAAAAACCGGATATCCTGCATTGCCATAATTTACATGGAAGCTATTTTGATCTTAGGGCCCTACCTGCCTTAAGTAAGAATATACCGACTGTAATAACCCTGCACGACGCATGGCTTTTAAGCGGCCACTGCGCACATTCTTTTAATTGCCAAAGATGGAAGTCGGGCTGTGGCAGCTGCCCCAACCTTGACATATACCCTTCGGCTGCCCGCGACTCTACCTCTTATAACTGGCGGCTCAAGAGAGATATTTACAAGAATGCGAAGCTGTATGTTATCACACCAAGCGAGTGGCTAATGAAAAAGGTAGAACAGTCTATTTTAGTTCCAAGTATTCTGAAGAAGAGGGTTATGCCAAACGGCGTAGATTTAAAAATGTTTTATCCCGGGGACAAGAGAGATGCCCGTAACAGGCTGGGCCTTCCCCAGGCCGCGGATATACTGCTTTTTGTAAGCCAGTGCGTTAAGGAGAGCCAGTGGCGGGATTATAATATGCTTGAAGAGACCATCCGATGCCTTTCAGAAAACCCAAGGCCCAGGCCGCTGATTTTAATCTGCCTTGGCGAGGGGCGGGAGAGTGAATATTTTAAAAATACAGAAATAAGGTTTGTGCCTTTCCAGTTAGATACTGAGGTAGTGAGCAGATATTACCAGTCAGCTGACATATGTCTGCATCCGGCTAAAGAAGATAACTTTCCGTCCGCGGTCATAGAGTCGTTGGCCTCCGGCACGCCCGTGGTTTCTACAAATACAGGCGGCATACAGGAGATTATCGAAGACAATAAAACCGGTTTTCTTGTAGCCCCGCGCGATAGCAGGCATATGGCAAGAATGGTGGAGAAGCTATTGTCAGATAATGGCCTACTGCGGTCATTCAGTGAGAAGGCTGTGGACGCTGCCCGCAGGAGATTTGATCTGGATAGCCAAATAAAATCTCACCTTTGCTGGTACAAGGAGATAATTGAGGAAAACCAGCTTTTGAATAATAACGGAAGCTCATAAATGAAACCTACAATAGGAATCTTGATCACGTATCATAACGAAAAGGGGCTGCTTACTGAATGCCTAGATTCTATTTTTTCACAGACTAAAAGCCCGGATGAAATCATAGTCTACGACGATTGCTCAGAATTTCCAGCGAGAGATTATATTCCAAAAGAGCATAATGTTAAGTTAATCCGAAGCCCCATAAACAGAGGCCCGGGGCATGGCAGAAACTGCCTTCTTAAAGAAAGCAGGTGCGATTATGTACACTTTCACGATGCAGACGATCTGTTCAATCCTCTATGGTGCGAAAATGTGATTAGTGCCATTGTGGCTACGGGCGCGGATATTATATTTACCGAGGTCTCTGCCTATAAGGATAACAAAATGGTATGTAAAAGCGTGATGGGGTTTGAAGGGCTCATTGGCAGGCAGCAAGACGCAGTATTATTTGCCATGTCAAATTCTATTTTAACGATTAGTTCTACAAGCCGCAGGGAAACGGTACTTAAAATAGGTGGATTTCGCACGCAGGATATATTGTCTCAATCAGAGGACTATGATTTCCATATCAGAATACTTGTTTCAGGAGCAAGCTATAGTGTAGTTATGGAACCTATGCTTATTCAGCGCTTGCGCGACGAAAGCCATAGCAGCAAAAATATTATAGAAGCCTGGAATTCGGCAGTGAAGTCTATTGTTTTGTTTTCGAAAGATTTTCCTGCCCAATATCATGATCACCTTCCAGAAGTTGCAGCTAAAGCAGGTTCCAGGCTCTATAGCCTTGGGGCTTATAAGGAAGCAAAGAGAGCGTTTAGTATCGCATATAGCTTAGGCAAGCCAAAGTTTATGTATCGCAGCAGGCTGTATAAGATCGTTGCCGAGAGGTTAGGCCCGCTCGCCGCGGAAAAGATAAGTCTTGCTTACAGAATGCTGGTGCCGGAATTTATCAGAAGAAAA
>JBDRAM010000089.1:0-13677 GCA_043823785.1 Candidatus Omnitrophota bacterium
ATAAAAAAAATAAACCCCTCAGCCACTCTTACTATAACATCCAAGGCAAAAGCCATGAAAGCAGGAGGCCTTGATGTCATAAACTTTGGTGCCGGAGAGCCTGATTTTGATACACCCGACTACATAAAAGACTATGCTATCGAGGCGATACGCAAGGGAAAGACAAAATACACACCAAGCACAGGAACAGTTGAGCTGAGAAAAGCTATATGCAAGAAGCTTTTGGAATTCAATAAATTAGAGTATGAGCCCGATGACATAATAGTCTCCAACGGAGCTAAACATACCTTGTATAATATATTCCAGGCAATTTGCGATAAAGGTGATGAGGTTATTATACCTTCACCCTATTGGGTAAGCTATCCTGAGATGGTGAATCTCGCGGGAGCAAAGCCTGTATTTATAAAAACATCTGCTGAAAATAAGTTCAAGCTGACGGCGAAAGAGATATCTCCCTTTTTAACAAAGAAGACCAAGGCTTTAATTTTAAATTCCCCAAGCAACCCGACGGGCTCTGTCTATAGCGGGCAGGAATTAGAAAAGATATTCAGCCTCCTCGCGGATAGCAATTTAACTGTTGTGGCAGATGAGATATACGAAAGGCTTATCTATGACGGCCTTACGCATACTTCCTTCGCGGCGTTAAATCAAAGGGCTAAGGAGATCACCATTCTCGTAAATGGAGTTTCAAAGACTTACGCGATGACAGGATGGAGAATAGGCTATCTTGCCTCATCCGACAAGGGCCTGACAAAAGCTATAAAAAATCTTCAAGACCACTCAACATCAAATCCCTCTTCAATAAGCCAGGAAGCAGCTCTGGCAGCCTTAACAAAAGAAGACGATTCCGTAGAGTCCATGAAGAAGGAATTTAAAAAGCGGCGCGATTACATGTTTGAGAGAATAGAAAAAATAACAGGTTTATCGTGCGTGAAGCCGCAAGGGTCTTTCTACTGTTTTGTTGACGTGTCAAAGATAGATAATGACTCGCTAAGGTTCGCAAAAAGGCTCCTTGAAGATAAGATGGTTGCTGTAATACCAGGTGAAGGATTTGGAGCGCCGGGATATATACGTTTAAGTTTCGCGACCAGCTTGGAGAATATAGAAAAAGGATTAGACAGGATAGAAGAATGGGTAAAACAATAGCTGAAAAAATATTAAGCAGGCACTCCCAAAAAGATCTTAGCGCGGGAGATTACGCGCTTTGCGATGTGGATTTCTGTTTTGGGCAGGACGGGACCAGCGCTCTTATTATCGACGCGCTGAAAGAGATAGGAGCCAGAAGGCTGGCTGCGAAGTCACGTTTTTGCATGGTTATAGATCATAGCGCTCCATCACCCAACATAGGCGTTTCCGCCATACATAAAAAGATGCGCGACTTCGCGAAAGAGAATAACCTCATGCTTTATGATATCGGCTGCGGTGTATGCCATCAGATAGTAATGGAGTCAGGCAGGGTATTGCCCGGCTATCTTGTTGTAGGAGCGGATTCTCACACTTGCACATATGGCGCTATCGGTGCTCTGGCAACAGGATTTGGTTCTACTGATGTTGCCATAACACTTGCCAGCGGGAAGAACTGGTTTAAGGTCCCCGAAACATTAAAGATAATTGTTGATGGCAGGATACCGAAAGGTGTTTACGCGAAAGACCTTATATTGCATATTATAGGTGATCTTACTTCTGACGGAGCCACATATAAATCAGTTGAATTCTGCGGCAGCACCATAAAGGCCCTAAGCATCGATAGCCGCTTTACTGTTTCTAATATGGCGGTTGAGATGGGAGCAAAATTCGGCATAATCGAACCTGACGAAAAGACTAAGGAATGGCTACGGCCTAGGACGGCTAAAGCATTTAAGCCTGTTATTTCGGATAAGAATGCCTGTTATAGTGATGTAAAAAGATACGATGCTGCGAAGCTTTCTCCCAAGATAGCAAAGCCGCATCAGGTCGACAATGTTTCATCTGTTAAAGAGTTGGAGAAGAAGCGTATAAATGAGGCGTACATAGGCACATGTACTAACGGCAGGATCGAGGACCTGAGGATAGCGGCAGGCATACTAAAGGGGAAAAAGGTGCATCCGGAGGTGAGGCTTATCATAGCGCCCGCATCAAGATCTATATTTCTTGAAGCTATGAGAGCTGGGATAATAAAGATCTTAGTCGAATCAGGCGCAAACGTTGTTACGCCAGGCTGCGGGCCATGCGTAGGCACGCACAATGGAGTACCTTCTGATGGCGAGGTAGTCTTGTCAACAGCCAACAGGAACTTTAAAGGCAGAATGGGAAACCCAAATTCTTTTATATATCTGGCATCTCCTGCTACTGTTGCTGCTTCAGCCTTACGGGGCGAGATTACAGATCCGAGGAGATATATTAGCAGGTAGCTTGCTTGTAACGGAGGAACAAAGATTGAAGTTGAGAGGTAAAGCACATAAGTTCGGTGATTCGGTAAACACAGATTATATTATATCTGGCAGATATAAATTTAAGATACAGGACCCAAAGGAGCTTGCGAAGTATCTAATGGAGGACCTAAGGCCTGAGTTCTATAAGGATATAAAAAAGGGAGATTTTATAGTTGCTGGCAGCAATTTTGGGTGCGGGTCTTCCAGGGAGCAGGCGCCGCTTGCTATAAAATATGCCGGGATATCTGCTGTAATAGCTCAATCTTTCGCAAGAATATTTTTTAGAAATGCGATAAACTTAGGGCTTTTGCTGATCGAGTGTGAGACAGATGGAATAAAAGAAGATGACCTGCTGGAGGCCAATACCGAAGCTGGCTATCTTTTGAATATGAGAAACAGCATAAGAAAGGATATTAAGCCATTACCGTCTTTTATGAATGAGATCATTAAGGATGGCGGCGTCATAAAACACTTTAAGAAGCATAAGGGTTTTAAATTTTAATGAAAAAATTGGCTCATAAGGTTACTTTTATACCTGGCGATGGAATAGGCCCCGAGGTTTCAGAGGCAGCTAAAAGATGCGTCGATGCTGCAGGGGCAGGTATAATTTGGGAGTATAAGGAAGCGGGCGCTGATCTTATGGATAAACACGGGACTCCGCTTCCGGAAGATACTCTTGAGTCGATAAGAAGCAATAAGGTCGCGCTTAAAGGCCCCATAACCACGCCCGTTGGAACTGGTTTTAGAAGTGTTAATGTCGAGATAAGAAAAAGGCTCAATCTTTACGCGTGTCTTCGCCCTACCAAAAGCTATAAAGGCGTAAGGTCGCGTTACAGCGGTATAGACCTTGTTATAGTAAGGGAAAATACCGAAGACCTTTACGCCGGCATAGAATTTGAGAAAGGCGAGGATGCGGCGGGCATAATATCCGCGATAAAAAAACTAAAAAACATTAAAATTTCAGATGATTCGGCTGTAAGCATAAAGCCTATTTCAGTTTCAGCAAGCGAAAGAATAGTAAGATTTGCTTTTGATTATGCCATAAAAATGAAAAGAAAAAAAGTTACAGCCGTGCATAAGGCAAATATAATGAAATGCACTGACGGCCTGTTTCTTGAAACCTCTCGAAGGGTTGCAGATGAGTTTAAAGGAAGCGGCATTGAATTTGAGGATAGAATAGTTGACAATATGTGCATGCAGCTGGTCCAGGTTCCGGAAAAGTATGATGTGATTGTAATGCCGAACCTTTATGGCGATATTATCTCAGATTTATGCGCAGGCCTTGTAGGCGGCTTAGGTGTCGCGCCCGGTGCCAACATCGGCGAGACAGCGGCTGTGTTCGAGGCAACGCATGGGAGCGCGCCCAAGTATAAAGGTATGAACAGGGTAAATCCGACTGCCATGATACTCTCAGGGGCTCTAATGCTGAGACATCTTGGCAATGAAGACGCGGCTAAAAGGCTTGAAGAAGCTGTGGCATCTGTTATAGCAGAGGGCAAGTTCGTAACATATGATCTTACACCCGATAGATCAGACAAGTTTGCTGTCGGGACAAGTGAGATGGCCGATGCTATAATTGAAAGGTTAAAAGTTTAGCGTATTGCGTATTGAGTATTGCGTTGGCACGTTTGCACACACGACGCACGACGCACGACGCACGACGCACGACGCAATACGAAACATAAGGACAAGGACACACAAATGAAGATATCGATCATAGGTGCGGGAAATGTAGGCGCAACCTGCGCAATGAGGTTGCTTGAGGCTGACTTTGCTGATATAGTTCTTCTTGATATTGAAGGATCATTAGCTAAAGGCAAGGCCGAAGATCTTATGGACGCGGCATCGCTAATCGGGCATAATAGGATAATTACCGGAACGTCAGATTATAAGGAGACTCAAAATAGTAATATAGTTGTTATTACAGCAGGATTTCCAAGAAAACCCGGCATGAGCAGGGAAGAGTTGCTTAGTAAAAATGCCTCAATAGTAAAAGAGGTTGCCGGAAAAGTTGCTGAGAATAGCAAGGATTCAATAATTATAGTAGTAACAAATCCTCTCGATGTTATGTCTTACCTGGTTTATAAAGAGAGCGGATTTGACAGCAGAAGAGTCATGGGTATGGCCGGTGTTCTTGACGCCTCAAGAATGGATCTTATGCTTTCAAGGTATTTGAATGAGCCTTTGCGGAAAATAGAGTCTCTTGTGCTGGGAACCCATGGCGAGACAATGGTTCCAATAGTAAGCCATAGCAAGGTAGATGGAAAGACACTTTCAGGCATGCTTGAAGATGAGGCCCTTTCTGAAGTTATTAAAAGGACAAAATCTCGCGGTGCTGAAATAGTCTCTTATCTTGGTAAGGGAAGTGCCTACTACGCGCCTTCAGCGGGAGTTTATAGGATGGTAAAAGCTATCATAAAAGATACAAATGAAGTATTGCCATGTTCCTGCCTGCTTCAGGGTGAGTATGGCATAAAACAGGGTGTTTATTTGGGCGTACCCGCGGAGATAGGTAAATCAGGGGCCAGAAAAATAGTAGAACTGCCTCTTTCTGCTGATGAAAGCAGTCTTCTGCAAACAGCCTCAGACTCAGTCCGCAAGCAGATAAGATCCCTCGGCCTTTAATTTAAGGTATATAATTTCAAAGCACAGGTGTGAGCAGATATATGTGCTTATCTGTGAAAACGTAAGTTTAACATGAAATCTGTGCTAATCTGTGTAATCAATTAGCAATACGAAACAAAATATGTATGACCTTACAATAATAGGTGCCGGGACAGGAGGTTATGCTGCCGCGATCAGGGCAGTTGGGCTTGGAGCTAAGGTCTGCCTCATAGAAAAGGATTTACTTGGCGGCACCTGCTTGAACAGGGGCTGCATCCCGACAAAGTCTATTATACAGAGTATTAAGGTATTGCAATCTGTTTTGAGTGCTAAGGAATTTGGTGTAAATATTTCTGGTTTTTCCTTAGACATAGATCATATATTTAAACGCAAGGACGATCTGGTACTAAAACTGCGACAGAGCATGGAGTCACAGCTTAAGTCCAAGGGTATAGATATCGTAAAGGGCAGTGCGCAGATATTAGATGAAAATACTATAAAAGTCAGCGAAAACCAACTATCTTCCAAATATATCATAATAGCAGCAGGTTCCCACCCCTTAGAGGTCGACGGCCTTAAGCCTGACCATAAATATCTGCTTTCCAGCGATGATATACTAGAGTATCATAAAATTCCAAAAAAGTTAATTATTGTGGGCGGGGGTTATATCGGCTGCGAGTTCGCGTCAATATACAGCAATTTAGGCTGTGAAGTGACAATCGTAGAAATTCAAAACCAGCTCTTGCCATCAGCAGATAGAGAGCTTGCCAAGAGGCTGGAAAGTATCTTCAGGAAGGCAGGGGTAGATATAATTAAAGGTTCAAAGGTGGTTTCCGTTGATTCTAAGGGCGGCGTAAGAATTAATCTTGAGGGAGAAAGAATAATCGAAGCAGATATAGCGCTTTTATCAATAGGCCGCAAGCCAAATATAGATGGGCTTAATCTGGGTAATGTAGGTATCCAGACGGATGGCGGCGGAATCGTAGTTAATAATAGATTGAGGACGAATATAGAAAATATATACGCGATCGGTGATGTTACAGGAAGGCATTTCCTTGCGCATGTGGCAGCATACGAAGGCATGATAGCTTCCGATAATATATTCGGCAAACAGCGTTTTGCGGATTATTCAGCTGTACCAAGCTGTATATTCACATCTCCTGAAATAGCAAGCGCCGGACTCACGGAAGAGAAGGCAAAGGAGCTTGACTTGGAGCTTTCAATAACAAAGATTCCTTTTGCTGCTTTGAGCAAGTCTCATATAACTGATAAGAAGGAAGGTATTATAAAACTTATAAGCGATAAGAAGTCAGATATGATTTTAGGAGTTCAGATAATAGGTGATTCTGCCAGTGAGCTGTTGGCAGGATTTGTAATAGCCATGCAAAATAAGCTGACACTTGCCTCGCTCTGTGAAACCATCTTTGCTCATCCAACGCTATCTGAAGGGATATGGGAAACAGCGTATAGAGCGTCAGAGAATAAATCAGAAACTCTAAATACGAGATCCTAAACAGATTCTAAATCCTAATGTTCAAAACTTAAGTTTTGAATTCGGATTTAGAATTTTATAATAATATGAGCAACGCATATGAGATTCATGACTTAGGCCTTACTGATTACAGGCAAACTTATGCTTTGCAAAAATATTATGTCGGCCTGGTTAAATCCGCAAGGCTAAAGGGCGCGTTATTATTCACAGAGCATAAACCCATTTTTACTTTTGGCAGATCTGGAGACAGAAGCAATATGCTTATAAGCGAGGCATCTGCCGGATCTTTTGGCATCGATATTCTTGAGGTTGATCGCGGCGGAGATGTGACATTCCATGGCCCTGGCCAGCTGGTTACCTACCCCATTTTCAATCTGAAAGAACATCAGATGGATTTGCACCGATACCTGAGAGAGATTGAAGAAGTAATAATTAAAAGCTTGCGTAAGTCAGGTATCCCATCGTTTAGGCCGGATGGGCATACAGGAGTCTGGACAAAAGAAGGAAAGATAGCTTCTATAGGTATAGCGGTGAGCAGATGGATCAGCTATCATGGCTTCTCGGTAAACGCGAATGTTGATCTAAGATATTTTGATATGATACATCCCTGCGGCCTTAAAGATGAAAAGATTACATCGATGTGTCAGACGCAAGGCTCAAAAGTAGATATGGGCCTTCTGAAACAAGAAATAGCTGGTTTTATTCAGGAAGCCTTTGGCTGCATTTTAAGCCCTCCGGAAAGCAGTTCAGCCACTCTGGCTGAAATCTCTAACATGATCTTAAACAATAAATAACTTAGTGACTTTTTTCTATATATTATGTATAATATATAAACTATTATAAATGGAGGAAGTTAATATGGTAGATGTAATATTGCCCGAGCTGGCAGAAGGTGTTGATAAGGCGGTTGTCTCGTTCTGGCATTACAATATCGGAGAGGATATTGCTGAAGGAGATGACCTGGTAGAGATGCTTACTGATAAAGCAACGTTTAATGTTCCTGCGCCTGCTGCCGGGAAACTTATTAAAATACATGCTGGTGAAGGAGAATCAGTCCAGGTCGGCGATAAGATAGCAATAATTGAGGTCAAATGAAGGATCCCTCGCCCTTTGGCTGCCTCGTTTAATGCCAAAACAAGCTTTAGGGCTCGGGATTAATTCGCGCATATAACTTATGTTGCACTTCGCGCTCCATAAGTTATGCGCTCATTAAGGAGGATTAGAAGAAGAAAATGTCAATACATGAAGCAAATAGGATGCGCAGGCTCCCTTTGTATCTTTTTACTGTAA
Organism: Candidatus Omnitrophota bacterium; assembly: GCA_043823785.1. GTDB lineage: Bacteria > Omnitrophota > Gorgyraeia > JABMRG01 > JABMRG01 > JBDRAM01. The sequence goes on from JBDRAM010000089.1 coordinate 7,798, forward strand.
TAGATGAGTTGAAGGAGAAAGCTAGAGCCAGAGGTGTTAATGTAATAGATCTTGGTATGGGCAATCCAGATATGCCTACTCCGGAGCATATAGTTGAGGAGCTTTGCAAACAGGCAAAGATTACAGAGAATCAAAGATATTCAAGGCCGGGCGGCGTTCCGGAAATGGTGTTAAAGGAAGCTATCGCCCAGTGGTATAAAGGAAGGTTTGATGTGGATCTTGACCCTGCTACAGAGGTACTGCCTTTAATAGGTTCAAAAGAAGGCGTAGCCCATCTTTCACTCGCGTTTTTAAACCACGATGATGTAGCGCTTGTGCCTAACCCCGCTTACCCTGTTCATTTTAACGGCGTTATTATGGCTGGCGGCATACTCTACAATATTCCCATGACAGCGGAGCATAATTTTAAGCCGGACTTAAAAAGTTTAAGCCCGGAATTGCTTCGGATGGCAAAGCTACTTTTTATAAGCTATCCGCACAACCCCACTACTTCTGTCGCGGATATAAGTTTTTTTCAGGAGGTTATTGATTGGGCAAAAGATAAGACAAACATAATAGTTGCTCACGACCTTGCGTATTCGGATATAGTATATGATGGTTTTCGCGCTCCTAGCATACTCGAAATCAAGGGCGCCAAGGATATGCCTCTTGTAGAATTTCATACATTATCCAAGTCATATAACATGGCGGGATGGAGAATAGGCTATGTTGTAGGCAACAAGGAGATATTAGCGTCGCTCGCAAAGACAAAAAGCTATATAGACTTTGGTATTTTTAGGGCCATTCAGCTCGCTGCGGCAAAAGCGCTTACAGGGCCGCAGGATTGCGTAAAAGAGACAGCCGAAATTTATCGCAAAAGAAGAGATGTCATGGTAGATGGCTTAAATAGTATAGGATGGCACGTTGAGAAGCCCAAAGGCACATTTTATATATGGGCACACCTACCTCCAAAATTCAGCGCGCTTACTTCCATGGAATTTACAGCGCTGCTTGTAAATGAAGCGGGAGTAGCGGTTGCGCCAGGAACAGGTTTTGGTGAATATGGAGAAGGCTATGTAAGGTTTGCCCTTATTGAAAAAGAAGATCGCTTGGGTAAGGCGATAGAGCGCTTAGATAAGCTTCTTAAGACTGAATATTGATGTTATCTACAAAAAAAGTCCTATTACTCTATATATCGATTCTATCGGGCCATCATCGCGCTGCGATGGCAATAGAGAGGGCGCTTAAATTTTTAGACCCCGATGTCCAAGTTTTTAGTATAAACTCCTTCAACTATACAAATCCCATATTAGAGAGAGTGATAAACAGGGTATATATGGGAATAATCAAAAAGACGCCTGAGGTCTGGGAGTACCTGTACGATAATCCCAAGATAGTAAAAAATACTCAAAATCTAAAGGAGCTTATACACCGCCATAACAGCTCTAAGATGAAGGGTTTGATCGAAGATTTTAAGCCGGATGTTATTGCTTGCACACAGGCATTTCCCTGCGGCATGGTCGCGGATTATAAAAGCACCTTCTCAGAAAACATACCTTTAGTTGGTGTGCTTACTGATTTTTGTCCTCATTCATACTGGATATATGAATCTGTTGACTGTTATGTCGTAGCTTCGTATGACGCGAAGTCTAAACTTCTTGAAAACGGCGTGTCGCAGGAGAAGATCTTTGTTTATGGCATACCGATCGATATCTCCTTCATGGAAAAGCTTGATGCCCAGCCTATATTTGATCGTCATGGCCTTAAAAGCGATATAAAGACAGTGTTGGTCATGGGCGGAAGCAGCGGCTATGGGCCTATCAAGAGAATAGTGGCAGCCTTAGACAGAATAAATACTAATATCCAGATAATTATTGTTACAGGAACAAACGCTAACCTATACTCACATTTTAACCGCCGTATAGGAAAGTTCAGAAACAAAGTCCTGGTTTCCGGATACTCTAATAATATAAATGAATTAATGACCATATCAGACCTTATTGTTACAAAGCCGGGAGGCCTTACTGTTTCAGAGGCCCTGTCAAAATCATTGCCGATAGTTATTGTAAATCCCATACCCGGGCAAGAGGCTAAGAATACGCAGTTTCTTACACAGAATAGGGCAGCGGTTAGGGCTGATAATGAAGAAGAGCTTGCTGTCCTGGTTGAGAACATTTTTCGTATGCCGTCTAAGCTTAAAGCCATGAAGGAGCAGGCAGCATCTTTAGGGAAGCCGAGCTCAGCGTTAAATATAGCGAAGTTAATACTGGGGTTATAAAATATGCTTTTGTTCCTATATCGCGTTGGGAAATTTTTAGCACTTCACATGCCGCTTAAGATGGGGTATAAGCTGGCTATCTTTGTTTCTTCAATCTACCGTTTTTTTTATAAGACTGACCGTGAAGCTGTTAAGGATAACATGAGAGCCCTCTTTCCCGATTATAATGAAAAAAGGCTTGATAGCATGGTCAGAGAATTATATATAAACTTTGGCAAATACCTGATTGATTTTTTCAGATTTTCAAAGATAGATAATGATTACGTAAAAAAATACGTCAAATTAGAAGGCATCGAACACCTGACCAACGCGCTGGGAGGAAATAAGGGTGTAATAGCCGTTACAGCGCATCTTGGCAACTGGGAGCTGGGAGGTGTAATATTGCCTCTTCTCAATATCCCTTTCGCGGCAGTTGTATTGAATCATCGAAACAAAGAGATAAACAGTTTTTTTATCAGGCAGAGGCAGCTGACCGGCGCCAAGGTGATACCTGTCGGTGCAGGCCTTAGGAAATGCTTTTCTGTACTCGCGGAAAACTATGTTATTGCTCTTGTCGGAGACAGAGACTATTTTGGCAATGGCATAGAGATGGATTTTCTAGGCAAACCCACCATGGTCCCCAGGGGCCCGGCAGTCTTTAGCCGACGCTGCGGCTCACCCATAGTTCCTTGTTTTATGATCAGGAATGAGGATGATACATTTACATTTAAATTCTATGAGCAGATAAATCCTGTTTACACAAAGGACGAACGCCGCGACTTGCTAGAGGCAACAAAAAAAACCGCCGCCATACTGGAAGAAGTCATCAGGCAGTATCCTACTCAATGGCATGTATTCAGGAGGTTTTGGGAAAAGATAAACTGGGAAAGAAATTCTTTATGAAAACCTGCGCGATAATACCGGCTTTTAATGAGGCCAAGAGCATCTCTAATGTTATAAAAGAGATAAAGGCTATCGGAATAGATGTTGTGGTTATAGATGATGGTTCCAGTGATGATACTTCAGCTATAGCGGCGAATGAGAATGCCCATGTCATACGCCATAACAAGCGGCTTGGCAAGGGCCTTTCGCTTAAAGATGGTCTTGCCTACGTCGCGGGAAAAGATTACGATATGGTGGTTACCATGGATGCCGATGGGCAGCATGAACCTTCCGCTATACTGAAATTTATAGATAAGGCTAAGCAGACCAACGCGTCTGCTGTAATAGGCAATAGGATGGATAACCCTACTGATATGCCGCTTATCAGAATACTTACAAATAGGTTTATGTCTTCTGTTTTATCGTTAATATGCAAACAGTATATACCGGACACGCAGTGCGGATACAGGCTTTATAGCGAAAACGCCATAAAAAGCATAGATATCAAAACGCGTAAATTTGAGATAGAATCAGAGATAATCATCAAACTTGCCAGGAAAGGCTATAAGATAGAGTCTATGCCCATAAGGTCTATATATGCGGGAGAATCCAGCAAGATCAGGCCTGTTCGAGACACTTTCCGTTTCTTATTTTTTATAACAAAGATATTACTTAGCGGAAACTAATATGTCTGAAAGCTTAAGCTTCACCAAAGAAAGAGATGAGATGGTCTCAACTCAGCTTGAGGGCAGGGGTATAAAGGATCAGGGGGTCAGAGACGCTTTCAGGAAAGTGCCAAGAGAGGTATTTGTGCCTGAAGAGAGCAAGAAATATTCTTATAGCGACCACCCTGTTCCCATAGGATTAGGACAGACCATTTCTCAGCCATATATGGTTGCGGCAATGGCAGAGCTTCTTAAGCTTGAAAAAACAAGCAAGGTCCTCGAGATAGGTACTGGAAGCGGTTATCAGACAGCAATATTAGCGGAACTTTCCAACGAGGTTTATACAGTAGAAAGAATAGGCTCGTTGTCCCATGATGCTTGCAGCAGGCTTATCAGCATGGGTTATAAAAATATTAAACATTTTATAGGAGATGGAAGCTGCGGCTGGGGAGAGCATTCCCCATATAATGGAATTATTGTAGCATGTTCAGCGCCTTCCGTGCCTGAGCCGCTTAAAGATCAACTTGAGGATGGCGGCAGGCTGGTGATGCCTATTGGCAGCGAACTTTCACAGGTGCTCACTCTTATTGAAAGAAGAGGAGACTCTTTTAATGTAAGCGGATTATTCAGCTGTGTCTTTGTGCCATTAATCGGTAAGCATGGCTGGAGGGAATAGATGATAGATCCAATAATTAAAGGCTTATCATCCTTGCCAAAAGAGCTGACAACCTTTATACTTGCGATGCTGCCGATCTCAGAACTTAGAGGTTCTATTCCCTTTGGGCTCTCAATGGGCCTTAGCCTAAAAAAAGTTTTAGCTATATCCATTGCGGGAAATCTGGTTCCTGTGGTGCCTATGCTTTTTCTACTAGAGCCTGTTTCAGGATATCTGCGCAGGTTTTGGCTTTTTAAAAAATTCTTTGACTGGCTTTTTGAAAGAACAAAAAGAAAAGCAGACCTTATACGAAGATATGAGGTATTGGGGCTGATGCTGTTTGTCGCTATCCCGCTTCCAGTTACAGGCGCATGGACAGGCTGTGTCGCGGCAACGCTTTTTAAGTTGAGATTAAGGCATGCTTTTTTTGCGATAAGCCTCGGAGTATGCATTGCCGCCTTAATAGTTACGGCAGTCTGCTTTTTAGGGAAGGGTATATTCTATAATGTCTTCTTATCTTATCATTGACGGATATAATTTGATAGGGAAATCGCCCGCTCTCTTAAAAGCAAAAGATAAGAGTATGGAGCTCGCGCGCAGCGAGCTTTTTTATCTTATACAGGCATACTGCGGCCATCACGAGTTAGAGGGTATAATAGTATACGATGGCGGAAAGAGAAGGCGCTCAGTCGAGAAGGGCAGCCCTACCGTTATATATTCCGGCAGGGGCGAAACCGCGGATACTGTCATTGAATCATTTGTTTACAACCTGGCTGATAAAAGCGAAGCAGCAGTTGTAACGGACGATAGAGCAGTAGCGAACCTGGTTATTGGTATGGGCGCGTTTGTTACCTCGACAAAAATGTTCGGATTAGAAGCAAATAGTACAATGAGTTCTATCAGAAGCTTTATTGAAAAGAGGCCGCATGGAGTTGGCGGAGATATTTGTATATGAAAAGGCGCGGGCACATACATCTCTATATAGGAAATGGCAAGGGAAAGACAACCGCCGCGCTGGGTTTGCTCTTAAGGGCCCACGGCGCCAAGAGAAAGACATGCCTTGTGCAGTTTTTGAAAGCTATGCCCTCGTCAGAGCTGTCAGCGCTTAAAAAGCTAAAAGTCAAGGTTGTTGCTTTTAAGGAGAGGCACCCGCTCTTTTACAAGTCAGCTTCAATAAAAAGGCTTAAAGAGCAGATCTTAAAAGATATAAGAAAAGCAGAAGATATTGTAAAAGATAAAAGTTATGATCTCATTGTTTTGGATGAGGTATTATATCTTTTAAATTACAAGTTGATCAAGGAAAGGGAACTCTTAAAACTTATAGATTTAAAACCCGCGCAGACCGAGCTCATACTTACAGGCGGTTCCGCGGCTAAGTCCGTGTTAAGAATAGCGGACTATGTAAGCACTATCAAAGAGACCAAGCATCCTTTTAAGAAAGG
>JBDRAM010000090.1:0-2944 GCA_043823785.1 Candidatus Omnitrophota bacterium
TTTGGCACCATCATGGCTTTGACTATATAATTTGGCTCCGCAAACTCTACTTCACCAGAAGCGTTTAGTAAGGCGGCAGCTTCTTCTACGTTTGTGCCCTCGGGAAGAGCTATCTTATAAATGTCATATAGCTTTTTTTCAGAAGTAGGCATATTATTATAAGCTTCTTTAAACAGCTCAATATCCGGTATCTCTTCCTGCTCCTGGTACTGCTTACCCAAAAACCAGTACCAGCCGTTGGAATCCTTTTCCAGCTTATAATCTTTTTTAAACTTATCTGACGCGGGCTTTATAGAATGTATCCTGCGGGTTTCAGCTGAAGCGAGATCTAAATATTGCAATACACTGTATGGATCCGAACCTTCCTTAAACTTGACCAGGATTTCACCCTCAACATATTTTTGCGTGTCTTCTCCTGACCCTGATATCATATTATTGCTTTCGCTAGAGGAGGCCGCCTTTCCTTTAAGCGATAATAGAGTTTTTAGTTTTTCATATTTTGGATTTACATCCTGCGAGTATAAAGATAGAGAAGTAGATAGGATAAATAGGCATATTAAAATAACTACGCAAATCCTTCTTTGTGATGACTTTTTCATATAAACTCCCATGCTAAGCGAATATTTATAATAATACTAATAAACCTTTATAAAAATATTTAGTTAGCACAAATGTCACCTTCCCGCATATATTCTTATATGCTGCCTTACCTTATAAATATCGCTTATATATTATGAGAAGTCAAGGGCAAGGGTTTATATATATTACTTTGTGATAGTGAGGGGCTTTGTCGAAAAAGTCTGGTATTGAGCAGCTTCTCTATAAGGCTGCCAGGGCCATATATGCTTTAGTTTTTGCAAAAATTAGACTGCGCTCCGTCAAAAGCGATTGATCGATCCTACTTGAAACAATTAGGATCAACCTGCAACGCTGCTTCAGCTCTTTCAAGTGCCTTTGCTTCCTCACCCATATTAGAATAAATAATAGCCAAATTGTAGTTTGAGCCAAAGTGCAGGGGATCTACAGCTAACACCTTCTCATAATAAAGAATGGCTTCCTTATCATTATTCCTGTTCGAATATATAGTACCCAGATTAAAACATGCGGTAGCATTGGCAGGGTCGATCTTAGAAGCTATATTAAAATACTCTATCGCCTCTGGTTCCTTCCCCTGCTTATAAAAAAGATCTGCCAGCTGAGTGTACACACTGCTTAGCTGCGTATATTCGGCTCCTCTATCTACAAAAATATCTATCATCTTGTTTATGTGGTAAAGTGCCTTCTTATATTCTTTGCTCTTCACATAATGCTTGGATAGAAAAGAATGCGCAAAATGATTATCTGGAACCTGCCTAAGCCAATATGCACAATAGGTCTTTCCATCCTTCCAAAGGAAATTATTAATAAACGTATTGTGTGCATAAGAAAAAAGGATACTAAAAATAAGAATCAACCACAGCTTAGAGTTAACGATCTTTTTAAGGGACAACAGAAAATAAGCTAAAAGAATAAATAAACCCATCGATGAGAAATAGATCCAGCTATCCTGCGCAACAAACAAGCCTATCAGCCTCCTCCCAAACATCAGGGTATAAAGCGGGATTACTCCTGCCAGAAACCATGCTAGTGAGAATAAGATTGTTCCGTTTCTTCTGAATTTAGGAAAAAGAAAAGCCAGGCAAAATACTAGAGGCAAAATATATAATACTAAAAGCCAGGGCTGATCTATTTGAGGAAACCTGTAAAAAAAAGATATATCTCTAGGCCAAAAGATTAGTGAAACATACCTGGTAATAATATAGAGGAAAGAATTAATACCTGCCATAGAAAGAAGATCCGGAAAACTAAATATGCCCCCGCCTAAAAAGCTAAAATATTTAGAACGAATTGCCAGATTTATGGCGCTTATCAGCACTGCCGCTATAAAAGCTGTCCGTAAATCTCTCGCCCTGCCTTCCTTTCTTAACACCAACGCCGTGCATAGTAAATAAAGAGGGAAAAGAACAGCATTTTCACGACAGAAAAGGGATATAATGAAAGACAAAGCAGCAAAAAAATAGAGGCGTGGCTTATTCTGCATATATCCCATGCAAAACGTAATAAGAGCAGCCAACATAAAAAATACAACTAAAATATTACCGCGATCGCTCAGGTAATTCACGCTAACATTGTTTATCGGGTGTATCATAAAAAGCAGGCTTGAAATAAAAGAGAGAGCGAAATCACGGAATAAAAGATTGAGAAATACAAAAAATAAGAAAGCGGTTAAGCAATGAAGAAATATGTTGGTAAGATGATAGCCTAAAGGATTGAGTTTCCAGATAAGATAATCTATAGCAAAAGTATGGGTAACAATAGGCCTATAGTAGGCAGGGCATAAGTAAGATCGTAAATATATTCTACTAAAACTAGCGGGGTCTTTGATAAGATCGTTGCTTTCAATAACAGTATGATCATCGATTATGAAGCCATTTGAGAGGCTATTGCCATAAACAATAAAACCTATCAAAATAAACAACAAGAAGGCCAATAAATACTTTCTGCTTTCTCTATTTTTAATCATTTCATACCATCATATACGTATTGCAGGGCAAAGAAGAATGGCTTGCCATGTACCTGAGGCTTTAGTTTACGCTTCTGCCGAATGGTACATAGCGCGGCTGGCAGGATTCGGCGCCTTTCGTTCGCTCCGCTCTCTTCAGGTCGCCTCCCGCCCATGAAATGCTCCTTTTCGTCGCATTTCAAAGCTGGGCTCCCTTCGAATCCTTCCAGAGATATGTTGGCGCGGCTGGTCCCCTTCGCCTAGAAATGAAAGAAACTTCGTAGAAGTAGGCTACGGAGACTAAAGCAGATGTTTTTTAATAAATGACGAGCCTGAGCCTGTTTTTAGATATTGTTCGAGCTTTATCGCTTTTTCTTTACTATCAGCAGCAATATGCGCTAT
>JBDRAM010000091.1:0-7609 GCA_043823785.1 Candidatus Omnitrophota bacterium
GCTCGCAAGCTTCTGACGATAGTTTATCGAACCCTAAAAAACGATTGGGTGTTCGAGGACTTTAACAAGTTTAAATTAGCTGTAAGTGTTTGAAGACACAGGTCTTTAGAGTAGAGAGTTGTTGACTGTTAACATAGGAGATCAAATTATATGACTAAACCATTGCGTGTTTTGATAGTTGAAGATTCGGAAGATCATGTTTTTTTGACTGTAGAGCAGATCAAGCGCGGCGGTTTCAACGTAACTTTTAAATGTGTGAATACTAAGGACGCGATGTGCAATGCACTTGATCAGGAGAGTTGGGATATTGCTATTTCAGATTATCAATTACCATCTTTCAACGCTCATGATGTTTTAGAATTAATCCATAAGAAGAGCATTGACCTGCCGCTTATTATCATATCCGGCACTATCGGTGAAGATGTAGCAGTAGATTTAATGAAAAAAGGCGCGCGAGACTATCTATCTAAAGGTAATCTGGAGAGGCTGGTTGTAATTATTGAGCGAGAGCTGCATGACACTGAAGTCCGTCAGAGGCGCTATAAGGCGGAGGAGACGTTGAAGAAAACAGAGGTGGGATATAGAACTTTGTTTGAATCCTCAAGAGACGCTATAATGACATTGGCTCCTCCAGATTGGAAATTCACTTCAGGAAATACCGCGACTTTGAAGATGTTTGAGGCTGCGTGCGAAGAAGACTTTATTTTAAGAGCTCCGTGGCAGTATTCTCCGGAACATCAACCGGACGGAATGCTATCTTCTAAGAAAGCTGCAGAGATGATAAATAAAGCAATGGAAGAGGGCTCAAACTTCTTTGAATGGACGCACAAGAGATTAAGCGGGCAAGAGTTTCCGGCCACAGTTTTATTGACAAGAATTGAGTTAGAAGAAATACAGAGTTTACAAGCGACAGTCAGAGACATCACCGAGCACAAGAAGACGGAGGCAGAGGCAAAAATACTAAGGCAAAGGATAGAATTTATACTAGGCGCCACAAAGACAGGGCTCGATATTATCGATTCTCATTTTAAGATGATATATATAGACCCCGAATGGCAAAAGATTTACGGCGATTATAAAGGGAGAGAATGCTATGAGTACTTTATGGGGCGGGACACGATGTGTCCAGCCTGCGTCATTCCTAAGGCCCTCCAGACAAAGAAAGCCGTGGTAGGCGAGGAGGTTTTACCCAGGGAGGGTAACCGTCCTGTACAGGTTATAACTACGCCTTTTCAGAATGAAAAAGGCGAGTGGCTGGTTGCCGGCGTTAATACTGACATCACCGAGCGCAAGAAAGCCGAAGAAAAAATACAGCATTTTAACAGGGTCCTCATGGCGATACGCGGGGTCAACCAGCTTATAACTAAGGAGAAAAACCCGGACACACTTATAGTCTATACCTGCAGGCACCTTGTGGGAAGCGGGGAATACACAAATGCCTGGATATCACTTTTTAACGAGCAGGGCAGCCTTAAGTTTTTCGCGGGCGATGAGGTAGAGAGGGATTTCCCCGGGGTTAAGAAGGCGGTTGAGGATGGGAAGCGGCTCAAATGCCAGGAGATGGCGCTTGCGAGTGACGGTATCGTCGTGATAGAGGATACATTGAGCGTGTGCGAAGGCTGTCCGATGTCGAAGGAATACAAAGGAAAGGCCGCTTTATGCTCCCGGTTGGCCCGCGAAGGCGAGGTTTATGGCACCGTATCCGTCTCTCTGCCGGAAGCGCTGGCTATGGACAAAGAAGAACAGGACCTTTTCGCGGAACTGACAGGCGATTTATCATACGCGCTTTCCGTTATTAAAACTGAAGAAAAACAAAAGATAATGCAGGAGGAAAAGGAAAAGCACCTTGAAGAGCTTGAGATATTTTATAAGGCCAACATAGGCAGGGAAGAGCGCATAATTGAGTTAAAAAAAGAGATCAGGGAATTAAAGAAGATGATTAAATGATAGTAACGTTCTTTTTTTATGGGTTAGCCTTCGTATTAATGGGCGTCGCTATTTTTCTTATGCCCAAACGAAATAATATTCTTGAGTTATCAGATACCCTGTGGCTTGTAGGTCTTTTTGGTATCCTGCACGGCCTTAACGAATGGGTTGATATGTTTATTTTAAAGGGCGGGCCTTTTGATATCCATGCACTGAAGATAACAGGCGGGCTTCTGTTGCCCGCCTCTTTTCTTTTCCTGGTTATCTTCGGCAGCCGCGTAATATACAGGGAAAACCCTGAACTTAAATGGCTCAAGTATGCCTGGATAGCCCCTTTATCTGCCTGGTCTGCGGTATATTTTTTTACTAAGGGATTTCTTCTGTCGCAGATAGCGGCAAGGTGTTTTATCTGTATTCCCGGCGCGTTTCTAAGCGCCCTTGCCTTTCATCTAGTTGTATCGAAACAGAATTTCCCTAAAATTATTAAGATAAACGTAAGGATTATAATCTTTACGCTTATCTCTTATGGTATCTTAAGCGGCCTTGTGGTTCCGAAGGCGGATTTTCTTTTAGCCTCTGTCATTAATTACGAAAATTTCTCTAAGATATTTATACTACCCGTTCAATTTTTCAGGATGCTCTGCGCGATAATACTGGCGCCGGCCTTTTTCTTAACGACGGCATGCTTTTCTTATAGCGAAGGCAGGCTGAAGTTAAGGGGCGGTATAAGGTTTAAGCTGACGGTCTTTATTTGCATGATTGTGCTGCTTGTTATGACTGTAGGCACTCTGCTGGGTTACCACTGGGGAATAGCCCTGATACGTTTTACGATAGTGGAGGAACGCAAATCCCTAACGCATATATTAAGCGCTGCTGTTTCCGAAATGATTGACAAAGAAGTGCCGGATATAATGGCATATACCTCTGACATTGAATCGATAAATTCCGTTAAAAAGGCCAATTTTAAATATAATGAATTATCAGAGAGTGAAGTTATTTCTTATTTGTCAGCAATAGATAAACAATGGGTTGAGGCGCCGGATGACGCCCCGCTTATAAAAGAATATTTAAATAGCGAGGCCAGCCGTACGTTAAAAGATGTTATTAAGGACGACAGAGAAATGGCTGAATTATTCATAACAGATATACACGGAGGTTTAGCGGCTTCCTCGGGCAGGACAAGCGATTTCTACCAGGCAGATGAAGACTGGTGGAAGAAGGCATTTAATAACGGCAAGGGAGATGTTTTTATAGGCGATATAGATTACGATGAGTCATCCGGCGCGCTCTCGTTTACTATAGCAGTTCCGATAAAGGATGAAGGGGGCGGTCTAATAGGTATCGCCAAGGGCGTAGTTGATATTAAATCTTTCTTCTCTTCTCTTGCGGAATTTTCAGTTGGAGATACAGGCCATGCGATCTTAACCAATAAGCATGGCCGCATAATATATCATCCCCTTACAGAAATGATAGGTGAAGAATTGCTCACCCCGGCCGGCTTTCAGGCAATACCTGCTAATAAAGAAAATTGGATAATAACAAAGCCTGCCCATACCGGCAAAGAAAAGCTTATTGTCTGGTCAGAGGTTAAAAATCCATATCTCTTTAAGAACGGAATCGGATGGCGCGTATTTATAGAACAAGAAGCGGAAGAGGCGTTCTACCCTGTGAGAATTCTTATTATCCTGGCTGCAGCGCTGGTCTTTCTTTTAATAATAATAACTATTCCGCTCGTATCTATTTTTAGCAGAATTTTTATCAAGCCGATAAAACAACTCTCCTGGGCTGTGGCCAAAGCCGCAAAATTGGATTTTACCTCCAGGGCAGATATAAAAACCGGCGATGAAATAGAAGAGCTTGCCGGCTCTTTTAACCGGATGGCCGAAGAGTTAAAAGAGACGACCGTATCCCGCGACTCTTTGTTAAAGGAAGTGGCTGAACGCGAAAAGGCCGAGGAGAAGCTAAGAGAGGCCTTAAAAGAAGAAATAAAATCCCGCGAGATAATGATAAGCATGCTGGATGACAATAACCAGATAAGGGAAGAATTGGAAAGGAAATTGAGTGACTTAAAGCAGGCGCAGGAGATGCTGGTGCAGTCAGAGAAAATCGCCTCTTTGGGCTCGCTTGTTTCAGATATGGCCCATGAGGTAAATAACCCGCTTATGATAATATCAGGAAACGCCCAGCTCTCCCTCATGGAGGATTTAAAAGACTGCCCTACGATAAAGGAGAACTTAAATATTATCAAGGAGGAGTGCCTGCACGCAAAAGATATTATCCAAAGACTGCTTATGTTCTCAAAGCCGAGTAAAGGAGAACTCAAAGAGGTAGATATAAATGAATCCCTGGCCTTCGTAATTAAATTATTGGAGCATCAGTTTTTGCTCTCAGATGTTAATATTATAAAAGATTATACGCCTTCCCTGCCAAAGATAGAGATAGATGAGAAGCAGATGCATGAGGTATTTATGAATATGTTAAAAAATTCAGCTGAAGCCATGCCGAAGAGCGGAGGCTCTATCAACGTTTCTACAAAGCAGGAAGGTGATTATATACGTATAGACATTAAAGATACAGGTTGCGGCATATTAAAGGAGGATATGAAAAAGATATTCGACCCGTTTTTTACAACCAAGGAGAGCGGAACGGGATTAGGCCTTTCTGTCTGCTATGGTATCATGAAGGCGCATGCGGGGGAATTGAAGTATGAGAGTGAACCGGGTAAGGGGGCAAGGGCTATTATACTTTTACCTATTAAAGGGGGGCAATAGACATGATTCATAAGATTCTGGTGGTGGACGATGAGCCTGCTATAGCAGATATCTTAGAGAGATTTCTTAGGAAGAATGGTTTTGAGGTGACGTCCGCGGTAAGCGGAGAGAAGGCGATAGAGATGCTTGGCGGCGGCATTGAGGCAGATTTTATGGTTTTAGATATGAAGATGCCCAAGGTAAATGGTGTCGATGTATTGCGGGAATTAAAAAGATTAAACAGAAAGATGCCTTTTGTAGTTTTGAGCGGTTCGCTTGAGATGAGAGGATACAAGAAAGAGCTGGCGGATTTAGGGTACTCTGGCTACGAATATCTTATGAAGCCTATAGACCTTGATGAGCTTCTGGATGTAATTAGAAAGATCGAGTCTTAAAAAGGCAAAAGATGGAAATAGTTGAGCGCTCCGAAGAAGAGTTGATAAGAAAGCACAGGCTGATCAGGCGGGATTCTGCCAAAAATCCCGATGTCGATCCCGCCTCTTTGCTGCCTCACTCTAAGTGAGTATTCGCGGCCGGCCCCTCACATTCGTTCGGGATCCCTCGGTGAGAGGTCCCGAGCATAGCGAGGGAGAGGCCGCTCCTACGCTGTTACCCCATTGTAACTCACCGATTACGAAGTTTTCCCTTGTTTTCTTTGCTCACATTATATATAATTGGTACAATTACGAATTTATACGTATATTTATATTATATAATACTATATATAGTTATCTCTGATCCTCAATTAAATTAATGACTTAAGATGGCAAAATTTATTCATATAGCAACGGGTGAGGTTAAGGTATCATCAACCCCATTTACTCTTCGCGTGCCGGCACTCGGCTCCTGTATCGCGGTCATAGCGTATGACTATAAGCAAAGAATAGGCGGCCTGGCACATGTGATGCTTCCCGGCAAGTCGCCGCGCACGGAGAGCTTGAAAACAAAATATGCGGAAGATGCGATAGGTGTTCTTTTCGACGCGATGAGAAAGTCAGGGGCTAAACCAGAAACAACAGAGACAAGTCTTTTAGGGGGCGCAAATATGCTCGGAGAAGGGGACCTTCCGGAGAAGATCGCGGAATCGGTTTTGGGCTATTTGAAAAAGTTAGATATTAAGCCCGGGAAAATGAGATTAGGTGGCAGCAAACGACGAAGCGCGTCCCTGCGTATCAGGTCCGGCAAGATATTCTATACCGAAGGTGATAGCGCGGCAAGAGAATTGTAAGCAGATAAAGAAAGAACGGCATGATTTATTGTATGGAGGATATTGCATGAAATCTCAAGGATTGAGAAAGGGTAAGATCGGCATAGGGTTAAAATTGGGAGGCGGGCTTAGTGTAATAATCCTAATTTTTATTATAAGTTGTGCGGCAGCATCTGTGCGTTTAAACAGCTTGAAGAAGGGGCTGGACAAAATTGTTGATGTAAGCTCCAAGCGGCAGTTACTAGCTGCCCAAATTAATAGGGACATAGTAAAGATCCATCGCGCCGAAAAGAACATTATTGCAGAAACCAAGCCCGAAGAGATGGATAGATATGCAGAGGCTCTTGACGAATACGAAAGCGAAATACTCGATAGGATTGATAGCTTAGACGCCATAGCCACCCCCGAAGGGAAAGAAGGCATTAATGCCTTCAGAAAAACCTATAACAGCTGGAAGGAGATAAATCAGAAGGTCCGGAGACTGAGTTGGCAGGCTGACAACATTGAGGCAATGGAACTTTCCAGCGGCCAGGGAAGGATTCTACTTGACAGATTAGAAGATGGACTAACTGAGATCGTTGATAGGAATGAAATCGATATGATCTCTGACAAACGCGTTTCAGATGCCAGCTACAGGGCTGCCAATATTTTTCTTTGGGCCCTGCTTATTAGCGCCATCCTTAGCGCTTTGGCACTATCGATAATCGTTTATCGATCCGTAACAATTCCGGTTAAAAAATTAAAATTTGCGGCAGAAGAGATAGGAAAAGGCAGGCTAAACACCGGAATCGATCTCTCCTCAAGCGATGAAATTGGGGACCTGGCAGTAAGTTTCCGTAATATGGCCGAAGAGTTGAAGAAACACCGCAGTCACCTTGAAGAACTAGTAAGTAAGCGCACGGCAGATTTAGTAAGAGTTAATAAGGAACTTGAATGTGAAATCACAGAACACAAGGAGGCTGAAAAGGCGTTGAAGGCCGCCCACCAACAGTTAATGGCAAGCGAGCAGCAGCTAAAAGCAAGCAACCAACAGTTAAGAGCCCATGAACAGCAGCTGCGGGCTTCAAATGAACAGTTGAGAGCAAGCGAGCAGCAATTAAGAGCCGCTAATCAACAGTTAAGCGCGAGCGGGCAGCAACTTCGTGACGAAATCACCGTGCGCAAGAAGGCGGAAGAAGAGATCATAGAATCCGAAAGTAAGTTTAAGGCTATCTTTAATTCCGCCAGCGATGGAATTGTCCTTGCTGATATGGAAACCAAAAAATTCTTTATGGCTAATGCCGCCTTTTGTAAAATGCTGGGTTATAACCCTGAGGAGATCAGCAAGATAGGGCTTATGGATATTCACCGAGAGGAAGAGACATCTTATAACCTTGAGCAGTTTGATAAACTGTCTAAAAAATTGAAAGTGTTTGTTACCGATATCGCCGTAAGACGAAAAGACGGAAGCATTTTTATCGCTGACATTGCTGGATCGCCGGTAAGAATAGGCGCTAAGAACTATCTTATGGGTTTTTTTAGAGATACCACCGAACGCAAAGCTATGGAAAAATCCCAGCGGCTCGCAGAGCTGGGAAAACTTGTAGCTGACATGGCGCATGAGGTAAACAATCCCCTTATGATAATATCAGGAAACGCCCAGCTTTCTTTACTTGACGAAAAGCTTAATGAGGAGGTTAAAAATAATCTTAAAATTATCCACGAAGAATGTAACAGGGCAAAGGAT
>JBDRAM010000092.1:0-4209 GCA_043823785.1 Candidatus Omnitrophota bacterium
AGACACTTCCCTCACTCGAAAGAATAGCTATGGCTCCTGATGAAGGATTATAGCTATATGGTACCCCTCCCGCATCAAATACAACGCCATACCCTGAACCGTCAAAATCAGTAGAAACAATATCAACATTAAAATATTCACTTCTTGAAGTGAAGCCTACTGTAAAAGTCTCATTAGTCAGAGGCTCGCTCATCAGTGACCAACTGCCCCCAGCCTGCTCTACATATACACTATAGCTGTCCGCGCTTGAATCAAACGATACACGTGTCCTATCCTGGGAAGCTACTGCATAACTTTGGGCATATCTTATATCTGATTTTATTTTTTGTGATGCCGCGGCAACGCGGTTTTGTAAAGGGGAATTTCTTACTGAGGCAAGTACTGCTATCAGGACGGACATTACTACTACTACCATTATAACTTCGATCAGCGTAAAAGCTTTGGGGACGGTCCTAAAAGGGACACCCTTCAGCCCGCCTGCCACTACTTTTGAAGGGCGGGCAGGCACAAATTTTGCTGAAATTTTAAAGAAATTTTTCACCTTATCAGTCACAAGATTTAGCCCTCCCTTGTAACTCGTAAAACCTCCTCTACGCTGGTAATTCCTGAAAGGGCTTTTTCTATGCCGTCATCATACAGGGTCTTTGCTCCGCCTTCTATCGCTTTCTTCCTGACCTCTTGCGCGGATGCCTTGGCAAGAATAAGTTTTTTAATATCGTCATTTATTGTAAAGAGCTCATATATTCCGGACCTACCCGCATAGCCTTCATCCTTACATTTGTGACAGCCTTTAGGCTTATAGAACTTCATATTATCTCTTCTTTCAAGACCAAGGTCTTTGAGCATAGCGTCGCTTACTTCTATCTCCTGCCTGCAATTTGGGCATATGACCCTTACGAGCCTCTGCGCTAATACAGCTGTTACAGAACTTGATACTAAAAACGGCTCAATACCCATATCTACCAGACGAGTGATAGCTCCTGCCGCATCATTGGTATGCAGAGTTGAAAAGACAAGATGGCCTGTCATGGCAGCATGCGTTGCTATTTCAGCTGTCTCTTTATCCCTGATCTCTCCTACCATTATTATATCAGGGTCCTGCCTCAGCATGCTGCGCAGGCCTGAAGCAAAGGTAAGGCCTGCCTTGGGATTTATCTGAGTCTGTCTTATCATATTAAGCTGATACTCAACCGGGTCTTCTATGGTAATTATATTCTTCTCCGCGGAATTTATAGTCGATAAGGCAGCATATAGTGTGGTCGTCTTTCCGCTTCCCGTAGGGCCTGTTACAAGTACTATACCGTACGGCCTTTTTATTATCTTCTCAAAATCTTTGAGCATGGAAGGGCTCATGCCGAGCTCTTGCAAGCCTAAGAGAACACTGCTCTTATCCAGTATCCTTATAACTACATTTTCACCATGGACTGTCGGAAAGGTCGAGACCCTGAGATCCACATCCTTGCCCTGCGCCTTGGCCTGTATCTTGCCATCCTGGGGCTTTCTCTTTTCCGCGATATCCATATCTGCAAGGACTTTTATGCGTGAGATTATCGCTGGCTCAAGATCCTTAGGAGGTTTTATGCCTTCATGGAGTATGCCGTCAATACGGTATCTCACGCGAAGTACCTTTTCATCCGGCTCAATATGTATATCACTTGCCTTATCCTTTACAGCTTGCTGTATTATTAAGTTTACAAGCTTTATCACCGGCGTATCATCCGCGAGTTTTGCGAGTTCTTCAGGGGAATCTTCTTTCACACCTTGCTTCTGTTTTGCTTGGGTTATCTTTGTCACTATCTCATCGACACTATCCTCAACGCCATAATAGCGGTCTATGGCATTTTTAATAGCCATCTCGGTAGCAAGAACAGGCTCGATCTCGCACTTAGACTTTTGCCTGATCTGATCTATGGCATTTATATCCCGTGGATTTACCATGGCAACAGTTAAGGTCTCACCTATCTTAAAAAGAGGAATAAGCTTGAACCTTTGAGCAAGCGCTTCGGGAACCAACCTTATAAGCGAAGAATCTATTGAATAGTTGGATAAGTCCATAAAGGGTATGCCCAACCGCTCGGATAAAACAGACGCTATATTCTCCTCTGTGACTATTCCCATCTTCAATAATACTTTATCAACAGACAAACCCTTTTTCTTAGACTCATCTGTAGCCTTATCAAGCTGCTCCTGGGAGATCATGCCTTTTTTAAGAAGGTCATCTATTACTACATTCATACCTACCATTATCTTCTAAGCCCTTTTTGCTTTAGGATGTGCTTTCGTCTTCTTGGCTTTGTACATAGGTGACATCCGTAAAATATTTGTAATGTTTGAGACCTCTTCATTAAGGTCGCTTGTCTTTACAACAAAGCCTGATACATCCAGTTTCCTTGCCTGCTTGAATCTTTTATCGTTTGGATGAGCGGTTACAATAAATACAGGGAGCTCCTTGTTGTGTTTTCTTATCCTTCTGAGGGTCTCTATGCCGTCTACGCCTGGCATCAATACATCAAGAAGCACCGCATCCGGGGTACCGGCCTGTATCTTCTCAAGGCACTCATCACCGCTAAAAGCAGTCATAACCTCATAACCGTTTGCCTCAAGCCTTAAGCTTATCATCTCTATAAATTCAGGTTCATCATCTACAACCAATATCTTTTTTGTCACTTTTAAGCCTCTCCTCTTCGCCTAAATACGCCTTCGGTGCTGACAGGCCTGGCTTTCTTTTTCTTCGCGTCGTAGACTGATATAATATCTCTGTCTTTGAAATAGCTTTTTATCTCTTTTATATCTTGCCTCGATAAAGGCTTAACGCCGCAAGGCCTCAATGGGGTATTTATCTGGACCTCATCAGGATCGATATATTCTGTGAGCACGGCAACACCTCTGGCAGATATTCTATTTCTTTCTGTAAGCATTATCTGCAAGGCCAGCTTGCCTTTAAACCTCGCTCTAAAATCTTTTATACCCTTTAATATCTTATAAAACTTAAGTCCTGGCTTAGGCCTATTTACTTTTTTAAAAAGTGCCTCTGAAGAGACGTCGAGTTTAACCGCTACAAAATCCGCTAAGCGAAGGTCGTCCTGCACATCTTTTTTGTATATCAAAGAAGAGTTTGTGAGGACAGCAATTTTCTCTTTTCTTATCTTTCTTATCGCCCTTATTATCAGGCCTAAGTTTTTGGCTAATGTCGGCTCTCCCATGCCTGAAAAGGTTATGTAATCTAATCTTACAGGCGGTATGCGCTTTATCTCATTTATAATATCGGCGGTTGGAACGAATATTTTACGCCTTCCGGTATAAGCCTTGGCCTTTCCTATCTGACAGTATAAGCAATCAAAATTGCATATCTTACGCTCGGAAGATATAGGGTCTACGCCTAAAGAGCGTCCCAGCCTCCAGGAAGATACAGGGCCATAAATATATTTATAGTCTCTTGTCATAGAAATTATGCACAGACCAGCGCGGATTTCGTGTTAAATATAGGTTCTCGCAGATTTACACAGATATCTGCGCCCATCTGTACTTTTAATGTCATTTGCATCCGTTAGCTTAACAGTTCCCGCACTTTGTCAAGGAGCGCTTGAGGGTCAAAAGGCTTAGTAAGATAGGCATTAGCGCCTACCTCTTCGCCAAGTTTCTTGTCAGAATCCTGAGCTCGTGCCGTAAACATGATGATAGGTATCTTCTTGTATTTCTCATCGAACTTAAGCATCCTGCATACCTTATATCCATCCAATTTAGGCAGCATAAGATCTAAAATAATAAGATCAGGATTCTCTTTGCGAGCTCTATCAAGCCCTTGCTGCCCATCGTTGGCCTCTATTACCTCATAGCCGGCAGCTTCGAGCCTCATCTTTATCATCATTGTAAGGTCAGGCTCATCATCCACAACAAGTATCTTATGCTTTCCCATATCTTCTCCTTAATGAGCAAACATTTTACGGAGTATCGCCATCGAAGATGGCGGACGATGTAAAATGTAGGCCTAAAAGGCCGTCTGCGAATTAATCCCGAAGCCTATTCAAGAAATTTCGAAAATATTTTTTGGCTGTTTAGGCGAGGGGTATATATAAGCCCATTTGTTATAGTATATCTTAGCAAGTTTACTATGTCAAATAAACAATATATAAGAATAATTATTTTGACTTCGTCATTGCGGGCATAAAGGTTAATTAGTGTTGTTATTTTTAAAAAAACAGTACCATT